>JALRGY010000022.1 GCA_023253325.1 Candidatus Nanopelagicales bacterium | reverse complement strand
AGTGACGTAATCGACCATGCGAGGAAACCTGTCGATTCCCAACACCGTGATTTGTTGACCGCGTGCGCGAGCTCGCAACCGAATCTCAGAAACTCGTTCCAACGACACTGGACCGATGTTGGTCCACGCCACTAGGTTGAGAATGCCAAAGATTCCATCCATATTGATGGACCTCGGTGGCGCGAGCCGGTGCGAGAGCAGGTGAAGGCGCAGGTATGCGTCGGCTGCGTCCGCGGGGGGCGCAGATAAATCGGTGATCACAGTCCTTATACCCGTGACATTGACTCCGCGGAGCTCATCATGAACTGCGGCAGCATCAAGTCCAGGAACGTCAAGTGGTGTTTCACCGAGGGTTGGATTGGGGTACCACACATCAAGAAGAGTGTCCCCCGAATAGGTGGCCAAGCCCAGTGCGCTTGCAGGTCCGGCGATTTTTGTGTCAGTCACCGGACTACCGTATCCACGTGGGTGAAATTAATCAGAAGGTGTCACTGCCAACCGGCGGCGAGTTGGCTGAGTTGACGGCTGCGCTCATTGACATTCCCAGTGAGTCACATAATGAAAAGGCGCTCGCTGACGCAATTGAGCAGGCGCTGAAGAGCGCCAAGCACCTGAGTGTGCATCGGATTGGGAATAACGTTATTGCCACAAATCACAATGCCCATGGGGTCCGCGTCATTCTGGCTGGTCACCTCGACACTGTGCCGGCCAACAACAATCTTCCAGGCAGGATTGACGGAGGGCGCGTTTTTGGTTTGGGGGCCTGTGACATGAAGGGTGGGGTTGCCGTTGCCCTGCATTTGGCAACGCGGGTGGCCAGCCCGTCGGTTGACGTTACTTATATTTTCTATGAAGCTGAAGAAGTTGCCGCGGAATTCAATGGTTTGGGGCGCCTTGCTCGCGAGGCACCGGAGTTCTTGGCAGCCGACTTCGCTGTTTTGATGGAACCGAGTAATGCGAATGTTGAAGCAGGTTGCCAAGGAACGATCCGAATTCAGGTGAGTACGCATGGGGAGCGGGCGCACAGCGCCAGAAGTTGGATGGGTCGAAACGCCATCCATCAGGCCCACGGGAAATCCTGCGGATTCTTGAATCCTATGAACCAGCGAGGATCGTGATTGATGGTTTGGAATACCGCGAGGGGCTCAATGCGGTCGGTATCGAGGGGGGAGTCGCGGGCAATGTGATCCCCGATCGCTGTGTCGTGACAATCAACTATCGATTTGCACCGGACAAGAGTGTCGAGCAGGCGATCGCTCACGTGGTGGATCTTTTCAGCGATTTCGATGTTGAGGTCACTGATCAAGCGCCGGCTGCCGCACCTGGCCTCAGCCAACAGATTGCTCAGGATTTTCTCAGAGCAACAGGTGCCCTTGTTGCGCCAAAGTTTGGTTGGACAGACGTTGCTCGGTTCGTGGAAATGAAAACCCCGGCCGTGAATTACGGGCCGGGGGATCCATCACTTGCTCACTCACAGGGAGAGTTTGTTCTTATCGACGAGGTCAATCAAGTCGCGCAAACGCTAGAGGCCTGGTTGACGCGCGCCCTGTGAACTATTAACTCTTTACTGCTTCGACATCCAATTCAATTTTCACGGTGTCTCCAACGAGTACGCCACCGGTTTCAAGGGCCGTGTTCCAGGTCAAACCGAAGTCTTTGCGGCTGATTTCAGTTGAGCCTTCGAAACCAATTCGGATGCCGCCCCATGGATCGGTGCTGACGCCCATGAGTTCGAATGTCACAGGGACACTCTTGGTGGTTCCGCGGACTGTCATGTCGCCGGTCACCACAAATGTTTCGCCGTTCGCGGCCACTGATGTTGATGTGAAGGTCAGTGTTGGGAAACTCTCAACGTCGAGAAAGTCACCGCTCTTGAGATGGGCATCGCGGTCGTCATTCCGAGTGGTGATGGATGCGGTCATGATGGTGAGCTCCGCACTCGACTGAGAAGGATCCTCGCCGTCGAGGACAAAAGTTCCGGTGAAGTCGGTGAACGTTCCGCGGACCTTGGCAACCATCGCATGGCGAGCAGAGAATCCGATGTTGGTGTGCGATGGGTCAATGACCCAGGTTCCCGTTGTGTTGGCTCATTCTGACATGAGTACTCCTTGATAAGGTGGGGCAAATAATTGAATGTTCAACTAAAGATACATGTGGCTCTGCCAACTGTCGCAATGGGTCAATTTGTGGTGGACTAGAGGAGTGACATTTCTTTTTGTTGTGATCGCGATTGCGATAATCGCTGTGGTAGCGCTCGTGATCACTGGGAAGTTCGCACCATCCATGGGTGCGGAGAATTCAGGGGATCATGTTCCCGAGACAAACTCGTCAGGAGAGCCGACATTCGATGTCACATTACGTGGTTATCGCATGGATGAAGTCGATCAAAAAATCGAGGAAATGCAACGGATTATCCATGACCTAAAAGCCGACAAATAATCTGACTGAACACCAAGCAGGACACGGCACCTAAAGAAGGAAAATTGTGAAAAAGGAACGTCTTCGAACGCTTAATCTTGATGTCACCATCAATGCATCTGTTGAAACGGTCTTTGATGCCTTTAGCGAATGGACTCAGCAGCATCAGTGGATGCTGGGTACCCGGGTAGAGGTGAGAAAAGGTGATGGTCGCAGTGTTGGCTCAGAGATTGCAGGGTGGACAGGCGCAGGCCCAATTGGTTTCTGGGACACCATGACTATCACCCATTGGGATCGGCCATATCGGGTGGATGTACTCCACACGGGTGCACTGGTCAAGGGAACCGGCACCATGGAGGTTGTAGCTCTGCCGGGAGGGCGCTCCCGCTTTATCTGGAGTGAGGACTTTGTGCTGCCCCTCGGGGTGCTCGGCGTGGCGGGCTGGCCGATCGGGAAATACCCGCTGCTGGGTGGGGTCAAAAAATCTCTGAGTAAATTCAAAGAGGTCGTTGAAGCAGGGGCCCTTCCTACGTCGGCCCTGAAATAGGGCTAAAAAACTCACAAGTGCCCCCTAAGGGCATTGGGTAGGGATGCTTGCGGAATAATGGGTCTATTCGCCCATTGCGAATCATCAGAATAACTTGGCTGGAAGGGGACAGAACATGGCCGCGATGAAGCCACGTACCGGAGACGGACCAATGGAGGTCACCAAGGAAGGGCGCAGTTATGTCATGCGCGTTCCCCTCGAAGGCGGAGGACGCCTCGTGGTTGAGCTCAAAATGGATGAGGCAAAGGAATTGGGCGCCAAACTGCTCGAGGTTTTTGCTTAACCCGTTGGGGCTTTACACCTCAAAGATCGACATGGTTCCCACCCGAGAGGGTGGGAATTTTTTATGTGTTTCGCGAGCGCAGCGAGCCCATCAAAATGCCCTCACCCACGGTGAGCAGCGATGGGAGCCAATCATCGTCATGGCGCAGCTCAGCCGCCGTGTCACGCACCGCGATTGCCTCGTAATCCCTGGCCGAAGGATCAGCCATTCCGCTGGCAAAAACGCCATTGAAAATCACTAACCCACCGATGCGCAACAGTCTTTTGGCCTGCACCAAGATCGCAGGGTATTCGGCAGGATCAGCATCGACCACGAGCATGTCGTAGGCCGCATCAGAGAATCGCGGCAAGACGTCCAATGCCCGGCCAGCGATCAACCGCGTTTGTTGGTGCGGGTGGCCGAGTGATTCAAAGAGTTCGCGGGCATAGCGCTGGTATTCGGCTTCGAGGTCAATGCTGGTGAGGACACCACCTGGTGTCATACCGGCCAGGATTGAGGCACCCGATACACCTACTCCGGTTCCGACCTCAATAACTGCTTGCGCCTGCACGGATGCAGCGAGTAACTCCAGAAGCGAGGCGCCTTGATGGCTGAGGGCGTTGATTCCCAAGTCTGTGGCTCGTTCTCGGGCGGCCCGCATTTCGGTGGGACGATCCGCACTGGATTCATCGAGAAATTCTTCAGCGTAGGTGACGACCTGAGCGCTGGCAGCACTCACCGTGGCACCTTTCCCATGTACTGGCATCTCTACTCCTCGCGATCTGTGGGCTTGAAAACCACACTTCTGACAACTTCCGGTTTAAGCCTAGTGGGAGCAGCGGGTAGGCTCAGGGTAGCAATGTAAATGTGCTGCACGAGCTGTGCGGCGTTCGCATTTAACGCCGCGATTAATTTGAGGGAGCAGTGCCTGAATGAGTGAGATTCCGCCCCCAAGTTTTATCACGCCCCCATTGCCGCCACAGCCCGCTCCCGCGGCAGGCAAATCAGGGTCGTCACGTCGTGGTCTCGGAATTCTGGGCACAGTTACCGTCGCCACCGTCACCTCACTGATTGTGGGCGGCGTTGCGGGCCTAGGTGGATACTTGATTGGCACCGGAATCGACCAAGGCTCGACGAACCAGAACATCGAATTACCCGTTGCTCAGGTCACCGAAGCCACCGTTGAGGCGGAAATTTCTGCTATCGCAGAAGCAGTCCTGCCTAGCGTTGTGTCGATTCTCATCGAGGCTGGAAACCAGTCCGGCAGTGGATCTGGATTTGTTGTTCAATCCAATGGGTACATTCTCACCAACAACCACGTCGCTGCCCCTGCCGCGAATGGGGGTGAGTTGACCGTGATCTTTGACAACGGAGACAAAGCCAAAGCGACGATCGTGGGCCGGAACACGTCCTATGACCTTGCTGTCCTCAAAGTGGACAAGAGGGGTCTACCGGCGGCAGTACTTGGCGATTCCTCGCAGGTAAAAGTTGGGGAAATGGCCATTGCAATTGGTGCACCATTGGGACTCAATGGCACTGTGACAGCAGGAATTGTCAGTTCGCTGGATCGGCCTGTCACGGCAGGGGGCAGGTCCGAACTTGCTTTCATTAACGCAATTCAGACCGATGCTGCAATTAATCCCGGCAACTCAGGAGGTCCATTGCTCGATGGTGCTGGCCGCGTTATCGGAATCAACTCTGCTATCGCCACACTTGCCGGTTCCCTCAACGCTGAGACGGGATCCATCGGACTGGGGTTTGCAATTCCTATCAACACGGCCAAACGAATCGCTGAGGAAATCATTGCAACGGGAGATTCCAATACGCCCATCATCGGCGTTGTTCTCAACACCGCCTACACAGGCGAAGGAGCTGAAGTTGGTGAGTTGACGGCGGATGGACCGGCTCAGGCCGCTGGCATCAATGCAGGTGACGTCATTACGGCGCTCAATGGTCGCCAAGTTGCTGACTCAACGGAGCTGGTCGTTGCAATCCGAAGTTATGACCCGGGCGACACCGTCGATGTCACGTTCACGCGCAACGGCCAGACCCGAACAGTGTCCCTGACGTTGGGTTCTTCGACAAATATTGGCTAATTTCGGCTTCGCTCCGTATGGTTCTGGAACCACATGGCATGTGATCCAGACTGCGGCGTAGCCTAGACACGTGTTTGATATTGGAATCGGAGAACTCATTGCCCTCGCGGTGATTGGTTTGATGATTTTCGGTCCGGAAAAGTTGCCCAAGGCGGCAGCCGATGCTGCCAAATGGATTAAGCAGATTCGAGCAATGGCAGTTGATGCTCGTAAGGACCTGGCTCAATCATCAGGCATCGACCTCAATGAAACTCTCAACACGGTCAAGGGCCTCGGGGACTATCACCCCAAGAAACTCGCGAGCTCCCTTTTCACAGATGAGGAAGACGATGAGCCCGGCGACCGCAAGCCCGGTGACGGTAAATCCGCGCAGCCGCCAGCCTTTGACCCTGACACGACCTAATTTTTTTATAGTGGGCTACAACCGACCGTTTTAGCGTCCAGCCGGTGAAATATTCAGGGACATGCCGGCAAGTCCACGTGGTTGGGCACCCAAGGCCGCAGAGACCGAATAGATTGCCTCTCCAGCAGGGCTGTCAGGGAACGCCAAAACCAATGGCTCGCCACTGTCACCGCCTTCGCGCAAGCGAACATCAAATGGAATTTTTCCGAGTAATGGAATTTCAGTTCCCAGAACTTTGGTGAGCCCATCAGCAACGAGTTGGCCACCACCGGCACCAAATAGGTCGAGAGGTTCTCCGCAGTGAGGGCAAGGGAACGAACTCATGTTTTCAATAACACCGAAGACTTTCTGATGCGTCTGGGCCGCAAGTGTTCCTGCTCGGATAGCGACATCGGCAGAGCCAAGTTGAGGTGTGGTGACAACAACAATTTCTGCATGGGGGAGTAGTTGCGCCGTGGACATTGCGATATCTCCGGTGCCGGGAGGTAAGTCAAGGAGCAGGAAATCTAAATCGCCCCACCACACATCGGTGAGAAACTGTTCGAGAGCGCGGTGCAGCATCGGCCCACGAAAAGCAACGGGCTGTTCGATACCACCTGGCTTGAATGGCAACATGGAAATAACACGTACTCCATAACCCTGCGGAGGCATGATCATGCCCTCGACCATTGTCGGAGGTGCCATGGCATTAAGAATTCGAGGGATGGAGTGTCCATAAACGTCGGCGTCAAGCAGGCCAACGGAGAAACCTTTTTGTGCCAAAGTCACGGCAAGGTTAGCGGTGACAGATGATTTCCCGACGCCGCCTTTCCCTGATGCGATAGCAAAAATCTTGGTCAGGGATCCCGGCTTGTTAAATTGATTTTCTTTCTCGGGTTTTCCATCACGCAAAATCGATTTCATGTTTGCGCGTTGCTCGTCGTTCATGACGTCGAGTTCGACAGAGACTTTGCTCACGCCCGCAACTTTCATCACAGCGTCGGTCACACGCTCGATGATCGTTGTCTTCATGGGGCAGCCTGAAACGGTGAGGAAAACTCCGACCTCGACCACTCCGCCCTTGCGAATATCGACACCCTTGAGCATGCCAATCTCCGTTATAGGTCGATTAATTTCAGGATCATTCACGGTGGCTAGCGCCGCATTTACCTCATCGAGTGAGACGGTGTTGTCAGAACTGTTGCCACGGTTTAATGCCATGTTCTGATGCTATCGGTGATCACTTCACCCGCATACTGGAGTTGGATTCGATCGCTCAATTCGATTTATCGGGAGATTCATTCTTGCGTTGGTTTTCCAATTGTTCCAAGCGCTCATTGATTTCTTCTAGCAGATCTCGCAATTCGCTCCGCATAAAATCACGCGTGGCGACTTCTCCCATGGCGTTGCGCAATCCAGCGATTTCGCGAGCGAGGTAGTCGCTATCCGCGAGAATACGCTCATTGCGTTGCCGATCTTCTTGGAATTGCACTCGATCGCGGTCGGTCTGTCGATTTTGAGCAAGCAAAATCAAAGGAGCGGCATAAGACGCTTGCAGCGAGAGGAGCAAGGTCAAGAAAATGAAAGGATATGCATCAGGCTTCCACTCCTGGGGAGCAAAAACATTCCAACTGACCCAGAACACCACGACAACCGTCATCCAAGCGATAAATGCCCATGAGCCAATATGGCGAGCAACGCGCTCGGACATGCGACCAAATACTTCTGGGTCATAGCTCGGTCGTCGCGCACGACCACGCTCTAGGGGTTGATCCAACCGGTTTTCAGGGCGTTGTGACTTCTTCGCCTGCGAGTTCGACTGCGAGTTCGACTGCGAGTTCGACTGGGAGCCGGACTGAGAATTAGTCATGATCACTCACCTCCCGCCAGTCCTCTGGGAGCATGTGGTCCACAAGGTCATCGAATGTCACTGCTCCCACGAGGGAACCGTTTTCATCGACCACGGGCAGTGCGACAAGGTTGTATGCGGCGAAACTTCGAGTGAGATCAGACAGAGGCGTGTCAGGCCGCATGGGCTCGATGGATGTATCAATGAGGGAAGACACCAAGGACGACGGTGGCTCGCGCAAGAGCCGTTGAAAGTGGCAAACCCCGAGGTATTTACCGGTTGGAGTCTCCGTGGGCGTGCGGCAGACGTAGACCTGTGAAGCCAGAGCGGGGGAAAGATCTGGGTTTCGAATTTGAGCCAATGCATCGGCCACAGTTTCATCAGGGGCCAAAACAATGGGCTCGCTCGTCATCATGCCACCGGCAGAGAAATCGTCATAGGACAACAGTCGACGAATATCTTCTGCTTCATCAGGTTCCATGCGCTCGAGGAGATCCTCGGCCCGCTCCGGAGGTAACTCGGAAATAAGGTCGGCGGCGTCATCGGGATCCATTTCTTCCAGGACGTCAGCAGCACGCTCTGCTTCGAGAGTTTCCAAGATCTCAACCTGATCTTGATCCGGCAACTCTTCGAGGACATCGGCTAATCGCTCATCGTTGAATTCCCGAGCAATTTCAATTCGCCGCTTGGGGCTCAATTCATGCAGCATCGCGGCAACGTCGGCAGCGCGAAGTGAATCCATTGTCGCCAGGAGTTGTTCTGCCGGCTGATCTTGATTCGGAAGCGAGAGCCCGGTTACCGCATTCCACGCAACTGTTATTTTCTCCGAGCGGCGACGAAAACCCGTGGGCGAACGCCGGACAAAGAGTTGGTCAACGAGCCACTCCCTGCTTCGAGTTTGCTCGACACTGACGTCGGCGATTGTCACTACCTCGCCGGTTGCACTCATGGTGACCGAGCGGTCAAGAAGCTCGGCGGTGACGAGTGTTTCATTTCGACGTTGCTGAAAGCGTCGCAGGTTAACGGTTCCGGTCACAATAATTTGCCCGGCATCAATTGTGGTGACTTTGGTCATGGGGACAAATATTCGGCGGCGAGGAGGTACTTCAACGACCAAACCGGTCAGCCGCGGGGGGTTGGATCCTGTGCGCAGAACCACGATGGAGTCACGAACCTTGCCCATTTGATCCCCCATGGGATCAAAAACGCCCAAACCATTCAGGCGGGCGAGGAAGACGCGCGGGTTTGTGTTCACTCGGGAAGGTTACCGTTCGATCTTGGGAAGACGATCTCGGGAAGGCTGTCCCCATATAGAGGTATCCCATAAAAGGTTCCGACCCTGACTAAGGCAGGCTTCCCCCATGGCACGGGCATCGAGCGGGCGCGAAGTCGACTCATTGCGTCCACCCCCGGCGGGGGATCTCATTGCACTGGCCGTGGCCGTGGTCTTTATCGCCCTCAGCGGGCCGGTCATTGCGGCTACCGCAGCACCGGTGCTCGCGATCGCATTTTGGCGGTGTTTCATTGGCAGTGGTCTCACCGGATTGTGGGTTGCCTTTCGTGATCGTGGGTCTCTTAAGCGGCTGACCAGACGCGAAATCAAGCTAACGAGCACAGCCGGCATATTCCTTGGCTTGCATTTCGCTACTTGGATTCCATCCCTCGTGTTTACATCGGTCGCGGCATCCACCGCATTGGTTGCAACTCAACCCATCTGGGCAGCTTTCATCGCAAGGGCGCGCGGGGTTCGAATATCACCGGCCGCGTGGGTTGGTATTGGCATTGCATTGTCTGGAGTAATTTTGTTGTCAGGCATCGACGTTCAACTTGACACTCGACACCTTATCGGTGACATCCTGGCCCTGGTTGGCGCTATTTTCGCTGCAGCCTATGTGTCCGTGGGCGAACAAGTGCGCAAGTCTGTGTCGACGGCAACCATGACTTTTTTGCTCTACGGAGTCGCTGCGATAACGATCCTGCCGCTGCTATTTGTTTTTCAGCAGGAACTCGTTGGTTTCAGCGCTCAAGCATGGCTCATGATTCTTGGAATCACGTTGGGGGCTCAACTCCTTGGTCACACGTTGATGAATAAGGTGTTGGCGAATTCATCAGCAACATTCGTGTCGCTGACTATTTTGCTTGAGATGCCGGGAGCTGCGCTCGTTGCGGCCATTTGGCTGGGGCAGACACCGCCATTGGCCATCTATCCAGCGGCGGCGTTGATTTTGCTTGGCATTGTCATTGTGATCCGGTCTAGTTCCCAGATCAAAGAACCACTTGAAACATCACCGATTTAATAATGTTTCCACGCGGGTTCGAGGGCGCAGTACTCGAGCCAGGGGAATGATCACGAGTGCTGCAAGCACTGCAATTCCAATGCCCCATTGAACGCCGAGGTTTTGCGCAATGATTCCAACAATGAGCGGGGCAAGAACAAACCCTGCGCGTGAAATCCAACTGACGACCGTGACCGCAGATCCGGGACTGATACCGGGAACGTAGGTCGCGGCATGCATGGCAGCAGGGAAGAGAGTTGCAACTCCAAGCCCCGCCACAATGCAGGCCCCAATAAATGCCGTTGCACTTCCAACCAATAAGGCGCCGGCGAGAACCACAGCGGTCACGGCCATGCTGACTTGGGCGACTGCTCGCTCACCAAATTTGTTGACAAAGAAGTCTCCGAGGAATCGACCAATTGTTAGTGAGACGGTAAACGCAACAACACCAAAGCCCACACTGCCGGCAGGCAACCCGATGTCAGTCAGGTAAATCGAACTCCATCGCTGTGGAACGTCCTCGACTGTCACAGCCAAGACGGTGAGAAACCCTAATGCCCCGAGCACGAGAACCATCGGTGCCGATACTCGGGCAACTGAGAATTTCGATGAACTAATAGGTGCCACGGAACTTGGGTCCGCCGTGCTCAGGTGATCTGATGTGAATTCGTCGGCAATGTTGATTTCTACCAATTTGGTCGCATCCAATCCACTCACTGTTCGCGGGAGGACCCAGGTGAATGTGACGACTACGCCGAGAAGTCCGAGAATGCTGACACCAGCGAGCGTCCAAGTCAGTGAGAAATCAACTGCAAGGGTAATGGCACCGATGAGTGCGCCGACAACTGTCCCGAGTGCCCAGAAGGCATGCATGTTGTTGATAATCGAGCGTCGATAAAGCCGCTGAAGTTCGAGGCCGTGGGCATTTTGAGCTGCATCGAGCACGGAGTCAACGGCGCCAATAGCGAAAATAACCAGGCCCAAAGCAACGACCGTAGGGGCGAGGCCGACAAATGGGAGTAACGGCAGCATGACGGTCACTGCAATCATGGAGAATTTTCCGCTACCCAGGTTCCTGATTCCCACTGCGGCAAAAGGCCCGAAAATAAGTCCACCAGCGGCCCCTGCACTCAATACCGCACCTACCGCGATATCACTCATGGACAGCTGGTTTTGAAGGTCAGCCAGTCGTGGGGTTACAGCGCTCAGGGCAAGACCATTGATAAAAAACAGGAAAATTGTGGCAAAGCGGGCGCGCGTTAACTCTTTGGCCGGGAGCGCAAATCCCGCGGGTTGCTCGGTCACATCGTGAGCATAGGGTGACCTGCACCACAGTCAAGATCAGGACCAGCGAGTAGGGGGATCTGTGGCTACGCTTGGGCGCATGTCTGTGACACCCTCTGAGCGCACACTGCGCCCTCGCCGTTCCAATCTCGCCGTCCCCGGCAGCAGCGAAAAAATGTTGGACAAGGCACGTGGCTTGCCCGTCGATCAAGTTTTCATGGACATCGAGGATGCCGTCGCACCACTTGCCAAGCCGCAAGCGCGTAAGAACATTGTCGCCGCGCTCAACGAGGGGGGCTACGGCGACAAGATCCGCACGGTGCGAGTGAACGATTGGACAACCCAGTGGACCTACGCGGATGTCATCGAAGTTGTTGAAGGCGCGGGAGCAAATCTTGACTGCATCATGTTGCCAAAGGTTCAAACGGCAGATCAAGTAGTCGCTCTTGATTTGCTTCTCACCCAATTGGAAAAAACAAATGGACTTGAAATCGGCAAAATTGGAATTGAGGCCCAGATTGAAAATGCACTGGGTCTGATCAACGTGGACGCTATTGCGCAGGCAAGTCCACGCGTTGAAACCATCATCTTTGGCCCAGCAGATTTCATGGCAAGTATCAACATGAAGTCATTGGTCGTTGGAGAGCAGCCTCCCGGCTACGACACCGGCGATGCCTACCACTACATCCTGATGCGCATTTTGATGGCGGCGCGAGCATTTGACAAGCAAGCTATCGATGGCCCGTATTTACAAATCAAGGATGTCGCAGGCTTCGAGCGCGTTGCTGGCCGCTCAGCTGCCCTGGGATTTGATGGCAAGTGGGTGCTGCACCCGGGTCAGATTGATGCGGCAAATGAGGTCTATTCCCCGAGGCAAGAAGATTATGACCATGCGGAAATGATTCTTGACGCTTACGATTACGCAACGTCGGCGGCGGGCGGCGCAAAAGGTGCGGCAATGTTGGGGGACGAAATGATCGATGAAGCATCACGCAAGATGGCGCTCGTTGTTGCCAGCAAGGGTCGCGCCGCGGGCATGTCGCGAACACAATCATTCACTGCGCCGGAATAGGGGACTGAAATGACGCGTTTGGCTCAAACAGATGGTTTGGATGACATCCAAATTGAGATTTTGGCTGCGGTTAAAGACTTTGTGAACAAGGAAATCATCCCGGTTGCCAGCGATCTTGAGCACGCTGATGAGTACCCCCAAGAGATTGTCGATGGCCTGAAAGAACTTGGCGTTTTTGGTTTGATGATTCCTGAGGAATATGGCGGCCTTGGCCAGTCTTTGTTGACGTACGCACTCGTGGTGGAGGAAATCGCCCGCGGCTGGATGAGTGTCAGCGGAGTAATAAACACTCATTTCATTGTCGCCTACATGGTTATGCACCACGGCACCCAGGAACAAAAGGAAAAGTACCTGCCACGCATGGCAACGGGTGAGGTTCGCGGTGCTTTCAGCATGAGCGAGCCAGGCTGCGGATCAGACGTCGCTGCGATTACGTCCAAAGCGGTGAAAAAAGGTGATGACTACGTTCTCACCGGTCAAAAAATGTGGCTCACCAACGGTGGCTCATCCACGCTGGTTGCAACACTTGTTCGCACCGATGAAGGTGCCGCACCAGATGCCCGTGTTTACAAAAAAATGTCGACGTTTCTCATTGAAAAGGAATCAGGCTTCGGTGAAGTTCGCCCCGGCTTAACCATTCCCGGCAAAATCGAGAAAATGGGTTACAAAGGTGTTGACACCACCGAGATGATCATGGACGGCTTAGTCCTGTCCCAAGATGATCTTCTCGGCGGTGAGCCGGGCAAAGGTTTCTACCAAATGATGGATGGCGTCGAAGTAGGCCGGGTCAATGTCGCGGCGCGGGCTTGTGGTCTTGCCATGAGAGCGTTTGAGCTTGGTATCGAGTACGCCCAAATGCGCACGACATTTGGCAAGCCGATCATTGAGCACCAGGCAGTCTCGTTCAGGTTGGCTGACATGGCCACCAAAGTTGAAGCAGCACACCAAATGATGATCATGGCGGCTCGACTCAAGGACAGTGGTGAGCGCAACGACCTTGAGTCGGGAATGGCCAAGTACCTTGCAAGCGAGTACTGCAAAGAGGTTGTTGAGGATTCATTCCGCATCCATGGCGGCTATGGCTACTCCAAGGAATATGAAATTGAGCGTCTCTACCGTGAAGCCCCCATGCTCATGATCGGTGAGGGAACAGCAGACATTCAAAAGATGATTATTGGGCGTCGATTGCTCGAGGACTACGAAATCAAAAAATAGGGCTAAGGGTCACTCCCAACGCTGATTCCTGTGATTAGACGAAGTCCGCCAAGGTTCGATTGTCAAAAAGATCAAGCTCTCTTGCCAGAGTTGCTTTCCAATCCGCGAGTGCTTTCGCAGCAGCAGGTTTATCGCCCAAAGCTACGTGTGAGCGCATAACTTTTCTAATTGCCACCTCTGAGTACGGATTCAATTTCAATAGCTGGTGTGCCATAAGCAAACTGGATCGGGCATCACCTTGCGCAGCCCACAGGTCACTGAGCAAATCGAGTGAGCGTTCCATGATTTGGGCCAAATTCAATCTTTCCCTGGTAATCCACTCCCGCTCAATTCCGGGGAGGAATGGTCGTCGCACTATGGCATAGGCAACGGTGGCTTGGCGCAACGCGCTATTAATGTCGCCTCGCGCATTGGAACCTTCGGCGTCATCAATGCTACGAACTGCAGTGCGCATATCAATCTGAACATTTGACGGCCACCTGAGCTGCAAGGACCCCCCGGCAGAAATCAGTAGGTCTTTCGATGGAAGCGCAATATTTGCCAATCCACGCCTGAGTCGGCTGCACGTCGCGTTGAGCACAGATTCAGCGGTCGAAGGGAGATTTTCCTCCCAAAGATTATCAATGAGAACATCTCGCGGAACCGCATGTAGAGAAAGCGAGAGATTAGTCAGGACCATGCGGCCAATAACGCCACTCATGTCACCGTGAGACATGTATTGGTCACCATGTTGGATCGAGAACGTCCCGACCAAATTTACTCGAACACCCATTCCAGGAACCTAGCATCAGGGCCTGCCCGGGCAACGAAGAATCTGAATGCAATGTTATTGCAAGGTAGAGACTTTAAAATTGGATAATTGAAATTTTGGTGAACTTCACACTGAATAAACAATAGTGAGGGAGTAATTACAATGAGTCTGGGAATTTTTTCAGTTGAGTGTCCTTGTGGATCCGTGCTGACACATGAGGAGTTTGCTGCGCTAGTTGTTGAAGTCCAGTCGCACGCGAAGGTGAATCACAACATGGATTTAACCGTCGAAGATATTCAAAATATGGCCAGCAACTAGGGCGGGAGTTTTTACATGTCTCGAAAATATCTGGTACTTGGTAACTACACCGCTGATGGACTAGCAGGTGTAATGAAGGTGGGTTTTGAATCGCGATTCGACGAAATTTCGAGAGCAGTCACCGGCTTGGGTGGCACGCTCATCGAATATAGTTTTTGTGAAGGAACCTATGACTTCATAATTCTGACAGAGTGGGAAGATGAGTCGAAAGCGGTGCTCCTGCCCATGGTCGCTGTGGCATCAGGAGCTGTGCAAAGTCACTCAATCCGGCTTATTTCTGCCCAAGAGATGGACCAAACATGCAGTCACCTGCAGGAGGTGCACTGGAGTCCTCCAGGAAAATAGAAATATTCATTCGAATGTAAAGGAAAAGTGATGTCAAATATTTCGGTCAAGAATTTTGATAAAGATGGCGCGATGAGTGAAAAACCTAATGCGAAGCTTTCAGTGGTCGAGTTGCTCACTGGAAAGGCAACGCGCCTAATGTTGGAACCAGGTTGGCGGTGGTCGACAGACATCGCACCTCTGGTGGGAACAGCAACCTGTGAAGTACACCATCTTGGTTACATTGCATCGGGTACCGTCACTGTTCTGCACTCAGGGCAAGAAGCGTCCTATTCCGCCGGAGAAGTGTACGAAATCAACGCTAATCATGATGCGTGGGTTGTTGGTGACACACCCGTTGTCGCCTATGAATTCTCTGGATCTTGGGCTTAACCAACACCTGTAACAAATCGATCATAGTAAAGGAAAAACATTGAAACTATACGGAACTGTTATGACCGCGCGATTAAAGGTGCCATTCGAAGCTTTTGAGGAGGCGATGAATGCGCGAAAGAATCCAGCTGGCGCTGTGAGTGGAAGCCTGATGCGCGTTGATGACGGGGTCACAGTTGTTGGAACCTATATTTTTGAGAGCAAAGAAGCCTATGTTGCATTGGGTGAACTACCTGAGCAAGGCGAGTGGTACTCGAGTGTTATTGCTCCCATGCTTGATGGAGATGCAACCTGGCTAGATGGGTACATTGCACTTAGCCAGTAGGTGTGTAATTCCCATTGGTGTGGTCTTGCTTCCGAGGCTGAACTGTTGAAGCCGGGTAGCGGTGCGGTTTACTGGGGCAGTGGACTTGACGCAAGAACCAGCACTCTGGATTTTGGCCATTGGCCTGACGCTGTTCGTGGCGTTGACGCACGTATTTGCACCTTCAATTCTTGACAGCAAGTTTCTCAACAGCACGGCTACCCGCCAAGCCTCGGTTGCTTCCTTTTCAGGTGGCGTGGCCGTGGCATACGTGTTCGTGCACATGTTGCCCGAGTTGGCCGATGGAGAACTTGCGTTCCAAGACGTGTCTCTGCCAGATGCCATTCCTGATTTATTTGTTCAGTCCTCACTCTTTTTTGTCGCCTTAATTGGATTAGTTGTTTTCTATGCTTTTGATGCGAAAGCGGAAGAGTCCAAGAGCGGCTCCAAAATTCTCTATCGCACCAATCTCTTGACCATTGGAATGCTGAGCTTCATCTTTTCTTACACAACCCCGGATCGAATTGAGTTGGGCCCAGATTTTGCGATTCTTTTCGCGGTTGTAATGTCACTGCATTTCATTCTCACCGATCGAGGATTAGCACGTGCTCACCCAAAGCATTTTGCGCGTTCGGATCGCTGGGTGTTGACGGTGTTCCTTTTGGCAGGGTTACTGACCGCTTATATTGCGCCGCCACCCAATGAGCTGTTTGTCGCCGTACCAACAGCATTTCTTGGTGGTGCAGTTTTGATGGCGGTATTCCGTGAAGAGTTGCCCAATGTCAATGTCGCCAGGCTCGGCTGGTTTACCTCGGGAGTTGTAATTTTCACCGCCCTGCTCCTGTGGGCTACGTATATAACCCAGTAACAAAAACCCTCACTGGTATAACCCAGTGACAATTGCGCTCACTGATAGCCGCGAGCCCGTAACCGAGTAGTCCCATGACTGACTCAAGCGTTCCACGAGTGCTAGTCCGCGGCCATTTTCCGTCTCTGCATTCGAACCGAGATGCGCGCTTTCAGGGGTTAGCGTTACGTGAGGATCATTGACGCGGTTGGAAACCACCACTTGAACGGTGTTATCCAGTCGACTGATTGCCATTTCGATGGCACCATCACCGTGAAGATATGCATTGGTGACCAACTCAGACACAACTAACTCCAAGGTGTCCCTTGCGGTGACGTCAGGGAAAGTCTCCAACACTGCTTCGCGGGCCAGCCTTGCGCAGTCCCGTTTGGGCTCAAGAACCAGATGGAGAGTATCGCCGTCAGTACCCATATGCACTATTCAGAAGTTGTTGCCCGGGTGCGCTTGCGCTCTCGAGTTTTACCTGTGCGTGCAGGCTTTTGACCCGTCGATTTGTTCTCGTTTGGCTTATTCCCGCTACGGGAAGCTGGCTTCCTAGTGCTCGAACCGCGTGCAGGTGATTTCTGCCTCGGGGCAGTTCCTCCGAGATCCTCAACTTCCTCGGCATTGAGGCCTGCTCGGGTTTGATCTTTCTTTGCAAGGCGTCCGGTTGAATCCGCCGGGATTCCAAGACCCGTATAAACATGCTCGCTGGTGGAGTAAGTCTCGATGGGATCCTTGAATGGAAGTTTGAGCGCGCGGTCGATCATCTGCCAACGGGCAACGTCCTCCCAGTCCACCAACGTGACAGCAACACCGGAGTTTCCCGCACGACCTGTGCGGCCAACGCGGTGAAGATAAGCCTTCTCGTCCTCGGGGCATTCAAAGTTGATAACGTGTGTGACACCTTCAACGTCAATACCGCGTGCAGCGACATCGGTTGCCACGAGAATGTCGATCTTTCCGGAACGAAACGCCCGGAGTGCTTGTTCGCGTGCGCCTTGGCCCAGGTCTCCGTGAACTGTTCCGACCGCAAACCCGCGCTCTGTTAGGTCATCGTAAATTTTCTGCGCTTTGCGCTTTGTCCGCGTGAAGATCATTGCTAGACCGCGACTATCAGCCTGCATGATGCGAGCAACGAGTTCGAGTTTGTCCATGGGGTGAGCTCGCCACACGTGCTGCTCAATGGAGTCAACCGTTGCGCTTTCGTCATTGGGCTCTGCTGCGCGGATGTGTGTGGGTTGAGTCATGTAGCGGCGAGCCAGATTCACAATTTGGCCGGGCATGGTTGCGGAGAACAACATTGTTTGACGCTCTGTTGGGAGCATTGCAACGATTCTCTCGACATCAGGCAAAAAGCCCATGTCGAGCATTTCATCTGCCTCATCCATGACCAGCACGCGAATTGCGCTGAGATCGAGATCCCGACGACCTGCAAGATCCATGATGCGTCCGGGAGTCCCGACGACCACGTCGATGCCTTTTTTCAAGGAATCAATTTGTGGTTCAATGGCACGACCACCGTAAACGGCAAGGACCCGAACCCCGAGATCTTTACCCGCAAGGTCTAAGTCCGACGCAACCTGTGATGCAAGTTCACGCGTGGGGCACACAACAAGCGCCTGAGGCTGTGAGCCACCCGGCAATGTCATGCGTTGCAATAAGGGGACTCCGAAGCCGAGGGTCTTACCCGTTCCGGTTTTTGCCTGGCCAATGATGTCGCGTCCAGCCAGTGCCATGGATAGGCACATTTCTTGGATGGGGAATGCGGTGATGATGCCACTGGTAGCCAGGGCGGAAACAATTTTGGGGTCTGCGCCGAGTTCAGCAAATGTCTTGGGCACGGCGGGTGCAGCGATCTGCTGCGGTTCCTCGAGGTTTTCGAGGTTTTCGAGACTTTCAGTTGGTGTTGACAGGGGGTACTCCAGTGTTAATGAGGCGGGTGGAGACCCCGCTTCAGGGAACCTGAGCGAATGGCTCATTGCTTTCATGGTACCCCGATACCCTTAGCGCACTATGAGCGCTATGAATAATGACTCGAACAGCGGCGGTCTGGAACCTACCGATCCGGAACCTACTGATCTGGATAGGGCCGAATACCGCGAGGCGGTTATTGATCTGATCGCTGTACTGGCCGTCAGCGAGATCACCGCTTTTGAGCGAATGGCGGCTGATTCGGTGTTGGCTCCCACTTTTGAAGACAAAGCTTCCATGGGGGAGTTGGCGACTACGGAGTTCAAGCACTTTATTGCCTTGCGCAACAGGCTCATTGAGTTAGGTGCCGACCCGGAAGAGGCAATGCAGCCCTTTCGCCAGACACTTGAGGATTTTCACGCAAAAACAAAACCAACCGACTGGCTCGAAGGACTCATGAAAGCCTATGTTGGAGATGGAATTGGGTTGGACTTCTACCGAGAGATTTCCTCTTATGTGGATCCTCGTACTCGCGAACTTGTATTCGAGGTGTGTGATGACCTCTCGCAGGCCGAGTATGTAGTGGAACGCATTCGCGCGGCAATCGTTCAGGATCCCAAGGTCGCTGGACGTTTAGCACTGTGGGGTCGAAGGCTTGTTGGTGAAGCGCTTTCGCAGGCCCAACGAGTGGCGGCCGACCGCGACGCCCTGAGCGCACTCATTATCGGAGGAGTTGACCGCCCAGGTGCTGATCTCGCTGAGATCGGGCGCATGTTGGCAAGGCTCACCGATAGCCACTCGCGGCGTATGTCCGACTTGGGATTAGCCGCCTAGTTCACGTTAGGTGACCAATTTCGCAATATTGCACGCGTGCAATATTGCGAAATTAGCTCGATGACAAGCCGAGACTAGGCGGGATTGCCAAATCCAACGCGACGACCCGATGCGGGCCCGAGGTCCACGAATCCAATCTTGGCGGCAGGGATTAGCACGGTGCGGCCCTTAGAGTCGGTCAAGCTCAGCAAGTCTCCGCTTGCAATTGCATCGGTCACTTTCTTGGCCACAGCTTCAGGTGTCTCATCAGTTTCTATGGATATGTCGCGCGCTGTGTGTTGAATGCCAATGGTGATATCCATTATTTTTCCTTTGACTCGTTTTCCGGTGGATGTGACAGTGGGAATCCGCTGATTCCCTTCCAAGATAATGATGAGAGGAGTTCCGCTGCTTCATCTCTGCTAATTGAAGGATTACGCAACCATGAAGTTGCCGCAACTTGGGACATGCCATGCATGCCGGCCGCTAGTAGCTCTGCTTGGCCTTCGCTCAGACCTGTGTCTTCTTTGATGACTGCGGCAATCCTGCGGATTACCTCGCGGTCAAGGTGAGCCATGCGCTCGCGCACTTCTGGTTCGTTGGTGAGATCTGACTCGAAAACAAGACGGTAGGCGTCGTTAGGGTCATCGACAAATTCAAAATATGAACGAACCGTGGCGATCACACGCAATTTATTGTCCGTGATGTTTGTCAAAGCTAAGTCAGATGTCACGAGGAGTTCAGCTATTCCATCGTCGAGTATCGCGAGGTAAAGGTCCAACTTGCTGGGAAAGTGCTGGTAGAGCAGCGGCTTGGACACTCCTGCGCGCTCGGCTATTTCATCCATGCCGGCCGAGTGAAACCCCTGCTCCACAAAAACTGCCCGCGCAGCATCGAGAAGCTGTTCGCGCCGCTGGGCCTTGGGAAGGCGAATGACCTTTGCGGAGAGTTCACCGTCGGTGGTTATGTCTGCCAGGGCCATGGACTAACTCTACTTTGCGTTGAGTCAGGTTGTCGGCGTACGCTGAGAACGTGATTTCACCCATTTCCCCGTTCATAGAGGCGCCGGCAGCGTGCGACCGGCGAATTGAGTTTCTCCCGAAGCGAACGATTTCGTATCGAACAAATGTCGATATTCCGCGGGAGAGAGGGAAACAGGCACCACAACGCAATGCTGTCTTCCTCCATGGCCTCGGCGGATCGTCCCTGAATTGGACCGACTTGATGCTCGGGCTGTCAAACAAGGTCACGGGTTTCGCAGTAGACCTTCCAGGATTTGGCATGTCCCCGCCACCTCGGGATGGCGATTACACGCCATCGGGACATGCGCGCGCCGTGGCCGATTTCATCATTGCGCAAGGCTTGGGGCCGGTTGATCTTTTTGGAAATTCAATGGGCGGGGCAGTGGCGTTGCAACTTGCGGCGCGCAAACCAGAGTTGGTTCGCTCCTTAACGTTGATATCGCCGGCGCTACCAAGTCTTTATGCAACAAAAGGAAACGCACATCTACCGGCGATTGCCATTCCCGGTGTTGGTGAGCAATTAATTCCCAAGTACCAGCAGAGTCCTGCGGAGGTCAGAGTCCAGGCCACCATCGACGGATGCGTGGCACAACCGGAGTTGCACTCGAAATTGCGCTTTGCTGAGGCAGTAGCTGAAGTGCAGGAGCGTGACCATTTCACGTATAACTCTGATGCATTCCTGCGCTCGCTGCGAGGATTGCTCCGAACCAATGCGGATGTTGTGGGACCAAACCGTCCATGGAAATTGGCCGAACGGGTAGTGGCACCAACTTTGGGCATTTATGGCCGAAATGATGTCCTGGTCAGTGCGCGCGATGCGCATCGGCTCACCAAAAAGTTTAAAGATTCTCATGTAGTAGTGCTGCCCAATACGGGTCACCTGGCTCAGGTGGAGCACCCAGAATTTGTTGTTGCCGCTTGGGATCGATTCCTGCTCTAGTTATCCACAGCCCATTATTTGAGGCTGGATTTAACTCTCCAATAAGACGTACCTTCAGTATGCCCGACTTACGCGAAGTGGGCTTTTCAGAATGTTGAGGGTTGCGAATGAGTGTGCTCGTCGGTGCTCCAGTTCTCCAGACAACCATGGTCGAAGCCCGCGTCCGCGAGCACATTAGGCAGCGAGACCTTGATCCCTCCACTGATACTGACTTGGTTCAAGGACTGGTAGAACAATGTGTTGCTGACCTTTTTGCGGGTGGTGAGGTCATGAACCCCCAGGAGATTATTCGTGAGGTACACGACCAGATCTGCGGTTTCGGTCCATTACAAAAATTCTTTGATGACCCTGAAGTTGAGGAAATTTGGATCAATGAACCCAGTCGCGTATTCATTGCCAAGGCAGGCAAGAGCCAACTCACAAACACGATCATGGGTGAGTCTCAGGTTGCGGAGCTCGTGGAACGAATGCTGCGAACCTCTGGAAGAAGACTCGATCTTTCACAGCCATTTGTTGATGCCGTACTGCACGATGGAAGCCGCCTTCATGTGGTGATCCCTGATGTTACTCAGAAACACTGGTCGATCAACATTCGCAGATTTGTCATCCGCCCTCAATCTATTCATGATCTGGTTGCAGTGGGCACCGTGACTCGTGAGGCCGCACACTTCCTTGAAGCCGCGGTGATCTCGGGACTCAACATAGTCGTGGCGGGCGGTACTCAGGCAGGGAAAACAACGCTGCTGAATGCTCTGCTCGGCTGTGTTGGTGCCCACGAACGAATCATCAGCTGTGAGGAAGTATTCGAGATTCGCATTGCTCACCCGGACTGGATTGCCATGCAGACGCGAGATGCCAGCCTGGAGGGCACGGGGGAGATTCCGTTACGTCGCTTGGTACGTGAGGCCCTGCGCATGCGGCCGACTCGTTTGGTTGTTGGGGAGGTGCGACAAGGTGAGTCACTTGATCTGTTGATTGCCATGAATTCAGGAATGCCGTCGCTCTCGACTTTGCACGCGAATAGTGCGCGGGAAGCAATCACGAAACTTTGCACACTGCCGCTCTTAGCTGGACAAAACATCCCTGGGGAATTTGTTGTGCCCACGGTTGCTGGAGCAGTTGACCTCGTTGTTCACACGGCCACGGAGCGAGGTGGGGCGCGCCGAATAACTGAGATCTCAAGTTTGACAGGTCGGGTTGAAAACAACGTCGTTGAAATGGGTGTTTTGTACAAAGATGAAGGCAGCGGGTTAGGTCGCCAAGGTGGCTACCCCCCGCATGCTGAACGGTTTGCGCACCATGGATTTCACCTGACCGAACTCCTAGACCCATCGGTTACGTCGAGACCAACCTC
>JALRGY010000228.1 GCA_023253325.1 Candidatus Nanopelagicales bacterium | reverse complement strand
AATTGGTGAGCCCTACATCTATCCCCGCAACGATCTGAGCTACGCCGGCAACTTCTTGCGCATGATGTTCGCCACACCATGTGAAGAATATGTCGTCAACCCCGTGCTCGAAAAAGCACTGGACCGCATCTTCATCTTGCACGCAGACCACGAGCAAAACGCATCCACCTCCACCGTGCGTTTGTGCGCATCGTCTGGCACCAACCCATTTGCAGCCATCTCCGCTGGCGTGGCTTGTTTGTGGGGCCCTGCCCACGGCGGCGCCAACGAGGCTTGCTTGAACATGCTGGAAGAAATCCAGGCCATGGGCGGCGAAGCCAAGGTGGGTGAGTTCATGGAACAAGTCAAAGACAAAAACTCTGGCGTGCGTCTCATGGGCTTTGGTCACCGTGTGTACAAAAACTACGACCCCCGCGCCAAACTCATGCAAGAGACCTGCAACGACGTGCTGGCCGAACTGGGCTTGGAAAACGACCCCTTGTTCAAATTAGCCAAGGCTTTGG
>JALRGY010000227.1 GCA_023253325.1 Candidatus Nanopelagicales bacterium | reverse complement strand
GCCATTGTGTGAATCACCCCTCTGATTTTTCATACTCAAGTGCCTAAGGTATCGTTTGCCGCTCGCACTACCAAAGCGCCGCAACACTTGTTCGACCTTGGCGGGTTGCCCGAGCGGCCAATGGGAGGGGACTGTAAATCCCCCGGCTCTGCCTTCGAAGGTTCAAATCCTTCACCCGCCACCACTAACGCCCTTCATCACGAGGGGCGTTTTTGCTTTCTATCTGCACAACATTCGCAAGTCGACATTCATTAAAACCCTCAATAGCCTTCGCAGGTATCCATTTCGCCCCACCCATAAGGAGCTAACGTGAAGAAACGTTTTGGAATTTTCGCAGCAGTTGTATTTGCAGCTGCATTAACACTTACAGGATGTTCATCATCAGATTCAGCGACATCTGAATCAGCATCATGTGCAAAGGCAGATCTTGCAACTATTACTGATGGCAAGTTAACTATTGCAACAGGCGAGCCTGCCTACTACCCATGGATTATTGATGACAAGCC
>JALRGY010000226.1 GCA_023253325.1 Candidatus Nanopelagicales bacterium | reverse complement strand
CTCACTGAGCGCGCAAACTTGGCGCCCATTTTGGTTGCAGCCTTTGTCGCTGTTGGGCAGCCGCCCAGAGCCGTTGCTTGGGCGCCCACGAGAGCACGTGCATCCGCACTGAGCGGATACGTGCGTTGGGTTGTCTTTCGTGGCTTGTTCAGGTCATCCATGAAAGTCCAGGTGGAACTATTGGCAATCATGGCCGGTGTGTACTTGCCGTCACCGTTCCAGTCACCCGCAATGGCGATCTGGCCCTCCTGCCCGAAGTTAAATGCGATGGTTGCGACTTTCGTGTTGGGATCAAATGTGGTGGAAAAGTGTTTCTTGGGCAGCCGGGGCTTGGCCTTTGCCCCTTCAATCAACAGCATCCATGTGTTTCCCCGGACAACACCAATGTCGTCCACCCCGTTGCCATCCCAGTCGCCCGTCACCGGCTGGTCCCCTGCGGCTCCAAAGTTGGCGGATGTCACTCCACCTGTTGAAAGTTGCCACTGCCACTGTCCATCGTTGAAAATACC
>JALRGY010000225.1 GCA_023253325.1 Candidatus Nanopelagicales bacterium | reverse complement strand
AATGAGTTCTGCTTGTGCAACTAGTGGTCACTGCATAGGAAATTCAATGGAGTTAATTCAGATGGGTAAACAAGATATTGTGTTTGCAGGTGGAAGTGAAGAAGTACACTGGGCAATGACAGCAATGTTTGATGCAATGACAGCTTTATCATCTAAATACAATGATACTCCAGAAAAAGCATCTAGAGCTTATGATAAAACTAGAGATGGATTTGTGATTGCAGGTGGTGCTGGGGTGTTAGTGCTAGAAGAATTAGAACATGCAAAAGCTAGGGGAGCTAAAATTTATGCAGAATTAACTGGTTATGGAGCAACTTCGGATGGATACGATATGGTAGCTCCATCAGGTGAAGGTGCTGTCAGATGTATGCAAATGGCAATGGCTACAGCTAAAAATAAAATTGATTATATTAATACTCATGGCACATCTACTCCGGTTGGAGATATAACTGAATTAAGAGCAGTTGCTGAAACATTTGGAGCAGATATACCAAAAATTAGCTCAACAAAATCGTT
>JALRGY010000224.1 GCA_023253325.1 Candidatus Nanopelagicales bacterium | reverse complement strand
CGGCCCCTTCACTATCTTCCCCATTCCTGTCACCCGCACGCTCCTCGTCCCTCGCTGCACTCGAGCTTTGCATTGCCAACGTGCCACCATGACGTGTCTCCTCTTCTTCGCTCACCTCTTCCCCTCTTCCACAATCGCCCAGCAATTGACTCAGTGACCTGTGAATGGGTTCGCCTGAGCCTCTGCCTCTTGAACACGCATGATCACGTGTCACGTTGGCGCCATCGCCACCGCAGCCACTGCGCCAAGATTACACACACATGAGAACAGCCACCATCAGGATGTTGCCCTTTCCTTGCATGCTTCTGCCATTCTCTCGGGCTCGTGTCCAATGCGCTCCCATATACTGATAAATTCTACGATGCACTGCACGCGCACGAATACATCCCTACCGTGTATTCACTCGGCCCCTTTTGGATGAGGTGGATTCAGTTCCTCCGAGCAGACCAGTCTCGGCGAGATGCGGAGCTCCGCCGCGGAGCATCATCATGGGTGAGTGCAGAGACGTTTGGCGAGCTC
>JALRGY010000223.1 GCA_023253325.1 Candidatus Nanopelagicales bacterium | reverse complement strand
AACTTGCTGATGACAAGCGCGAGAAGTTGATCTTCGAAAAGGAAGATCTCCTTGCACCACTTCGTCAGGGAATGCTTGCACCGCCTCATCCAATGTATCCAGGAATGACAGATACCAACTATTACAACGGAGATGTGAAAGAAGCGCATCCTTCTCAGTCTCAATCAGGTCAGGGAGTCAATTAATGTTGACGATTCAAACTCCTGAAGCAGTGATGTTCTGGTTCCTCGCTCCACTTGCAGTCGTAGCTGCTCTTGGAATGTTGCTCGTGAAGAAAGCTGTTCACTCAGCTCTTCTCTTGGCCTGGGTCATGATCACTCTTGCAATCTTCTACATTGCACAAGATGCACTCTTCCTCGGAATCGTTCAGATTGTTGTCTACACAGGCGCAGTCATGATGCTCTTCCTCTTTATCTTGATGCTCGTAGGTGTTGATGCATCTGACTCACTCACCGAAACAATTCGCGGACTTCGCCCTATTGCGATTACTGCTGCCCTTGGCTTTGGCGGACTTCTTGTTT
>JALRGY010000222.1 GCA_023253325.1 Candidatus Nanopelagicales bacterium | reverse complement strand
ACCGGTTCGCCGAAGCTGCTACGCGGCAGACCGCACCGGTCACATGATTCTGCAGACCTTGTACCAAAACTGCGTGAAGCTTGGCATTGAGTTCTACAACGAGTTCTATGTTCTTGACCTTGCTATGAACGATGGCAAGCCTTCTGCCGTTGTTGCCTATGAGCTTGCGACCGGTGACATTCACGTCTTTGCCGCAAAGAGCATCATCTTCGCAACCGGTGGTTTCGGAAAGATCTTCAAGACCACCTCTAACGCACACACCCTCACCGGTGATGGCGTTGGCATCATTTACCGCAAGGGCATTCCGCTAGAGGACATGGAGTTCTACCAATTCCACCCAACCGGTCTTGCCGGTCTTGGAATTCTGCTGTCAGAGGCAGCCCGTGGTGAAGGTGGCATCCTACGCAACGCCTCCGGCGAGCGCTTTATGGAACGCTACGCGCCGACAATTAAGGACCTGGCCCCGCGCGACATGGTTGCGCGAGCTATGGCTAACGAGGTTCGCGAGGGTCGGGGAGCTG
>JALRGY010000221.1 GCA_023253325.1 Candidatus Nanopelagicales bacterium | reverse complement strand
AGAACGTCACGGGCGCGCCGGCCATCTCCCTGCCCCTCGCCACAACGGCCGGCGGGCTGCCCCAGGGGATGATGTTCGGGGCCGCTCCGGGCCACGAGGCACTGCTCATCGAGCTGGCCTACGAGCTCGAGCAGGCGGCCCCCTTCGCCTCCATCCAGGGCTGATCGCGCCCCGATTTCGCACCGCAGAGCGGCGCGTGTATCGTTCTGCGGCGTTGCCCCTTTAGCTCAGTCGGCAGAGCGTCTCCATGGTAAGGAGAAGGTCTACGGTTCGATTCCGTAAAGGCCCGCCGAACCGGCCGGAGACGGACGGGGAGGCGGGTGCCCTGACCCCCTGGCGGGGTAGCTCAGGTGGTTAGAGCACACGGCTCATAATCGTGGTGTCGCGGGTTCGAGTCCCGCCCCCGCTACGCCAGACGACGACGCAGCACCAGCAGTACCCCCGAAGACGCATCCAGAAGGACTTCCCGTGGCCAGCAAGAGCTCCGACGTTCGCCCCAAGATCACGCTTGCCTGCGTGGACT
>JALRGY010000220.1 GCA_023253325.1 Candidatus Nanopelagicales bacterium | reverse complement strand
AGTATGGAGAGCCGATTCTTGCTACAGAGGGTGGCGTAGCTGCTCCTGACATCATCGGATTTACCGACGCACAGATGGAAGCCATTGCTCGTATGACGGGCGGTGTCGATCCTGTGACAGGTGAGCAGTATGAAGGTATGATGGAGTCCTATCAGCCGTACCTTGATACGGCTCTTGAAGCGTTCACATCCGGCACTGACATTGCAGAAGCTGCGGGTACAGCGCGTTATGACCCACTAGGTCAGATTGTATATGACACTGTCACCGATCCTGTAACTGGAGAGGCAAAACAAGTTGCTCGTACAGACGCTGAAGGCAATGTTGTTCGCGAAGGTGGATACAAAGACTTCTACGATCCGTTTGTAGAAGAAGTAATCGACACTCAACGAGCCGACATCCAAGAAGCATTAGAGCGTGAGAAACGCGCTCTTGGTGCTAAAGCTGGGTCGATGGGCGCGTTCGGTCGTCGCCGTGATTTGATCGAAGGTCAGACTATCGGGGAAGCAATAGGCGAAGAAGCCAAACTTGCTG
>JALRGY010000021.1:10738-22384 GCA_023253325.1 Candidatus Nanopelagicales bacterium | reverse complement strand
ACACGTGACCTAGTCGTTATTGAGCAATAGGCGTTTGGGCCAAGGTTGTAGACACATGGAGATATGGAAGAACGGTACGGTTCAGCGTTTAGTGTCGAATTCGGATGCCGCAGCACTCCTTGACTTGGCACAAGAATTCGGCGCCGAACAATTGACTTTGATCGCTGACACTTGCGAGGCAGACGGAATATTTCCTCGGGATCTAATTTCAAAGTTAGGTGAATTAGGTCTACTCAATTTGCCTTTCGCTCATGTGCGCGATACCGACATGGAACCAGTACGTGTCAGCACGAATCTTCAGATCCTAGAAGAACTCGCAACCGCATGGATGACGGTTGGCTTGGCTCTGAGTGTTCATCAACTTGCAGCATCGGCGCTCGTGAAGTTTGGCAGTCAAGACCAAAAGGACTTGTGGCTGGATTGGGTCATCGGTGGGACTTCTTTGGGTGCGTACTGTCTATCTGAGCCGCACTCCGGTTCGGATGCTGCAGCGCTGCGCACAACCGCTGTCCGTGAGGGCTCTCACTACAGGCTCAACGGGGTGAAGGCGTGGATAACTCACGCGGGAGTGGCCGACTTCTACATCGTCATGGCGAGAACCAGCGAGCATAAAACTCAAGGGATATCGTGTTTCTTTGTCCCCGCAGACACACCTGGATTAACTTTTGGAGCCCATGAGCGAAAGATGGGTGGGAATGCATCGCCCACCGCCCAAGTTCACCTCGATAACGTTCTCATCTCTGAAAGTCATCGAATTGGAGCCGAGGGCCAGGGGCTAGCAATCGCACTCTCGAGCCTAGACATGGGAAGGCTGGGCATCTCTGCCTGCGCCGTTGGATTAGCTCAATCAGCGTTGAACACGGCCACCCGTTATGCAGGCGAACGTGAGCAATTTGGGCAGGCGATCGCGAATTTCCAAGGGGTCGGTTTCATGTTGGCTGACATGGCCACGGCTATTTCAGCATCGCGGGCGCTTTATCTTGATGCCGCATCAAGGATCGATTTTGGTGCCAAGGATGACATCGGTGCAGCAGCGGCCATGTCGAAACTCATGTCAACGGATAGTGCGATGAAAGTAACCACTGACGCCGTACAAGTGTTGGGCGGAAATGGCTACACCAAGGATTACCCGGTGGAGCGCTATATGCGCGAGGCGAAAGTACTACAAATCGTCGAGGGAACCAATCAAATCCAACGCCTTGTCATTTCTCGATCACTCCAATCGGAAGTTGGCGAATGACAGGTACTCAGCATTCCAGCACGCTTATTGTGAATGCACACATCTATTGCCCGAGCGTTCCTTTTGCTTCCGCACTCTTCATCCATCAGGGCCACATTGCTTGGGTGGGTGATGCATCAGGCGCGCAGGTGCATCAAGAAATCGCGGACCGAGTCATCGATGCCCGTGGTCAATTCATTGCGCCCGCCTTTGTTGATGCCCATGTACACGCCACCAGCACAGGCCTGCTGCTTGATGGGCTTGACCTCACAGGTGTACAACACCGCCAGGAATTGCTAGACCTGGTGAGTTCATATTCACGGCTAAAAAAGGGCGCACCTGTCATTGGACACGGCTGGGATCAGAATGAATGGACGGATCCCACACTACCTTCGAGGACCGAGATCGATCGTGCGTCCTGGGGCAGTGTTGTTTACTTGAGCAGAATCGACGTGCATTCGGCACTCATTTCATCGGCACTCCTGGCCCAGGTGCCAGAAGCTGCTCGCAGTGAGGGCTTCGGAGATCACTCGGTCTCCGCCCAGGCGCACCAACTATTGCGGACTCACGCCCTCGATCACATCACGATCGATCAACGCCGCACTGCCCAGATTGCATTTGTTAATCATGCACTCACACGCGGAATTGCAAGTGTTCATGAAATGGCTGGACCTGCAATCAGCAGTGCCGATGATGCGCGCCTTCTCATGGAGCTCTCCCGCAATGGGTTTGGTCCGGAGGTCTATTTGTATTGGGGTCAACTTGCCTCAGAAGGTGGTCTGGCAATGGTTCAAGAGTTGGGTGCCATGGGGGCTGGAGGAGACCTATTTATCGATGGAGCGATTGGATCGCGCACTGCCGCGCTGCATTCTGCGTATAGTGATGCGCCAGACACATTAGGTGTCTCTTATTTGGACTCGGAGCAAGTCTCTGATCATGTGAGTGCATGTAGTGACGCCGGTATTCAAGGTGGTTTTCACGTTATCGGTGATAGAGGGATGAGCATCGCCCTCGACGGTATAACCAAGTCACTCGACAGTGGTCGGTTTAACAAGCGACTCAGACACCGTCTCGAGCATGCGGAACTTACAACGAATGAGCACATGCAAGCTATCGCTCAATTGGGGCTCACGAGCAGCATGCAGCCCCTATTTGATTCCTTGTGGGGAGGGCTCGGTGGAATGTATGCCAACCGTTTGGGGGAGCGAAGTCACCACATGAATCGCTGGGGATCAATGCTCTCACAAGGCGCATCTGTTTGTTTTTCTTCCGATGCTCCAGTGACCGTTATGGATCCGTGGCGAGCCGTTCATGCTGCCATGTTCCACAACAATGACAGCGAAAGAATTAGTGCTCGTGCTGCATTTTCAGCACACACCCGAGCCGGATGGCGCGCCCTCGGTGCACAATTCGATAGCAATGGTGTCATAGAGGTTGGAAGCCCTGCTCACCTCGCCATGTGGGATGTGGAGAACTATTCAGTTCAGGTACCGGATCAACGGGTTTCGTCCTGGAGTACCGATCCACGGTCGGCAACGGCGCTCCTACCTGATCTTGGCTCAGCACAAGACCCATCGATTCCAACATGCACAATGACTCTTGTTGGTGGCCAAATCCGACACGCACTCGGTGATTTGGAAGCGTACCTCTAGCATGCGACGCTTAGTTTCCATCGTCATAGCTGGCCTCGCGGGCCTGCTGCTCGCAGGTGCTTACGAACCCGTCAACATTTGGTTTCTTGCGCCTCTCGCAATTGCGATTTTGGTGGCCATCCAGTGGGATGCCAAGAAGATCGATGGCTTTCTCACCGGACTTGTGTTCGGCTTTGTTTCATTCTTCGTCCAACACATGTGGTTGGGCGTTGTGGGGGCGGACGCGCAACTGATTCTTTCGATCTACTTGGCAGTGTGGATTGCATTTGTGGGACTTGGTACCGCATTCCTTTCTCGAAATTTGCCAAAGTGGATCGCTTTAATAGGAATTACAGCGCTGTGGGTACTCGAAGAAGCGCTCCGAGGTCGATACCCATTTGGTGGTTATCCGTGGGCGCGCATTGTTTTCAGTCAAAGTGATGGGCTGTTAGCACATTGGTCAACACTCCTAGGGGTTCCAGCCGTTACCGCGATGGTGGTCCTCATCGCCACGTCAACAGCAATCGCTCTCAGATATCGCACGCGGCAAACGATTTTGGTTTCCATCGCTGTCATCCTCGTCTCCATAAGCATTCCGCGTTTGATTGTCACTAACACGACCTCAGAGAGCAATCTGACAATCGCTGTGGTCCAAGGCGGAACGCCGCAAACTGGATTAGGGGCCATGGACGTGCGTAAAGCCGTCCTCGAGAATCACGCACGGGTGACCGTTGAGTTGGGCGATCAAGTGAGGAAAGGGGAGGCTAAAGCTCCTGACATCGTTCTCTGGCCCGAAAACTCTTCGGACTTAAATCCTTTCCAAGACCTTGAAGCTCAAACAATCATTTCGCGAGCAAGTCAGGCTATTAACGCACCGATACTCGTAGGTGCCGTCGTCGACTCTTTTACTGATCCTGAAAATGAGGTGTACAACATGGGGATTCTCTGGGATCCGAAAACTGGCCCAGGGGATACGTACATTAAAAATGCACCAGTGCCATTTGGTGAATTTATTCCATTTCGTTCCCTCTTGACGTCACTCATTAGTCGATACGAACGTGTGCCCCGTGATTTCGCACATGGGCAAGAGCCTGGAATCTTCACCATCAACGGAATCACACTCGGCGACCTCATCTGCTTTGAAGTAGCCGTGGACAAAGTTGTCAATCGAGTGATCGATGAGGGCGCAGGTGTATTAGTAGTTCAGACCAACAATGCAACTTATGCGAATTCTGCACTGCCCGCACAACAATTGGCAATCGAGAAAATACGCGCAATCGAGATGGGTCGGGCTGTCGTGGTGGCTGCGACAACGGGCATCAGCGCGTTCATTGAACCAGACGGCAATGTTGAGCAGATCCTCGCAGACGGGGAAGTGGGTGCCTTCATGGTTGAGGTTCCCTCAATCACGGACCGAACGATTGGCTCGATACTCGGTCCACTCGTGGAGATTTTCCTGTGTCTTGTTGCTTTGGCGTTACTCGTTGTCGCTTGGACTCGCCGCAGAGCGAACACGCAGGTTAGGCTTTGATCATGTCTTTTGCCGATTCGCTGGGCCGCATTCTGGTGATTATCCCCACCTACAATGAACGCGAGGCACTTCCACGAATCCTTGAACGTGTTCGCGCGAGCGTGCCTGAAGCCGAGATTCTCGTGGTGGATGACAATTCACCCGATGGAACAGGTGAGATCGCTAACCAGTGGCATGAAACTGATCCGCAGATCCACGTCATGCATCGGTTGGCCAAGAATGGCCTGGGTGCGGCTTATCTCTCGGGGTTTGCTTGGGGCTTGCAAAATGGTTTCGATGTCATTGTTGAGATGGATGCCGATGGCTCCCATCAGCCCGAGCAGTTACCAGGCCTCCTTGAGGCTCTTCATACTTCAGACTTGGTCCTTGGTTCGCGCTGGATCGAGGGGGGAGGGACCGAGAATTGGTCTAAAGGCAGAGAAGTGCTTTCGCGTGGGGGTAATACATATACGCGGTTAATGTTGGGGATTAATATTTTCGATGCAACCGGCGGGTACCGAGCATTCAAAGCTGACACCCTCCGCGCGCTTGACCTCAATGAAGTAGCCAGCCAGGGGTATTGCTTTCAGGTGGATCTTGCCTGGCGCGCGCAGCAGCGGGGTCTCGTGATCACAGAGGTCCCCATTACATTTGTGGAACGTGAAATCGGTACTAGCAAAATGAGTCAGAAAATCGTGACCGAGGCTCTTTGGCGGGTAACGGTATGGGGAGCACAACGCAAAATCAATCAGGCTAAAAGACTCTTCAGTACGAGATCGCGAACTCAATAATGTTTCTGCGAAGGCTCCTTTTAATTGGTTACCCACTTGCTGAATTTCTCATGCTGTGGTGGGTTGCTAGTTTGATCGGTTGGGGCTTTGCTCTCCTTTTGGTCATTGCTGGGTTGCCAGCAGGTGCAGCACTAATGCGAAACGCCGCCGCCAAGGCGACCACACTTCAGTCGGCCGCACCTGAACAACGCCCAACAATTGCTCGCAGTTCCACCATGATGTTTCTAGCCGGAGTCCTCGTGATGATTCCTGGATTCATCTCTGACGTAGTCGGCATCGCTCTGCTGCTCCCGCCACTGCAACGTGTGGTTGCGCGTTCCACTGGAGCCTGGGTTGGTAAGCGTATGACACGTGTCCCAGGTTTTAACACATCTGGATTTTCAGGGGAGCAGTTTGGTTTCTATGCACAGGGAGACGTGGTCCAAGGCTTCGTTGTTAGCTCTGAGGAGCAAAATCTTAACCAGCACACTTCACAAGAAGGCGGTGGAAAAGACAATGGTGGGAACCCTTTCAGGCTCCCACCACAGATCGAAGAATAGGTTTTTCAAGCGCTGCGCTTGAAACTCAGTTCGCCTCGCGCTTCATGCAAAAGTGCGACTCTTTCGTCATAAAGTTCTGCTAGTTCCTTGAGCGTACGACGCTCCAAGAGCATGTCCCAGTGGGTTCGAACATAACGTTCCTCGGGCTTTTCTGGTGCCGTCTCATTAGGTCGCTCTCCAACCGCACCACACCTGCAGTCCCATTCATGCGGTATTTCTTCCGCTTCGGTAGACATTGGGACCAATGTTTCATGATTATTGGGACAGACATAGGTGACTAGGATTCGCTCAGCAGCGGGTACGTTGTCATCGCGCTCAAGACTGAGTGCACCGAGCCGGGTTCCACGCATTGATGTTTCGATCATCAGGGCCCCTTTCGTCTTTTCATGACCCGCCCGTGCGGGTATACCTCTAAGACGCCCGAGCGGCTTACTCGGTTCCAGCCCACACAACAGAGACTGATCTGATCATTTTGAACTTTGTGATTATGTGATTAGGAACCTAAGAACTTGGGCGGAAATACCGTAAAACCACGGTATGAAGCACTCAATGCCCCCCATAACATCCAATTACCGCACTAGGGAACCCAGAACAGGGGATTTACATGAAGAATCCAGCTGAAAATGATGATTTAGGGGAGTACGACTTGTCTGACGAGGACTTGGACGGTGCTACGGGAGGTGACGCGCCGGTCAAAAGTGCGTCGAATGAACCGTGTTGATTTTGCGGCATAACTTTAAGGGCCCCAAGACCCGGTATCATGACGCTGATGAGCGAGGGAGAGAATAAAACCGATGAGTTCGACCCCCATGCGGGTCGGGCATTGGATCGCCTCATCAACTTTTCAGATGCAGTAGTTGCAGTCGCAATAACCGTACTGGCTCTACCTCTGGCTGATATCGCGATTCCCCAGGAGGACACGTCCGTCTGGATGGTCCTCAACGGTCGCCTGGGTGAAGTAATCACTTTCCTCTTCACATTCTTCGTGGTTGCGGTCATGTGGCGGCTGCATAACAGGATATTCAACGTCCTTGCGGCCTATGACATGCCAATTTTCTGGCTCAACATGTTGTGGCTTGCGGTCATCGTCTTTTTGCCCGTGACCAGTTCGCTTTATGGAGTCGGCAAGGAAACGGGATCCTCATGGTCCTCTGGTTCGCTCAGCGGAGCAGGACTTTTGTACTGGCTGTCTCTGGCGGCAATCTCGGGTCTTGGCACGTTCATGGCGTGGCATGTGCGCAAGAATCCTCACTTGGTGGAGGCTCGAGCTTTGACAGGCATCCAGACCCTCAGTTGGCATGCACGGTATCGAGGCGCTGCCTATGCCGGCTATTTTGTGCTGATTGGAGTTGTTTCTCTTTTTGCCCCTGAAATATCGGCGTGGATGCCGCTGGGGCTGATCCCTTTGGGTCGGGTCATGCGACCAGAGTCATAACCAAGTCAGAAACGCCGATAATGCACATTATGTCAGATTTAAAATGTAAGGCACTTGAACTGGAGCCTGTGTCAAGATTCACCACATGCGCATCGGCGGGATTGAACTCGGTGTCCTCCGTGGCGCCCTGCGCACCGCCTATCCCGCGAGAGCCCGTTGGTCGATTCCCACCGAAAATATTGACCTGAGACGATCGACGTCGGGCGAACTTGATCGATTCTTGGCAAATAATTTTTATGAGTCAATCGAGGTTACCTGGCGAGATAAAGTCATTCCCGGGTCAGATTCTGCTGGAGATTTGAGGATTCGTGTTTACACCCCTCAAAGACTCAATTCTGACAGCGGGACTTTGTTTTACATCCACGGTGGCGGTCTTATTTTCAGTGGCATTGATACATATGACGCCAGGTGTGCTTACTGGGCGCAGCAGAGCAATTCCACGGTTGTCTCGGTGGATTACCGTCTAGCACCAGAGAATCCATTTCCTGCTCCCCTCGATGACTGCATTGCAGGCCTGCGTTGGGTACGGGATCACCTCACAACGGGAAAATACCTATGCGTGGTCGGGGACAGTGCTGGTGGAGGCCTCGCGGCCGCTGTGGCACTTCGAAACCGCGATGAGGAAATCGTGGACCTGAGCGCCCAGATCCTGATCTATCCCATGCTCGACCATCGGAACACAGATCCAAAATCTGGATTGACAGGGCCCCTCATCACTTGGACGTATGCCGACAATGCCCTCGGTTGGGACGCTTACCTTGGTCGCACAGCAGATACTGCTCAGGTGCCTGAATACGCCTCCCCCGCTTTAGCGCAGGATTTATCAGGGCTTCCACCCACGTATATCGAAACCGGCACCATGGACATATTCATGAGTGAAGACATCGACTACGCACAGCGACTGATTCGCGCAGGTGTCGCCACCGAGGCTCATGTGTGGAATGGGGCTCTCCATGGGTTCGACTACTTTGCGCCCCGCTCGCGCCTTTCACGCATAGCCTGGGACGCGCGCTGTTCCTATATTAGGGCCTGCTCGAGCATCTAGATCGTAATCTTCATGCGGAATTTTTTGTTAAAGCTCAGAGCTCACTTTTCAAACTCTCTTAAGAAACTGAGGTTACACTCTGGCACGAGTCTGTCCGAACAAATTGTTAACAAAGAACTCGCGGAGCATGGGAAAGACAATCTCAGGCGACTCCAGTATTGGGCTGTGCCCCACATGTGCCAAGCTAACAAGCTCCGAATTAGGCAGCTCTGCGTGCATTGCCGCAGACCAACTCGGTGGACGAACCCAATCTTCCTGTCCTGAAATTATTAGTGTCGGCGCCGAGATGTTATGCAATTGATGAAGCACATTTGGTCGTTCAACGACTCCACGCATTGCAGGCAAGAGGTCCAAATCAAGTTGTGCCAGTTGTGCACGGAGACCCTCTGAAATGGAAGCTCGCTGAGGATCGTTACGGCAGGTTTCTCCCAACATCACCTTGTATGTGTATTCCAAGGTCTCACCTGTAAAGCCTGAAGTCTCTACCCCTTTGACCCATTTGTGGAAATCCAGCAGTTGATCGGGTGGCTCGTCGCAGGCGGACGATCCAAGAAGCGCTATCGAATTAATCTTCTCTGGATTGTTGTATGCGAGACGCAGCCCCACATCACCGCCCATCGATTGCGCTAGTAGGCCATATTTGTCGACTCCATGACGGTTGGAAAAGATATCTATGAACGACTTGATATCTGCCGCGTACAAGTCCATGTCGAGAATAGATTGCTGCTCAAGGTTCGCGCTACGTCCCTGCCCCCTAAAATCGGGTACCACGACGAACAGTTCATCGGAGACAGACTCAGCCCATTCATAAAACATCCCACCATTGAGAAAAAGGGAATGTAAACACAAAACGGCCTTGTTTGCTGGTGTCCCAAATGTGCGGGTATACATGTCACAACCAGGTATGGGAACCCCTTCTGATTTCATCATTAAACCTCCCTATGGAGTATTAAACACGCAAATCAGACATTTTTTGGGCTAGTTGAGGAACGTATTGCAACGTCAAACGGTAAAAATTTGCGTCGTGGAGGCCCATTGAATCCATCCATTCTCTCAATGAGGAATTTCATGCCAATTGCTCCGATTTGTTCGCGAGGAACGTCCACCGTGGTCAAATCCAGCGGTCCTGCGGACGAAAAAGTCATGTTATCGAAGCCAGCAACAGCGATATCTTCAGGCACTGAGAACCCCTTATCTTTGCAGGCGTCAAGGATTCCAATTGCAATTACGTCATTTCCCCCAATAATGCACTCGATACTAGAGTCCTTCTGCAGCAGGTTCATTGCCCGGTCGTACCCTGACATGCGGGTTGGCGTTCCATGCAAATTTGGCTGCGATTCATTGATCAAATTGATGCCATTTCTTGCCAAACCCACCCGAATACCATTCACGCGGGATGCTGACGCATTGGAATCAGATGGCCCACCCAAGCAAGCAACCGTTTTTCTTCCAGTTGCTGCAATGTGTTCACCCAGAGCTACTCCACCTGAGTAGTCGTCTATGCCAACCCAGTCCGCCACCACACCTTGAACGTCGCGTACGAGCTTCACAAAAGGGATGGCTAGCTTCTGCAATCTCCGCAGCAATTCTGCATCCGCATTGGTCAAGGACGTAAACAGCAACCCGCCAAGCCTCCGATCCATGAAGCCGTCCACGACCTCCTTGAGTGACTCACTCTCGGGTCCTACACTGGAAAGAAAGACGTCATAAGCATGTTCCCCTGCCGTTTTTATTACGCCTTGCGATAGATCTGCGTAAAAGGGATTGGCCAGATCCACAACACTTAGACCAACAGTACGCGAGCGGCCAATTCGCAGTTCCTGCGCCAAAGTGTTTCTCCGGTAACCCAAGCCGTCAGCAACAGCTAAAATGCGTGAACGAACCTCGGGACTCAGTCCTACTCTTTCATTCAGGGCATTCGACACAGACGCAACGGAAACCCCTGCGACTTCTGCGACAGTCGCCATAGTAACCCTCGATGTCGGACCTACCTCTGATGTCACTTTGCCCTCCCCGCAAAATCGATGTGACGCGAATTCTAAACTTTGTCGCCTGGAGAGAAGAATCTAGATCGAGAACTAATAGACACCACCATCAATAATCATTGATTGTCCGGTCATGTATGAAGAAGCGTCTGAGATGAGGAATAACACAGCTTGAGCAATTTCCTCATTAGAGCCCTGCCTACGCAACGGCACAATCGCCTTAATTGCCTCCGCGTGGGCGTCGACTCCGCCCATGAAACTTATCGCAGGCTCATTAAACGCCGTGTCGATCCATCCTGGGCAAAGCACGTTGACGCGTACATCAAAAGGGGCCATTTCTGCAGCGAGAGATTTGCCGAATCCAATGATTGCACCCTTTGATGCGGAGTATGCTGTCATTCCTGGACCTCCCTTGACCCCAGCGAGGGAAGCAGTCATCACAATCGCTCCCCTATTTTGGGCCTTAAGAATTGGGGCAACGTGCTTAGTCACGTAGAAGCAGTGACGCGGATTCACATCAAAAAGCGCATCCCAATCTTCGCTCTCGAACTCATCTACTCGACCAGACCTCTGCAGCCCTGCGTTTAGGAACACCCCGTCAACCACGCCACCGAGGTAGCTCGCTCCTTGAGATACAAAGTTTGCAACTTCTCCCTCGCTTCGAACATCTAGTTGAAACGCTTTTGCTTTGCCGCCAGCACGTTGGATCATGTCAACTGTTTCTTGAGTTCCTGTGATATCGAGATCGCCAATTGCGACGGTAGCTCCTTTCTCGGCTAGCAGAAGCGCAGATGCCCGGCCAATATTGCCCGCGCCACCCGTCATCAGAATCTTCTTGCCATCAAGTGTTGCTAAATCTTTCATCATGCGCCCTCAAGTACTGCAGCAGCGGCCATTGCGATTTGTTCATCTTGATCAGGACTTCCGCCGGCTACCCCGACGGCCCCAACGACTTCGCCGTTTACAGTCACTGGAACGCCACCGCCGAACGTGATAAGTGCACGACCTGCCTTGAAATGCGCTGACTCGAGGCCAAACAAAGGGGCGCCTGGTTGCACGTACTCTCCAAGAGCGGAGGTCGGCGCGTTCATGGATCGAGAGGTGTAGGCCTTGGCCTGCGAGATCTCAGCGCTTGCAAGAAGCGCTCCGTCCATGCGCACAAACCCGAGTAGTTCGCGGCCAGAATCCACGATAGCGATGGATGAAGGGGATCCAATTTCATTTGCTTTATTCTCGGCACTTTCCAGTGCGCGCTTTACCGCTGCCAAAGTGATTGCTTCCATGATCTTCTCCTTTTGATAGTTGTGTACTGCATTGCGATAGTTGTGTACTGCATTAGAACTGTTAATTTGTTTTGATTGCCAAAGGTCGCACGGGGGAACCCGTGACGCCCTGCATTTTTAGCGGGAGGCAGACAAAGGTGAACTCCCAGCATTCCGCCGCAGCTATTTCCTCCAGCAGCAAGTTTTCAACGATGTAAATTCCATTCTG
>JALRGY010000021.1:277-10728 GCA_023253325.1 Candidatus Nanopelagicales bacterium | reverse complement strand
CCACGTGACAAGGCAGAGAACCCAACTCAATATCGACATTGTCGGGATAATCAAAGGCCACGTTATCCGCGCCGCAAAGAAAGGGTCCGTGTTCAGCCAGCCAAAGTGCGCCGTCAGCCGACATCCCAGCAGCTGAAAGATAATCATCTGTATCGCTGAAGGTTGCCCCCCACCCAGTTCGAATCAAGACACAGGAACCCTTCTCGATTGCTATGCCTTGGGATTCAGCAGCAAACTCAAGATCTTGTCGAGTGATCAAGTAGCCCTTGGGCAGCCGTGCAACGCCCTTGCTCCTAGCGACATCGAGAAGAACTGCTGGACGAATAATAGGCTCAATTGTCTCCACACCGAGGTCAAGAAACCCTCGAGGCGTCTGGTTCGCTGAATTGACCTTTATTCCACCGAACATCTCCATTTCAAGCGCCTGATGACAGAGGGCATCAATGTGTGTTCCGCTGTGTTCCTGCATGGTCACAGTTCCTGATGCACTCGTTCGCGCCTGTCCCGGCACTTCCACGTGATGACGATGTAGCGTGTAGACAAATCCAGGCCAATGATGGGGATAAATTGGAGCCCCAATGAATCTCTGTTGCTCAAGGTCAAACACTGAAGCGTCCTTTAACGCCTCGCTCAATGCATTGAGTGAATTAGTCATGGACTACTACCTCTCTAGTTTTCATGCGGGGAATCCGCCATCATGTATTTTCTGAACCGTGTATTCACCAACGGCAAGGGAACTTGTCCAAGCGGGGGAAACAGCGTTCATCATGTGTGTTGAATTCTCCCCCGATATAACGAGGAAGTCCATCACTAATTGCTTCGATGGAACGTGTAGCAATTGAGCACGAACCCCAGGCTTACCTCGCTCCTTGAATTGTTTTCTATTAATTGAGGGAACGAGTGGCTTGGCTTGATTGACCAAGTATGTTTTGTTGTACTTTGGAAGTTCCGTTGCAATCAATTCGGCAACATTGTGGTGTGGGCTGGTCAAGAATCTCGGATAAAGTCGTGAAATTTCGAGCAACTCTTTTGGTAGCAGAGCGTAAGGCTTGCCGTAGTCTTCACGCTTTAACGCCGGAATTGCAGTTGGACCGATTTTCACCCTACCTTCAACGGTAATGGTCACGTGTACACCCAAAAATGGATTTTTTGGATTTGGAACTGGATAAACCTGTCGCTTCAGGCGTCCGTCAGGCCAATCGCTATATAGGTATAACCCTTTGAACGGCAACATTTCATAGTCCAGACCCACGTCGAACCAGTGTGCTACTTTGTCTGCATATAGTCCAGCGGCATTGACAATATGACCCGCACGAATCACCTCACCTGTACTAAGGGTTAGTTCCCCTGATCGTCCAGAAACGACTGAAACACCCAAACGCAATTCGCAGCCTTGATCGATCACAACTTCCGCCAGCTTTGTCGTCACACCCACGGGGCTTGAAACGGCAGTCAAAGGAGACCAAATTGCTTTCCCTGCGGTGCGTGCCAGCGGTTCGAGCTCTCGAAGTCCCTGTTCATCGACAATCTCGAGCTCACAGCCATTCAGTAGACCTCGACGGTACAACTCCTCTAAGGCCGGAATCTCCGAGTGAGACTGAGTAACAACAACTTTGCCTGTTTCACGAATGGGTACTCCGTGCTCGTAGCAGAAGGCCCGCAGCATCGCGTTTCCATCTTTGGTCAATCGTGCCTTGAGCGAGTCCGGTGCATAATAAAAGCCGGCGTGGAGTACGCCGCTATTGCGACCCGACGCATGTGCGCCAACGTTTGCTTCTTTATCAAGGATTACGATTTTATCCGAAGGGTTGCGCGCTTTCCAGGCCTTTGCAATGCCAAGCCCGACAACGCCACCTCCTACGATTGCTAGATCCCACATATTTGAGTTGTTCTGGGGTTGAGAATTACTCACCTGCGGCCTCAATTGGTTTCCCCATGCTCTTGACTAGATTGTCCGCGCATCGCGCCGCCAAAGCGACGATTGTCGATGTCGGATTGCCCGCTCCCCCACTTGTCATGGAGCTACCATCGCAAACCACCAATCCAGGGGTGTCCCATACGCGATTCCATTTATCCGTCACACCGTTGTCTGGATCTGCACTCATTCGTGCTGTTCCCATTAGGTGCCATCCAGGCTGAGAGAATCGATCGTCCATAGGCTGAAGGTCAAGTCCGATTGCACCTGCGGCGTTCGCGATCTCCTGTAGTCGGTCACTACCAAACTCAAGTAGTTTCCTTGTGTTTTCGTGGAGGTCGTAGTGCACATTAGCTGCAGGCAAACCACCAGCGTCTTTTACAACTGGGTCGAGTGTCACCCGATTCGTCGCAACCGGCAGATCGTCCGCCTGAATTGCGCAAAAAATGTGACGGTCAAATCTTTCTTCGAACTCTTCATGATGCTTGCTTCCCCACGTGGCGGGCCTCGTGCGCGTAGTTGCACCTAGGGCACTGACCGCAGGACCCCAAGCACCACCAAATGTGATTGTCACACCATTAACAAAATCGTGATTCGGATCCGTGTCGTACCACTCTTGGACGTAAGGTCCTGCGCCGAATGGCCCTTTGTAGTGCTCTGTGGAGTGATTGAACCACATATCTGCCAAGCGATAACCATGTGTCATGAAGTACCTTCCCACCTGATCGTTGTTGTTACCCAGACCCTGTGGATGCTTAGAACCCTCGGACATCAAAAGCAAACGTGGAGTTCCAATGCCATTTGCCGATACGACAACGACTTGCGCAGCGATTTTGCGCTCCACGCCTGAATCAATATCCGTATAGATCACACCGGTTGCTCGTCCCTGCGTATCGGTTGTCACCGACGAGACTCGTGACCCTGGCCTCAAGTCCAAGCCGCGGGCAAGCGCCGAAGACAGGTAAACATCCTGTGCTGTACCAAGTGCGCCCCTAGGACATCCCAAGTTGCACATGCCGCACGAATTACAGGGAAGCCGATCCCCTACACGCTCGGTGAGGATCGCGTTATCCGCAGGCCACCAATGCACATCAAGCTTTTCGAGCCCATCGGCGATAATCGAGGCGTATTTTCCGTGGCCGACTAACGGCATGCGGTGAGCGTTACTGCGATCCGGATAAGCCTTATCCCCTTTGAGACCTGAAATTCCTATCTCGTTATCCGTCAGGTCGTAATACTGCGCAAGATCTTCGTAGGTGATTGGCCAATCGATAGCGCCCTCAAGCCCATGCTCAGTGCCTTTGAGAAAGTCGACTGGCTTAAGGCGGTGCCAGAAGGCCGAGTAATGATTAGTGCTGCCCCCGACCGCGTTGTACAGGTAAGGCTGGAACGTGCCGTTTGTTTCAACTGGGAAGTCGTACTCCAAACCACGAATATTGGGGTTAAAAGCCCATTCCCTTCCAATTGAAAATTCCCAATCGGATGTGAATGTCGGATGATCCACGGCAGCAACCGTTGGACCCTGTTCGAGGCATACGACTCGTGCGCCTGCATTTGTTAGAACCTGAGCGATTTTCAGGCCAGCCATTCCGGCTCCAACAACTATTACATCAACCTCTTCAGAGTTAGCCATGATTTTCTAATACCTCCACGCTACTGAAATGAAATCCGCGCATTGCCAGAGGGCGCGCCTGATCAATCTGGGTTCTGTAACCGAGTGGTTGAGGTGCACCGTGATAGGCGTATCCCCTCTTGGAAAGCGAATTGAGAACCAGATTGGAGGCGTAATATGCATGGTAGACGAAGTCCCGGAACCAAATAAAGAGTTCCGTATGCTCCAATTCTAGTGCTTGCATTGCCTGCTCTGAATTTAGATTGGGTCGAAGGAGATTGACGACCTGTTCCAATTTTTCACGATCCTGAGCGCTACTTCGTTCCTCGATGAAATTTACAACGAGAGCAGATGAGGCACTTGGGTAATGTTCATTACCTGGTATGAGTACATCAGCGGCTAACGCCGCAGCTGATGACAATTCGTCGCTGAATTCGAGTCCGTAATAACCCGGTCGGGATGGATGTGGAAACTCCATGATGACCTCAGGAACTCACTGAGGCCCGGTAAACGGGTCCCCGATCGACAACGCGCTCCAAGATCTCCAGATACGATTCAGTGTCGTCATGTGCCGGCACAGGCAACTGTCCGGGGTAACCAAGCAATTCCTTGACTTCAGGATTGAGAAAGTATGCACCTGAAGTTAAGACGCCAAGCGCATCAAATGCTTCGGTGTCATTTGCATTCAGGTTCTCGAGGGCTCGAGCAGGCACCTCCCCTCGGCACGAGTCGACTGCTCTGAGAAATGCGACGACGAGATCGGGCCTGTACCCCAACGCGGTGTTTATCCACGTGGTTGGAACATTAGCCTCGGACGCGCTTGGCATTCCTTCTGCTGCAGGAATAAGTTCATCTGCGAGTAGGCTGTAGGTTTCTATTTGTACTGGATTGAGCATCAGCATTCCTTCCTAGTTTGCGGTCTTCTGATCTGTATGTGTCTCTGCGAGATGTCGCATAGATCTGAGAGCATTAGCCATAATCGTGGCAGTTGGATTAACACCGGATGACGTCACAAAAACGCTTCCATCGATCACGTAAAGATTAGGGCAATCGTGAGCACGACCGAATTGATCAACTACCGAAGTGGAACTGTCATTTCCCATTCGGGCTGTTCCAAGAAGATGCCATCCACAATCGCGCATCAACTTCGTCACAGAAATCGTTGTGGCTCCGGCAGCCTCATGAGCCTCAACTGCTCGATCCACGTGGAAGTCGATGAGCCTCGAAGTGTTTTCAGAGCTCTTGTAGTGAAGTTCAGGGATAGGAATGCCGTCTGAATCGACATTAACATTGTCCAAAACAATTTGATTGTTTTCGTCCGGTAGATCCTCCGCGATGATGCCCCATTCGAAGGACTTACCAAGAACAGTCTTCACATTTCGATGAAAATTGACTCCGAATGACTCTTCGATAGGTCTCCCGCCGTATCCAGCGCGCATTCCCAGTGGTCCACCGGTCGGCATAACATTCCATTTCGCCCCACGAACAAACCCCCTGCTCGCATCAGTCTCGTAAAACTCCATCGACTCAATTGACTGCCCCGCTGGGCCGAGCCAACTTTCAAGTTCATCTTCGTACGTTCCAACGACAGCCGCATATGGATGCATCATCAGACGTTTTCCAACAAGCCCAGACGAGTTGGCCAAGCCATCTGGGTGGGCACTGGACTTCGAAAGTAGCAACAAGCGAGGGGTTCCGATTCCATTGCCTGCAAGCACCACAACTTTTGCCTTTTGATGCTGCTCATTACCCTCCCGATCAACATAATTAGCGCCCGTTGCAAGACCTTCTGCATTGACAGTGACTTCGCTAACACGGGCGCCAGTAACGAGATGCGCACCAAGTTCCAATGCATATGGCCAGTGCGTGAGGTCCGTGCTGGCCTTCGCACCTGCCGGGCAGCCCGTCAAACAGGCACCGTATCGAAGACACTGAGCTCTATGACCTACGGCCTTAGAAGCAATTGAGTTATTGCCGGGCCACCAATGCCAGCCGAGCTTGTCCATCCCTGAGGCAGCCTTGTGACCATATTTTCCGATAGGGAGCGGCGGTAGTGGATAGCCTCCCCCATCAGGGTAGGCAGTGTTTCCAGCAAGACCTGAGACCGCCATGTCTCGCTCAATTTCTTGGTAGAAAGGCAGTAAATCCTCATATGTGAAGGGCCAATCATCTGCCACCCCATCTTGGGTACGCACCTGAAAGTCGGATGGTAGTGCCCTGCACCAATGTGCGGCATACAGAATAGTGCTGCCCCCGACAGCATTGAACATCAATGGGTTAACATCGGAGTCGTCCGTATTCACGTTGTAGTCTGATGGATTTTGTCGGACATTCGGATTGGGATGCCATTGCTTTTGACGACTTAGTTCCCATTCCGGCTTATCACCAGTAAATTCGGTCGCGGGGGTCCAGTCACCTTGCTCTAGACAGACAACGCTAAAACCTTGCTGCACGAGCTCGCGAACGGCTACTGAGCCCGAAGCGCCAGCACCAATAACCAATACGTCTGCTGTCTCGGGCCGAGGCTTCTGAATCAGGTGCGCGTTTGACATATTTACTCCTCTATTTCATCGACTTAACTATTGAATTAACTTTCAATAACCTTTACTACTACTTATCAATCCGTTCAAAGTACGTCCTTGTTGGAATAGTTCAAGATTCTCTCTAGCGAAATTTACAAACCCTTCCATCTTTGCTGACGGCGGATTTGCCACGTGTGGTGTAACGAGACAATTGGATAAGTTAAATAGCGCATGAGAGGGTGGTAAAGGTTCCGGATCGGTTACATCTAAAGCGGCGAAACGAATAGTTCCGTTAATTAACGCGGACACCAAATCCTCCGTCACCACCAGATCTCCTCTTGACACATTGATGAGGCTTGCATCCCTGTCCATGTGCTCGAGAAAACCAGCATCCACCATGCCTCGTGTCTTGCCTGTGGAAGGGCACGCGAGAACGACCACATCAAAAGCATGCAGTTGATCAAGTAGCTGATCGAAGGGGATCTCTGTCCAGTCTTCGGCGAGCCGTCCTGTTTCACGAGTTCCAAACGCAACTTCGCAACCGAGGCCCTTGAGCAGTCTGGCTAAATGTCTTCCAATGCCCCCTGCTCCGACGATTAGAACAGTTGATCCCCTTAAGGTTCGGACTTTGAGCGACTTCGGATCCCATGACATTGAGCGGGCAGAACTTACAATTTCGTGGTGACCGGCCAGAATCATGGCCAACGCATGTTCTGCAACTTGAGAACCATAGGCACCCGCCGCGCTCGTAGTTTGAAATTCGCCATCGAGGATCTGCGGCAATAACCATCTTTCAATACCAGCGTCGGGCAATTGCAACCACTTTAAATTGTCTGACCACTCACCAACAATCTCACTAGGATCTCTGCCAAACCACAAAATAATTTCCGCGTCGCGCGGGCTTGTTACAAGAACTCCATAAGACTTGACCATCTCAATTAACTCGGGCCACGGGCTTGGTCCGGCAAATATCCTGGGCTGAGAGTTCACAATATCTACCATTGGAAGTCAGCTACCTTGAACCTAGTAATTTTTTCTTCATCGAAGGTAAGCCCGAGGCCGATATTGTTTTCGACTAGAACCTCACCGTTTGAAAATTGCATTCGACTGCTTGGAGTGAGCAGGATTTCAAAGTTATAGATGTCCTTTTCCAGTAAAAAATGCTCGACGATCACACAATTTTCGAGGGCCGTTGCCAGATGACCATGGAGATTCGCATGCCAGTGAGGTGCAATCGCCATCTGTGCAACGCTGGCTGCTTGTGCAACCTTGAAAAACTCTGTAATTCCTCCAATTACGCCAGCATCAATTTGAAGAAAGTCAACTGCCCGCGTATCAATGTACGGTCGAACCTCATGGCGAGTCTGCAATATCTCACCTGATGCAATGGGGGTCGCAAACCTTGACTTGAGAAATGAATGCCCCTCGACATCGCTGGGCCCGAGCGGCTCTTCAAACCACCACAGCCCCCTGGTCCCCGCTGCCAGTTCAAACTTCTCTAAGGCTTTTGCCGCGACATAGCTGTTCACGTATGCATTGTTCGCATCCAGCGCAAGTTCATGATTCATTGGCAACACTTCGAATGCCGCCGCCACTCGCTTGGCATCTTGGACAAGATCGTGACCGCCAACCTTGATCTTATGCTTGGTAAAGCCGCTTTCTACATTCCTTTTCATCTCGGTCTTTATCGAGTCGATTGGATCAACTCCGCTATAAAAATATCCACCGGAAGCGTATGCGGGCACACCTTTCGCTCGCCCCCCAAGAGCGGCGGCAAGTGACACATTCATTTCGCGAGTCCGCAGATCCCACAGCGCAATATCTATTGCTGAAAGCACACGCAAGGCGAGTCCACCGCGACCTATCAGCAGTGTTTCAGCGTATAGTTTCTCCCAAATTTCTGTGATGCTTTCCGAGATCATCTCATTTAAAAGAGGGGCGAATACCTCTTGAAAGATGGTGACCGCCGTACGTGAACCATGACTGCCTACATAGGTGTAGCCAAAACCTTCGATACCCGTCGAATTGTCGCGCAACCGAATGAGCAGAAAATGACGCCCTCGAATGAGTCGCGTTGAAATCCCTGTCACTCGCGCCAAAGGCACTTCAATTCCCACCGCGGCAATTGAAATCATGGTTGCCCCATATCAATGTCAGCTCCAAGGTGAGCTTGAGTGACATGTTTGGTAAAAATGCGCCGCCAAATGCTCATGCGATCATTTACCGCGGGTATTACATCTAATTGACTGCTTCGAGCAGCAAGTTCTTCGTCGCTAACCATTAAATTGAGGGACCTATTATCAATATCCAGTTCAATAATGTCTCCGTCTTGAACCAAACCGATTGGTCCACCCACAGCACTCTCAGGCGAGCAATGAAGCACCACCGTTCCATATGAGGTTCCACTCATCCTTGCATCTGAGACTCGTAGAATGTCCTTCACGCCTTTGATGGCCAAGGACTTTGGAATGGCCATGGATCCTGCTTCCGGCATCCCAGCGGCGACTGGCCCTGAGTTTCTCAAGACTAGGACGTCATCTGCAGAAAATGTGATCTCCGGGTCGCTCAACACCAGCGATGCCTCTTGGGCGTTGTCGAATACTCTGGCAGGCCCTTTATGGTGCAGCAAATCAGGTGACGCTGCCGAAACCTTAATCACTGCGCCATCGGGAGCTAATGATCCGCGAACGACTGCGAGTGTTGGTGCGGGAAGTAGAGGGTTGTCCAGTGGGCGGATAGTTGTGCTGTGTTCCTTTAGTGCAACACCCTCCAACTGCTGACCTAGGCTTATTCCCATAGGGCCCACTGCATCGAGTTTTAGTAATGGTTTCAATCTCAGTAACAATTGAGGAACCCCACCTGCGCGATCGAAATCCTCCATGTAGCCAACCCCCGATGGCTTAAGGTCTAGAAGAAGGGGCGTCTTTTTAAAGATCTGTTCCATATCATCTAGTGTCAGATTAATTTGCGCGCGAGATGCAATTGCAAGTAAGTGAACAATCGCATTGGTTGATCCACCGATCGCAGCCAATACTGTCACAGCATTCAGGAAGGAATCCCGTGATAGGAAAGCCGAAGGTCCGCGCCCCTCGAGCGCTAGGCTCACTGCTGCCCGCCCAGTTTTCGTCGCATGTCGCAATCTGTCACCGGTTGGAGATGGTGGTGTTGCCCCCCCAGGCAACATCAAACCTATAGTTTCCATAAGACTCGCCATTGTGGAGGCAGTACCCATGACCATGCACGTTCCTCCTGTGGTGGCCAGCGCATTTCCAACTTCTGAGATTTCATCATGGTCTAAATCTCCAGCGCGATGACTTGCCCACATCCTCCGACAATCTGTGCACGCGCCTAACCGATTGCCGCGCCATGTACTGGTCACCATTGGCCCAACGACCTCAAGAAGCGCTGGAATATCTGCAGAGATTGCAGCCATTGCTTGGGCAGGAACAGTCTTGTCGCAGCCACCGACTAGGACTACTGCGTCCATCGGTTGCGCCTTAATCATTTCCTCAGTTTCCATAGCCATGAGGTTTCGCAAGTACATTGACGTTGGATTGAGAAGTGTTTCGCCCAGACTTATGGTTGGAAATACAAACGGAACGCCGCCCGCCTCAAGGACGCCCCGTTTAATATTCTCAATAATTGCTGGGGAGAGTCGGTGACATGGATTGAAATCTGATTCCGTGTTCGCAATTCCGATTATGGGCCTTTCAAGATCCTGGGCATCCCAGCCAGCGCTTGCAAGAAAGACACCGCGAAGAAATTTGCTGAAACCCGCATCGCCGTAACTGGTAAGTCCGCGTGATGAGCCCGTGGCGCCGTCAGTCATGACAGACCACCTGGTGTTGAGTCCAAAAGCTACCTATTTCCGTGATACATCTGTCAAAGGCCTCAATAATGGGGGTATGACCACATTCGTCGAATTCGACGAAACGAGAATTGCTGAGGCTGTTGGACAGTGCTCGACCTTGAGCTACGGGTCGGGCAAGATCCTCATCACCCGATATGACAAGTGATGGCACATGAACTGAGTGCAATTCCTTACAAACTCCAGCTCGAGCAAACACACCACGCATGGTTGGAATAGCCTCGCGTGTCAGGTTAGCAAGCAACTGATCTACAACTGCAGCTTGTGAGTTACGCTCGGGACTCGTTCGAGTTGTCTGACCGAGGAGAATGGTTGAGGCCCGTGTGAGGTCTTCTGCTGTGAAGCCCTGCATGTCTAACTCATTGATCCAATTAAAAGAGCCATCCAATCCACTTGGATTGGCAGGTGCGCAACTACCGCCAATCAACACCATGGACATGACACGATTAGGAGCCTGAATTGCCATTCTGAGCCCGATGTCTGCACCCATCGATTGCCCTAGGACATGAAAAGACTCGATGCCAGCCGCACCAA
>JALRGY010000021.1:0-267 GCA_023253325.1 Candidatus Nanopelagicales bacterium | reverse complement strand
GTTCAAGAACTTGAGCAGCGATGTTCCCCAGGTCTTCAATCTCGGGACTATTCGAAGGCGAATCGCCATGGCCATAAATATCAAAGGCATAAATATGAAACGTTTGAGAGTACTTCGATACCAATGAATCAAACTGATGATGATTAAGCCACAGAGAATGTAGGAGAACCAATGCGGGATTGGAACTCACTCCACTTTCGTGATACGCCATATTTTTCTGCTTTGACATATTAAAACAGGTCCCACCAGTCGTCTCGAGATAACGCT
>JALRGY010000219.1 GCA_023253325.1 Candidatus Nanopelagicales bacterium | reverse complement strand
CGATTAAAGCGTCAGAAGTCACCATTGGTTCGGCATTCCACGTCGTTCCCGATGGCTGGAAAGATCTCGAACACCACAAGCTAGAGCAGAAGGCAAAAGCGGCTGTATTGCTGATGCGCTTGCCGGTTGATGAACTCAACGAGGCTCCTGAAAAGGCATCCTGGTCATATCAGGGAATCGTCGCTTACTCGAAGATTTGTACCCACGTGGGCTGCCCTGTGGCGCTCTATGAGCAGCAGACCCACCACTTGCTCTGCCCCTGTCACCAATCTGAGTTTGACGTTGCAAACCACTGCGAAGTCATATTTGGACCAGCAGCACGACCGCTCCCCCAGCTTCCTATCAGCGTTGATGCGGAAGGATATTTAGTAGCGCAAAGTGATTTCACCGAACCTGTTGGACCTAGTTTCTGGGAGCGTGAGCTGTGAGCCAAACCATGGAAAGACCTGCAACAGAGAACCTCGGGCGCGGCATGCGTTTCACTAACTGGGCTGCCAACTACGTCGATGAGCGCACCAGTGCCTCCACCGCGGTCAA
>JALRGY010000218.1 GCA_023253325.1 Candidatus Nanopelagicales bacterium | reverse complement strand
ATTCCCAAAGTTTTTCACAAGTTTCAGGCATTACTGGGTGGAGCAAGACCGCCAAAGCTCTAATGCCTTCAGCAGTGTTGTATAGAACTTCATTTAACTTCGCGCTATTTGCTTCATCTTTTGCCAAAACCCAAGGTTCAGTTTCAGTGACATAGAGATTGATTCGCTTACAGAAATCCATAATTGCCAAAATTCCGCCCTGGAAATCTAGAGCGCACATTGACTTATCTGCAGTATCCACTGTCTTGCTCAATAGTTCAGCTAATTCGCCACCATCTGTAGGGGCGGGAATTACGCCACCACAATATTTCTCAATCATCGCAGTTAAACGTGATGCCAAATTGCCAAAATCATTAGCTAATTCGCTGGTGTATCGCGCGCCCATGTCTTCCCATGAGAATGATCCATCGCTACCGAATGGAATTGCGCGCATGAAGTAATAACGGAATGCATCTACACCGAAATGGTTGGTGATATCGCTCGGAGCAATTCCAGTTAGTTTGCTCTTTGACATTTTTTCTCCGCCAACTAACAACCAG
>JALRGY010000217.1 GCA_023253325.1 Candidatus Nanopelagicales bacterium | reverse complement strand
CGTCGGTGAACAAGAACGCCACCATGTCGGGCACTTCTCCGAGCAAACCCACTCGAGGTTGAACGTGAGGCAAGACGTCTCGAAGAATTGCCAATTCATTCTCGCTCGGAGGTGAGGCAACTAAACCAGCCTTGTGGAGGTAGGGAATGGTCCGCTCTAAGAAATCTGCCTCGTCAAGCTCGCGCAGGTGGTCTGCGTTAATTGACTCCGCCTTCTTCAGGTCAAAGCGGGCGGGGTTTGGATTAATCCGGGAAATGTCGAAGGCTGTGACCATTTCATCGAGTGAGAACACGTCACGATCTGGACCAATCGACCAGCCCAGCAGTGAGAGGTAGTTCAACAAGCCTTCGGGGATGAAACCACGATCGCGGTGGTGGAACAAATTCGATTCGGGGTCACGCTTAGAAAGCTTCTTGTTTCCCTCGCCCATCACATAGGGCAAGTGTCCAAAGCGGGGAATAGCCTCGGCCACTCCGATCGCAATAAGCGCGTGATACAGCGCAATCTGGCGCGGAGTAGAAGAAAGCAGATCTTCACCACGCAA
>JALRGY010000216.1 GCA_023253325.1 Candidatus Nanopelagicales bacterium | reverse complement strand
CAAGAGAAATATACCGCCAAGGGCTTTATCCCCAGCCTGACGCTTTGCTAAAAAGACAGGGCAAATTACCGCGCAGGTAGCCAAAAACTAAAAGTGGTTCCTTTATCGGGTGTGCTTTTGGCATCGATTTTTCCGTTATGCGCTTCAATGATTAGCTTCACATAATACAAGCCCAAGCCGAATCCTTTAACGTCGTGAACATTTCCTGTTGAGACACGGTGGAATTTGTCAAATATTAATTTGAGATCCTCCTTTTTGATACCAATCCCATTGTCTGAGATATCGAATCGAAGTCCAATTTTGTCTGAGCTCAATGTAATATTAATTTGTGGAGTGACTTTACAATATTTGACGGCATTATCTATGAGATTAAACAGCACATTGGCTAGATGCACCGGATCTGCAAGAATTTGCATGCCAGGCTTTTCTTTTTGAATGTTCAACTGACCACCACCGGATCCTTGGTTGAATTCAAAATTTTCCTTCACCTCATTGAATAATTCATCCAAATCCACTAGCTCTTTGTTTAAGCTGACCTTGTCCTTG
>JALRGY010000215.1 GCA_023253325.1 Candidatus Nanopelagicales bacterium | reverse complement strand
CTTCACGCACAGTGCCCTTTGTTTCTAAAGCGACGGGTATCCAGCTCGCCAAAGTAGCGGCGCGCTGTATGGTGGGACAGTCGCTTGATTCGCAAGGCATTCACGAAGAGGTCACACCGCCGTATTACAGCGTGAAAGAGGCGGTATTCCCATTTGTGAAGTTCCCTGGTGTGGATACGATCCTCGGTCCTGAGATGAAATCGACGGGCGAGGTTATGGGTGTGGGCCGGACATTTGGCGAAGCGTTTGTTAAGTCCCAGTGGGGCGCTGGCAGCTCTTTGCCCCGTCCAACCGATGCGGTGAACAAGGTGTTCATGACCGTTAAAAATGGTGACAAACCACGTGCGGTTGCCGTCGCCAAGAGCTTGGTGGAGATGGGCTTCAGGTTGATTGCGACCCGCGGTACAGCTGCCGCCATTAACGAGGCGGGCATCGCCTGTGAGGTGGTGAATAAAGTGACTGAGGGGCGTCCCCATGTGGTTGACATGATCAAAAACCAAGAGGTTTGCTTGGTCATCAATACCGTTGAGGAGCGCCGTAACGCCAT
>JALRGY010000214.1:292-554 GCA_023253325.1 Candidatus Nanopelagicales bacterium | reverse complement strand
CTCTTCGATGGTCGCGGTCTCGGGCATGTTGACCGTCTTGGAGATCGCACCGGACAGGAACGGCTGCACCGCGGCCATCATGCGCACGTGACCCATCGGGGTGATCGCGCGCTGGCCCATCGCGGTATCGAAGATCGCGTAGTGCTCGGTCTTGAGGCCGGGCGCATCGACGACGTGGCCGTTCTCGCTGATGTACTCCACGATCGCTTCGATGGTCTCGTCGGTGTAGTTCAGGCGCTTCAGGGCCATCGGGATGGTCTGG
>JALRGY010000214.1:0-282 GCA_023253325.1 Candidatus Nanopelagicales bacterium | reverse complement strand
ATCTGCATCGAGCCGCCACCGACGAGCTTCTTGAACTTAACCAGGGAGAAGTCCGGCTCCACGCCGGTGGTGTCGCAGTCCATCATGAAGCCGATGGTGCCGGTCGGCGCGAGCACGGACGCCTGCGCGTTGCGCCAGCCATTGGCCTCACCGATGCGCAGTCCCTCGGCCCACTCCTTCTCCGCCACGCGTAGGACGTCGGCGTCCAGACTGCTCACCGTGCGGACGGCGTCGGTGGCCGCGGCGTGCTTGCGCATGACGCGCTTATGCGCCTCGGCGTTG
>JALRGY010000213.1 GCA_023253325.1 Candidatus Nanopelagicales bacterium | reverse complement strand
CATCCTCGACGCCAGCGAAATCAAGAAGTTGGCCGACCTGGAGTCGCGTGAGGTTCTGCTGGCCAAGCTCGCCGGTGCGATGAAGGCCTCCATGAGTCAGGCTGCCTCGTTGTTCGCCGCGCCGCTGTCCCAGGCAGCGCGAACGGTCGACGCGTTGCGCGTCAAGGCAGAGGCAGACCCTTCGGTCATCGGCGGCGCAGGTGCGCCGGCTGAGTCGGTGGCCGCCAAGGTCGAGGACGTCGTCGAGGACGTTGTCGAGAAGGTTGAAGAAGTTGTGGCGGATGTCGTCGAGGCGGTCGAAGGGGCCGTCGAGGACATTGCGCACAAGGTCGATGAAGCCCTGCACCACGGGGCCGACGAGACACCCGAGTCCACCACCGAAACCGAGGGCTGAAGCCCACCCAAAGCCCGCCGGGTCGGCGGGCATCCCCGGCCCTCGGCCGGTTCATGAAAGGACGCCACCATGGCGAAGATGAGCACCGACGATCTGCTCGACGTGTTCAAGGAGATGACCCTCATTGAGCTCTCTGAGTTCGTGAAGGCCTTCGAGGAGACCTTCGAGG
>JALRGY010000212.1 GCA_023253325.1 Candidatus Nanopelagicales bacterium | reverse complement strand
TATTTTAAAGACATTGATTTAATCAAAAAATTACCCGATTGCGTTGATGTAGTCATGCTCTCAAAGGCAGGTGAGGTCTATGGTGCTGCGGAGATTTTAAATTTATCCAGTGAGCTTATTGACCTTAACCCAAAGATAACCATACAACCTATTATTGAGCATCCTAAATCACTTAAAATCGCTCCAGAACTCATGTCTTATTCAATGGTAAAACATGTTGTTTTTGGTATCCATGACTTTTCAAAGGCCATGGGTATTCATATCACGCCCGTAGGATGGATTGATGAGCTTTTCTATTTTATGAATCAGCTCATGTTTGAGGCAAGGATTTCGGGCAAAGGTGTGATCGGTGGGGTGGAGACGCTTATCGGTCAAGGTATTATGCCGAGTGATTTTTTAGAACCTCATGACGTTAGAAGATGGCTAGACCTTCATGGCGATGATGAGGCTAGGACTGTATATAAACATGCTGTTAGGGAATGCGAGATGGGTTTAACCGGCAAGCAAGTTATACATCCAGGGCATATCCATCTTTGTAAAGTTGCCTACACCCCATCACCAACAGACGTGGCTCT
>JALRGY010000211.1 GCA_023253325.1 Candidatus Nanopelagicales bacterium | reverse complement strand
CATCAACTTTTCTTGCTAGCGCGAGCTCAGAGATGAGGATCTGCCTTGCCTTGGCGAGCATGCGCTTTTCACCTGCAGAGAGACCGCGATCCTGGTCCCTGCGCCAGAGGTCGCGAACCACCTCGGAAACCTTGACAACATCACCGGAGGCCAACTTCTCAAGGTTTGCCTTGTAGCGACGTGACCAGTTGGTTGGCTCTTCCACAAACTCTGCCCTCAGCACGTCGAAGACCTGCTTGACTCCCTTGCGGTCGATGACGTCGCGAACACCCACCATCTCAACGTTTGCAGCAGGAACCTGAATGATCAGGTCTCCCTGTGCGACACGGAGTTTTAGGTACTTCTGCTTCTCACCGCGAATCTTCTTCTCAGAAACCTCGATGATTTCTGCGGCTCCGTGGTGGGGATAGACGACAGTTTCGCCAACTTCAAACTTCATAAACAGCTTTCGGCTCTCAAAACTCCGATTTTACCACAGTTAGCCCAGTTTCCCTAGGGTAAACTGGGGTGGTTTAGGGGCCTGGAGGACCATTGAAAGCCAAGAAATTTATTGCACTCATTGCCGCGATCGCGACCG
>JALRGY010000210.1 GCA_023253325.1 Candidatus Nanopelagicales bacterium | reverse complement strand
ACTGATTTGTAATCAGTAGGTCCGCGGTTCGAATCCGTGAAGCGGCACCACAAGGACCAAACATGCCAGACTTACCATATACACCAAAGAAGTCAATGGTCTTGCATGTGATTGGTTTATTTGGGGGATTGGTGAAGTGGGATCACGCATCCATGGCATGGATGAGTCAGGAGTTCGACTCTCCTATTCTCCACCAAATATCGGAGATTGGCGCAAGCTATTCTCCACAATCCGGGTGTAGCTTAGTCTGGCTTAAAGCGCCTGCTTTGGGAGCAGGAGATCGTGAGTTCGAATCCCACTTCCCGGACCAATTTAGCTTATTGCTTTTTTTGCGATTAGCGAGCCAAGGCAAGTATTGTAAATTGTCTTGGTGATGTAGGCCGCCCTTGCTAATAGGCACTATATGATCTACTTCGTGTCCAGGAGGACAATTTTCGTAGATTTGCTGAATTAGTTTTAAGTCGGCATCCGCAGGAGTTTGCTGTTTCTGTTTTGCGTGGTAACGTTGCCATGCTTCGTTGGCAATAGCTCTTTTGCGTTTATGGTATGTTTCGTCTCTTGGGACACGACTACCGATT
>JALRGY010000020.1:7572-22489 GCA_023253325.1 Candidatus Nanopelagicales bacterium | reverse complement strand
AAACCACCCGGTGCACCTGGTGGGCGAGCTCCTGGGCCTGCTGGGCGTTGTTGACGTGCGGCAGGCATGGTCCCTGGATTAGGTCGAGGGGCACCAGGCACTCCGCCCGGACGTGGAGCAGCTGGTCGCTCGGACGCGGGTGTCCCAAAAGGATTATTGCCCGGACGTGGAGCGGGCTTGCCCATTCCAGTGCTGCCACCAAATGGATTATTTCCTGGTCTCGGTCCGGCCGGTCTTGGGCTTGCACTCGAACTCGGGGTCGGGCGCGGTGCAGGAGTAGGCGAAGGAGTAGCCGGCGGAGTAGGGGTAGCAGGCGTTGCTGCGATTTGGGTTGTCGCTTCTGGCGGCGCTGGAACTGCCTTCATCGAGGGTGCAGCAGGTGCAGTCGGAGTCGCACTACCATCCGAATCGACACTCTCAGAGGGAGCCTCTTGGGTTGCCGCAGTCTTCTTAGTCGTCTTTTTAGCCGCCTTCTTGGCAGGCTTTGGTTCTGCAGGAGGCATCGCCTCTTTGAGTCGACGAGCGACCGGCGCCTCGATCGTGGACGATGCTGAACGAACGAATTCGCCCATATCCTGTAATTTGGCTAGGACGGTCTTGCTGTCGTAACCAAGCTCTTTTGCGAGTTCATAAACCCGGACTTTTGACACAACTCTCCTGTCTTGGCCCGGGCATTGCAGTCCGAACCGTTACTGGGCGCGATGCACTTTCATGCCTGCACGCTCATGTGAGGGGCCTCATTAGGAAGCGCTCATTTGTATGTTCACGATGATCCTTACGGTGGACATTTATGGACAGAAAGCCAAGCGGGGGACCTCTACTCCGATGGAATAGCAGTCAGGACTTGACCGACAGCACCCAAATCTACCCGATCACTCAGCCGCAGCGGCGCTCGGACCCGCCGAGAAGCCAATGAAAGGCATTTCGAGTTCCGATGAACATAGGCACCTCGCCCGAGCAGCACTCCACGTTCGTCAACGACAATGCCGGATTTCTCAGCATCAGCCACGATCCGAAGAAGTTTCCCTTTGGGTACTGATTTCTTACACCCCAGACAGGTTCTCGATGGCTCGCTCACTCGCTCAGAGGGTCCGGGCTCACTGTCACTGCTTGCTCATCGACAACGGGCTGCGCATCTGAGCGTATATCGATGCGCCAGCCCGTTAAGCGCGCAGCCAATCGAGCATTTTGTCCTTCACGGCCAATGGCTAGAGAGAGTTGGTAATCCGGGACGACCACCCGCGCACTGCGCGTTGCAGGGTCAACAATGGTCACCGAGGTCACCTTGGCGGGAGATAGCGCTTGCGCAATCATTTCCGCTGGATCATCACTGTGATCGACAATATCAATTTTCTCGCCGCTGAGCTCACTCATGATTTGACGGACTCGTTGGCCCAGTGGGCCAATGCATGAACCCTTGGCGTTCACTTCAGGCTTGTGGGAACGCACAGCAATCTTGGATCGATGTCCTGCTTCCCGCGCAATAGCGGTTATCTCGACCGTGCCATCGGCGATCTCAGGAACTTCGAGAGCAAAGAGTGATCTCACAAGGTCTGGATGCGTACGGGATACGGTTACTACCGGCCCTTTAAACCCTTTGCGCACTCCTGTCACTAGGCATTTCAAGCGTGCGCCATGCGTGTAGATCTCCCCTGGCGATTGCTCTTCCGGGGGTAGGTTGGCTTCAATCTTGCCCAGATCCACTCGAATCATGCGCGGGTTGGTTCCCTGTTGAATTACGCCAGAAACCAGATCTCCCTCCCGACCCGTGAACTCAATGAGAGTTGCGTCTCCCTCTGCTTCACGCAATCGACCGAGCAGCACCTGTCGAGCAGTGCTGGCTGCCACCCGCCCAAAATCACTTGGTGTGTCATCGAATTCTGGCCCAAACGTCGGTGGCAGCTCCGGCTCCTCGTTGGGGAACTCCTCTTTCGCCCAGACAGTCACGTGACCTGACTTTCGATCCAACTGCACGCGAGCGTGTGAGTGACATCCCGGAGTTTTGTGGTAGGCCACAAGGAGCGCCTGTTCGATGCTTTCAACAACCAATTCCAATGAGAGGTTCTTTTCTCGAACCAGCGACTTTAACGCGCTAACGTCGATATCCATGATTACTCTCCTTTGTTGAATTCCACTTGAACCACCGCATGGGACACAGCCGGCATATGAATTATTGATGTACCAACCCCTGCAACATCAAGGGTCACTGAATCCCCTTCAACGTTGGTGATTCGACCCAACAGGGTGGGTGAAGAGTCGGCAAATTTCACTTCAACCAAATGTCCCGTGGCTCTGCGCCAGTGGCGCTCGGCTGTCAAAGGCCTGTCGACCCCAGGTGAGCCCACCTCAAGAACAAAGGGAGATTCATCGGCCAAAGGGAGGGCGTCAAGAGCGTCAGAGATCGCTCGACTTATGTCAGCAACAGCATCAAGATCTATTCCACCGTCGAGGTCAACCACGACACGCACCACTTCCCGCCGACCTGCTTTGGTGACAGAGAAGTCTTCCAAATCAACCCCGGCTTCAGCACAGATCGAAGCGGCAAGTTCACGGCATTCGTTTTCTGGCAATCCCATGTCACTCACCGTTTCCTATTGTGGTCAATCAATTGTCGAATCTGAAGAGCTCGCCCTGCTGCCCCCCTAGTGTAGCCACATATCCCAGATAAGCCGAATAATCAGTAGGGCCACGACGGCTAGAAAAACGATTCGAACGAAACCACTGCCCTTGGACAACGCCGTGCGAGCCCCCACGACAGCACCTGCCACGTTGAAACTCGCCATCAGCAGACCAAGCATCCATAACACTGACCCATTGAGTCCAAACACCAGCAAAGCCGCGGCGTTGGTTCCGAGATTCACCAATTTGGCAGTTGACGAGGCCATGAGAAATGAATATCCCAGTAAACCAACGAGGGTGATGAGCAAAAATGAGCCAGTGCCAGGACCAAATATGCCATCGTAAAATCCGATCACCGCGCCCACGAGTATGGCAATCACATAGTGCTTCTTGGTTTGTCCCCAGCGCAAGGATGTCACCGAACCAAGGGCAGGGTTGAGAAGGGTCCACACCCAAACAACGCACAGGACAACGATGACGAGTGATCCGAAGACTGTACTTGGAATCAGATGCGCGCACCATGCACCAAGGGCCGCGAAGACGAACGCCACAACGGACATGGGGATGGCTGTTTTCCAGTCCGGTGACAGGTGCTTGACATAGGTACGAGCAGCTGAAGCCGTTCCAAAAATACTCGAGAGCTTGTTGGTGGCGAGCGCATTCACCTCGGCGCCTGCCGGAAGTGCTACAAACAATGATGGCAATTGCAACATTCCACCGCCACCGCTGACCGCATCAACCCAACCTGATGCTGCAGCCGCGATGCAGAGAAGGACTATCGTCCAAATGCTCAGGTCGTACATATGCGGTGCACATCAGCAACCACGGTATCCACGCTCACGTCTGCCCGTTCGCCGCTGACACGATCCTTAACTTCGATCACGCCTTTTTCCAAGCCACGGCCAACCACCACGATCGTGGGAATTCCAAGAAGCTCCGAGTCGTTGAACTTGACGCCGGGCGACACACCCATTCGGTCATCGAGGATGACCCTCAGTCCCAATGCATCCCATTGCTCGGCCAAGTCTTCCGCCGCAGCGAAAATCTCTGGGGTTTTGCCCGCAGCCACCAGATATATATCTGCCGGAGAAATCTCGCGAGGCCATACCAGACCTTTGTCGTCGTGGTGTTGCTCAGCGATTGCAGCAACAGCCCGTGATACGCCAATGCCGTAGGAGCCCATTGTGACCGTTACCAGTTCACCGTTTTCATCGAGGACTTTCAAACCTAGAGCTTCCGCATACTTTGTACCGAGTTGGAAGATATGACCAATCTCGATGCCTCGAGCTTTTTCTAGGTGACCTCCGCACTCATTACAAGTATCGCCGTCAATGACTTCGGCTACATCGATAATTCCATCTGATTCAAAATCACGACCAAATACCAAGTCGAAAACGTGCTTGCCAGAAACATTGGCACCGGTAATCCATCGAGTCCCTCGTACTATTCTGGGATCGGTGAGAAATTCGATTTCACTTTCGCTATCTTTCCCTAGAATCTGAGGCCCGATGTACCCCTTGGCCAGCATGGGATACGCGGCAAAATCAGCTTCCTCGAAGGGGCGGGCAACCTCGGGGTACAAAGCAGCTTCAAGGCGACGCATGTCCACCTCTCGATCACCCGGCACGCCAATAGCGAGGGGACGGTCATTTCCACTTGCATCCGTGACCATGAGCAATAAATTCTTCAACGTATCTGATGCAAGCCAAGCACGATCTGGACGAGCAAGGTCCGTCCGCGCATTCGACACTGCAACAAGGGAATCAATTGTCGGTGTCTGAGGGGTTTCTTCCACATGTGAACTTGGAAGGTCCGCATCCAGGTTGAGCTCGGGGTTAAATTTAGCCATCGGAATAATCAGTGCTTCCACATTCGCTGCATACCCACATGAACATTTCACATAAGTATCTTCACCGACTTCCGCTGAAGCCAAAAACTCTTCACTGCGCGAACCACCCATTGCTCCAGCCATGGCGGAGACAATCACGTAATCCAAATTCAACCGATCAAAAGTCGAGATATATGCCTTGCGGTGACGTTCATAAGACGCCTCCAAACCCTCATGATCCACATCAAATGAATATGAATCTTTCATGACGAACTCGCGACCCCGCAAAATTCCGGCTCGTGGTCGGGCTTCATCGCGGAACTTTGTTTGAATTTGATAGATGGATAAAGGCAAATCTCGATACGATGAATATTCCCCTTTAACCATCAGGGTAAACACTTCTTCATGTGTTGGACCGAGCAAGTAATCGTTGTCCCTGCGATCCTTCAGGCGGAAGAGATTTTCGCCATATTCGGTCCAACGCCCTGTAGTTTCATACGGCTCGCGTGGCAGTAACGAGGGGAAATGAACCTCCTGGAATCCTGCCTTGTCCATTTCCTCGCGCACAATTCGTTCCACATTGCGAAAAACTTTGTATCCCAGAGGAAGCCAGGAGAAAACCCCAGGCGCAATTCTGCGAACGTAGCCACCCCTGACTAGCAATCTATGGCTGGGGACTTCAGCATCGGCTGGGTCATCGCGCAATGTTCGAAGGAACATGGTTGACATGCGCGAAATCACAATTGCCTCACTCGTGGTTGGATACCTAGCCTTGGGTATTCAGAGAATAGTGTGAGGCTGGTCTTGGCAAGTGATCGCCTCGCGCAGGGAATCCCGACCTAGAACAGAACAGTTGCAAACTCTCCGACCTGATCAAAACCTATTCGTGCATAGGCATTGCGCGCCGCACGATTAAAGTCATTGACATAAAGGGTCACATTGGGCGCGATTTCCTCTTGGACCAGGTCCACAACGGAGGCCAGCGCAGGGGCTGCCAACCCCTGTCCGCGAAGTTCGGGAATTACCCAAACCCCTTGCAACTGAGCGACTTCACGGGTAGAAAACCCCACTTCAGCCTTGAAAATTACCCGCGAATTTTCGATTATCGCAAATGCTTTGCGCTCCGCGATAACCTCTGCGACCCGTCGCCTGTACTGATCCTCACCACCGTGCAGTAGTGGCGAGACGCCAACTTCTTCAGTGAACATGTGAACACTCGCGGGAAAAAGCAGTGCTAGTTGGTCGTTTGTCACGTGAGCTACTCGACCATCGCGGGGTCCCGTCGCTCGCGATTTCAGTGCAAGTAGCGGTTGCGAATCGCGAATCTCGCGAGGGGTCCCCCACATGTTTTCCAATTGACTCCACAGACCAAGCACCTCGTGCCGAGTACCTAACATCGATGAACTCCTGCGCCCACTCCTGATGAGTTCCTGTGCAAAAAGCGACCGTGACGCATCGTTGGTTTGGACGGGCACAATATTCGCACCGATATACAGCAAGGACTGAAGACCTGCCTCCGTGAAATAACCGAGCAATGCACCACCAAGGCGCCACATGTCCTTGCGCGCGGCATCAATGCGGCTCAATACAAAGGCGTTTGTTACCGCATCACGTTGAGCCAATTCCCAGGCCTGCGGTAGGTGACTCTCCCGCACCGGGCTTACCCATCCAACATGCTTTCCCGAACTGAGCCCGGATGGACGTTGTTGAAAGATGGTCATCGGTTCTTCACTGCTGACAACTACGCCGTAACAACCGTTGGCGAACCCTCGACTGTCATATTCTCAGCGAGTTTCATTGCTTCTTCGATGAGAGTTTCTACGATTTGCGCCTCCGGGACGGTCTTGATCACTTCACCCCGGACAAAAATCTGCCCTTTGCCGTTGCCCGATGCCACGCCGAGATCAGCTTCGCGGGCTTCACCTGGCCCGTTCACGACACAGCCCATGACTGCTACACGCAATGGAACGTCAAGACCTTCGAGACCAGCAGTCACCTGTTCAGCCAGGGTGTAGACGTCGACCTGAGCGCGCCCACAGGACGGACAGGAAACGATCTCGAGTCCACGTTGACGTAGATTCAATGACTCCAAAATTCCAATGCCGACTTTTACTTCTTCGACTGGCGGTGCCGACAGTGAAACTCGAATCGTGTCACCGATGCCTCGTGACAGCAGTCCCCCGAAAGCAACTGCCGACTTGATGGTTCCTTGGAAGGCCGGGCCAGCCTCTGTGACGCCCAGGTGCAATGGGTAATCACATTGCTCCGCCAACTGCATGTAGGCCAACATCATGATCACCGGGTCGTGGTGCTTGACCGAGATCTTGATGTCTTGGAAACCATGTTCTTCAAATAATGATGCTTCCCAGAGCGCGGATTCTACAAGCGCTTCAGGCGTGGCTTTGCCGTACTTTTCCATCAACCGAGGATCGAGTGACCCAGCATTGACACCGATGCGAATAGGAGTGCCCGCGTCCTTGGCCGCCCTCGCGATCTCACCCACTTTGTCATCGAACTTCTTGATGTTTCCGGGATTGACTCGGACAGCCGCACAGCCTGCATCGATCGCCGCAAAAACGTACTTAGGTTGAAAATGAATATCTGCGATGACAGGGATGCCACTTTTCTTTGCAATCTGGGATAACGCATCTGCATCATCTTGACTTGGCACGGCTACCCGGACTGCCTGACACCCGGTTGCCGTGAGCTCTGCGATCTGTTGAAGGGTCGCATTAACATCCGCGGTCAAAGTCGTGCACATTGACTGCACGCTTACGGGGGCATCGCCACCAACCGCTAATGGCTTGCTGTGGTGCTTCAGTATCAGTTGACGACTCTTGCGTCGCGGGGCGACCACGGGCGGTGGGGGTGCAGGGATTCCTAAGTCAATGCTCACGGGACCATTATTGGTCCTTGCGGTCATCCAAGCGAGATGGGCTTGACCAAATCGGCCCAAATCACGATAACCCCCATGGCAAGCAGGATCCCAGCCACAACATAGGCCACCGGCAAGAGACGGGCCGTGTCGACCGGACCAGGGTCTGGTCTGCCGCGTAATCGCGCGTAGAAACGCTTTAGCGCTTCATAGAGCGCGCCAGCCACATGGCCTCCATCAAGTGGGAGGACCGGAAGCAGATTGAACAGGAAGAGGAACAGGTTGAGCGATGCCGCAAGCCCCAGAAATGTTGCAATTTTTGAGGTAAGGGGTGATTCCATTGCTGCAATTTCCCCACCCAGCCGACTCGCGCCCACTACGGATACCGGACCATCAATTGCGCGCTCTTGGCCACCGATCAGTGTGTCTGTGACCAATTCGTAGACCCTGACGGGAAGTGAGATGAGGGCTTCAACTGATCGCACGGTCAGATCCCACATGAATCCAGGAACAGCCAGAATTGATTCCCGTTGGTTGTAAAAACCAGGACGAACGCCCAAGAAACCGACGGTCTGGCTCGCTCCCGTTTCGCGGCCGTTGATGTCGTACTCAGGACGAGTGACCTCAGCAACGGTAATGGGCATTGAGATTACAGAACCAGATCGGTCTACTGTGATATTCGTTTCGACACCTGGATTCTGAGAAATCCAAGCGGTCGCTGCATCCCAATCGGCAACGGATATGTCGCCGACGGCAAGGATCCTGTCATTCACCTCAAGGCCGGCCGTTGCCGCAGGCGTGGACTGGGTACCAGTTGGGCAGAAGCCCGATGGCAATGGTTGGCCTGTGGGTTGTTCCATTGTGGGTGTGCAGGGAATGACCGCTGCGACTGAAAGCGACGGTTTGGGAAGCCCAATGCCAACAAGAACGATGGCAAAAAGCACGAATGCCAAAATCAGGTTCATGAATGGGCCACCGAGCATGATGATTACACGCCTGTGCACCGGGAGCTTGTAAAACATCCGGTTTTCATCGCCAAGTTCAACTTCATCAAAAGATGCTGCGCGTGCCTGCGCAACCAGTGTGGCAAATCGACCCGTAGACATTGACCGAGATCGACCTTCGGGGTCATCAGGCGCTGGCGGCAGCATGCCAATCATTCGGATGTACCCGCCCAAAGGAATTCCCTTGATGCCGTATCGGGTTTCCCCGCGAACCTTGGACCACAGGGTTGGACCGAAACCCACCATGTACTCGGTTACGCGGACTCCGAACTTTTTGGCTGGGACGAGGTGTCCGATTTCATGCAGTGCAATCGAGAGCCCAATAAGCGCTGCAAATAAGACAATCCCTAGGACCTCGAGCACCTGCACACCACCTTTTTACGCATCGTGCATGAGCACACTATTGGACGGGACTGTATTCATTGTTCATTGTTCATTGTTCATTGTTCATTGTTCATTGTTCATTGTTCATTGCGCTGCGATGATTTCGCGCACACGCGCGCGGGACCATGCGTCAGCATCTTGGACGTTCTCCAGTGTAAGCCCGTTCCCTGACACATGAGCCGACTCCAGATGCTCACCAAGTACGGATTTGATCATGGGGACGATGTCGACGAATCCGATGGCCCCGTCAAGAAATGCTTCTACCGCGATTTCATCAGCAGCGTTAAAGACAGCGGGTGCTGTTCCTCCCGCTGCCCCAGCGGACCGAGCCAAATCAACCGCAGGGAATGCTGCATTGTCCACGGGGAAAAACTCCCACGTTGCCGCTTGTGACCAGTCACACGGCGGTGCCGCACCCTCAATGCGATCGGGAGCCGCCAGCCCCCACGCAATGGGTATGCGCATATCAGGTGGACTTGCCTGCGCAATTGTTGATCCATCCACAAATTCCACCATTGAGTGCACTACCGATTGCGGGTGAATAACCACTTGGATGTCATCAAAAGGAATGTCGAATAGTAGGTGTGCCTCAATTACTTCGAGGCCCTTGTTGACCATTGTTGCAGAGTTAATGGTTACCAATGGGCCCATGGACCATGTGGGATGCGCCAATGCCTGAGCAACCGTCACGGAGGCCAGCTGCTCCAAAGTCCAACCCCTGAAAGGCCCACCGCTGGCCGTCAGAATCAATTGTGAAACTTCTGCATGCGTACCGGCTAGCATCGCTTGGGCCAGTGCAGAGTGCTCCGAGTCAACAGGAACTATTTGCCCGGGCGCAGCCAACCGCTTAACCAGATCACCGCCGATTATCAAGGACTCCTTGTTGGCCAGCGCCAATGTTGAGCCCGATTCAAGCGCTCGAAGCGTGGGAACTAGGCCCGCTGCCCCAGCAATTCCGTTGAGAACGACGTCGACACCAAGCGACGCTACTTGGGCTGCCGCTTCAGGGCCAACGACCATTTCAGGGATTCGTGAGTCTCCAACCGCGAAACCTGCCTCTTGGGCGCCAGCGAAAACCCGCATTTGTATGTCCTGTGCACACGTCCCTCGGCCAACACCGAAAGCGTCTGGCAGGAATTCAAGAATTTGTTGGGCAAAGAGATCCGGGTTGTTGCCAGATGCGCTCAGCCCAACGACAGTGAACATGGACGGATTGCGTCGGATGATGTCCAGCGCTTGAGTTCCAATGGAACCCGTGCTGCCCAATATGGCAACACGGATCACATCAGAAGAGTGTCTGTTCAACTCGACTCACCGTGACATCGTGGCGGGCGTGATTCATTGATAACAATCAGGGCATATTCCGCTCGGGTGCAACGTCGAAGAACGTTTGCCCGATGCGCAGGACCTGCGGATCCGTGAGGTCATCAATGTCCAGGCGTAGGTCACCGAGAATTTTTGCCCCAAGATCTGAGTAATGCTTTTCCACATAAGCGATGAACTGATGTGAAGCATTGGCCTTTCCATTGCCGTGTCCCAACAGCACGACAGCATTGGCTCGCTCAAGCACCATTGCGATTGATTTCCAGTACTCGTTACCTGGAGTGCGGTAGTCACCTTCGACGTTGTTGACTTTTGTGTGTAATTTGCGGAGATCTCCGTCTTGGTCTTCAGCTACAACACGCTCAGGCCTACCTGTGCTATCCCCTTCAAGGGCGAAAATTCGAGTCTCGTGGAAGTCAATAGCCGCAACGGCGAACTTCCCATGCAGATTAATTTTATTGAATTCATCGTGGGCAGCCATCGTGTACTCCTAGATTGTGAAGCCGGCAGCGGTGAACATTTGGCGCAGGTGCGCAATCTGATCCATGCTGATGGTCTTGTGATTGGGGTCAAAAACTTCACTTAAGTCACCAATTGTCAGTTTGACTTTGCCGTCGTGGCGCTCATCCACATCACCAAGCGCATCAGCCAAATGGATAACGTCTTTCCACTGAAGGTCGTGGTTGGTTGGATGGGCCATAACCTTTTCGAGGGTGGTCCTTTGGTGGTGGTTTATGTGAACCCCATTGATTTCATGTGGATTACTCATAATTCCATCCTACGCTCTTCGCCTGTTCAAACGTGGCCCTAGACTCAGTTTTAGAGAAGGTGGCCTCGCTTAGCCCAAGTTCATCCATGGAGGAATACATGACGACAACATCGGACTTCGAAACAGAGCACACCATCAATGGGGTCGAGCAGGTGCGACGGTTGGTTACCGCAATTCCGGGTCCGAAATCTCAAGGACTACTCGCGAGGAAAACCAATGCAGTTTCTGCAGGCGTGGGAATCGGCCTCCCAGCATTCATCACTAAGGCCGCCGGTGGGGTCCTCATCGATGCGGACGGAAACTCACTGATTGACATGGGTTCGGGCATTGCCGTGACTACTGTTGGTAATGCGAATCCCGAGGTGGTTGCAGGCGTTCAAGGGCAGGCTGCGAACTTCACCCACACCTGTTTCATGGTCACGCCGTATGAAGGTTACGTGCAAGTATGCGAGGCACTCAATCGGCTAACACCTGGCTCTCACGAAAAACGCTCCGCACTATTTAACTCGGGAGCCGAAGCCGTGGAAAATGCAGTCAAGATCGCTAGAGCATTCACCGGCCGGCAAGCCGTTGTCGTTGTGGAGCATGGCTACCACGGCCGAACGAATTTAACCATGGGCATGACCGCCAAAAACATGCCTTACAAGCATTCATTCGGACCCTTCGCGCCCGAGATTTATCGCGTGCCCGTTTCCTACCCATTTCACGATGGCCCGCATAGCGGAACCGAAGTTGGGAATTGGGCAATCTCCCGGATTGAAAAGGAATTGGGCGCCTCCAATGTTGCTGCCATCGTCATTGAGCCTATTTTGGGTGAAGGTGGGTTTATTGTCCCCGCTCCTGGCTACTTCAAAGCGATGGCCGATTTTGCCCAGGCTAACGGGATCGTTTTTGTTGCTGATGAAATCCAATCAGGCTTCTGCCGGACCGGAAATTGGTTCGCGAGCGAATTTGAGGGTGTCGTGCCTGACATGATCACCACGGCTAAGGGAATCGCGGGTGGTATGCCCCTCGCTGCCGTTACGGGTCGGGCAGAGATCATGGATAGTGTCCATGTCGGCGGCCTCGGCGGCACATACGGCGGAAATCCAGTTGCCTGTGCTGCCGCCCTTGGATCCATCGCATGGATGGAGGCCAATAATGCCAACGGGCGAGCCAAGGAAATCGAATCCATCATGCTCCCCCGACTCAAGGACATGCAGATTAATCACCCGACGATCGGTGATATCCGTGGTCGCGGAGCCATGATCGCCATCGAACTTGTAAAGCCTGGACCGATGGAACCTGATGCAGACCGGGCATCAGCGTTAAACAAGTACTGTCATCAACATGGAGTTGTGACTCTTACGGCTGGAACATATGGCAACGTATTTAGGTTCCTCCCCTCACTTGTCATGCCTCGGCACCTGTTGGAAGAAGCCATGTCAGTACTCGAAGAAGCTTTCGAAGCTACCAGCGCTTAGTCTTCACGGAGGCCAAAGTTCTGGCCATATCCGCTGGACATCAGCTCGAGGTAGGGCACTGAATCAAATGCCTCTGGCCCCAGCACGCCTGAACCTTGCCATTGACCCGAGGACAACAACTCCAGGGCTATAACGGGGTTCATTGCTGTCTGCCACGTCACCGCCTGGGTTCCGTATTCAGACATGGACCAAGCGTTGTCAGTAACGTGATAAAGATAGACAGAGCGCGGTTGCCCATCTTTTCCTAACCCGGTCACCCATGTTCCTGCACAGGTTTTTCCGCTCATTTTGTCCCCGAGCGTGAGTGGATCAGGTAGTGCAGCAGCTACAACATCACGCGGACTCACTTCAACACCCTGGACCAGAACAGGACTTGTTGAATCGAGATTGAGCTTGTGCAGGGTCTTGAGAATCTCAATGAATTCATCACCTAGGCCGTACTTGAATGTGACGCGCTTGCAGTCGATCCATCGAGGGATGAGTACGACTTCCTCGTGTTCAACATTTACGCATTCTTGTGGACCAATTCCATCAGGGAATTCGAAGACTTCAGCTCCACTGAATGGTTGGGTCGTGAACCAACCTTTGGACTTTTCCCAGACGATAGGTGGATTAAGGCACTCTTCAATGGTGGTCCAAATGGAGAATGTTGGTGCAAATGAATGGCCATCAACCTGAAGATTTGCGCCATCTCGGATACCGATTTCATCTATCTCAGAAAAAAGGTGATCAGCAGCGTATCGAGCAAACACATCTGCCAGACCCGGCTCTACCCCCATGCCACAGAGTGCCAGTAGCCCTTTGTCACGCCAGTAGTGTTCGGTGTCGAATTGTTCGTCACCCAGTTTGACGCCAGTTTCTTGAAATGGTGCCGCGGGATGCGGTCGAGACAGGCTCATGGCGGTATCCATGTAGTTTGCACCCGCATTCAGAGACGCCATGAAAATCGGCATGACAAATCGGGGATCAACAACATTGAGAACATGGGTGATCGAATGCTCATGAATCAGCCGCTCAATGTCAGAGCTTTCCGAGGCGTCCACGCGAGATGCAACAAAGCGTGAATCATTCACTTGCTGCACAAGATTATTTGCCCGCTCCAGGTCATAGTCCGCGCAAACCCAATGTTCGAAAAAGGTGCGACGCGCTGCAATTAATGCAGCACTCGTGCCAACGCCGCCTGCCCCTATCGCGAGTACTCGCATGACTACTCCCCTGGAATTCTGTCTGCGAGTAAAGGCTGGGCTGGATCCCATGATGTACCTTCACGGTCATCCTGGCGACGTCTAGCTATTGCGCTCAACGCCTCAAGGACCACTCGATTTCCCAACATCGCAGTGATATCTGCGTGGTCATATGGCGGGGCAACCTCAACAATATCCATGCCAAAAATCGGCAGTTCATAACAGATCCTGCGAACGGCATCAAGGAGTTCTCTCGCCGTCAAGCCTCCAGGCTCAGGAGTTCCTGTCCCTGGCGCATGTCCAGGATCACAAACATCAATGTCAACACTCAAAAAGATGCCATCGCAATCTTCGAGCGAATTTGTAAATACCTCGGAAAGGCATTCGTTTAAGCCGCGCTCAACAATCTCGGTCATTTCATAGGAACGCATGCCTTGTTCGGCCATCCAGCCCAATGTTTCCGGCTCCGGCCAATATCCACGAAGACCAATCTGGAAAAACCTGTCTCCCCGGACAGCGCCGGACTCGATGAGGCGCCGCATGGGCTGCCCATGACCAATCAGTGATCCAAACGTTATGTCGCCGGTATCCGCATGTGCATCAAAGTGAATTACAGCAATCTTGCCCCATCCGCGGGCTCGAGCAACACCCGTGACATCGGGCCAGGTGACGGTGTGATCACCACCCAATATAAGGGGTATTGCACCTGTCTGAGCGATTTTTTCTATGACAACTTCCAAGTCCGCGCAGGAGCGAGCCGCATCACCGCTATAAAGCTCTACGTCACCTGCATCAACCACTTTCATGTCTTTGAGTCCATCGACACGCAGTGCAAGCGAGGGGCGACTCCCGTCATGCTCCAGATAGCAAGCTGCCCTGAGCGCACTGGGACCAAACCTGGCACCAGATCGATAGGACGTCCCACCATCAAACGGCGCCCCGACAATTACTACATCGGCATCACCGTAAGAGTCTTGAACGTCTAGGTCGCATTCGGGGACACCCAGAAAAGTGAAGTTCGGTCCAAATTGCGCGCCATATCTGCTCATGTTGTGACCCTATCTCCCTTGGCCAAAAAACTCCTTAAGAGTCGAATCCCAAGCCCATGGAATCAAGGGTTCGCAACCAGAGGTTGCGCTTACCTTGCTCACGATCCGCCTTTTGAAGCGATCGACGTGTCCAGCCGATTCCGAGACTTCGAAGTGGCTCTGGCGGAAACGGAATGGGCTTGGTTTTTACCATGTCAAGACGGGTGCGTTCGGTGTCTCGCCCCTCGAGGAGGTCAAGGCAGGTCAATGCCCCAAACCGTGATGCACCAACTCCAAGACCCGTGTAGCCGGCGACATAAGCCGTCTTTCCAGCATGTGCGGTCCCCCAAAAAGCACTAAATCGAGTACAGGTATCAATGGCCCCGCCCCAGCCATGGGTAAATTTTACCTCGGCTAATTGAGGGAAAATTTGTGCAAAG
>JALRGY010000020.1:0-7562 GCA_023253325.1 Candidatus Nanopelagicales bacterium | reverse complement strand
AAGTGATCCGCGAGGCGTGCAAAACTGGTGATATCCACATCAAACTCCGGACCCATGCCATTGCCCTTGTGGTAATTGGCGTCGTATCCACCAAACAGGATTCGTCCATCCTGCGTCATTCGATAGTAGTGAAATTGATTACCTGAATCACCGATACCCTCGCGCCCTGACCAGCCGATGCTCGAGCGCTCACGTTCAGTCAATGGAGCAGTCATGAGGACATAGTCATAGACCGGCACTAGGTAATGTTTTAGTCGCTTCAATAGCGGTGGGTAGGCATTAGTGGCCAACAAGACTCGATCCGCATGAATTGTGGCACCAACGGTTTTAACTTCAACATGAGTGCCTTGATCAGCGGAATCGGTTGCCTTGGTGTGTTCATGAATGACAACACCCAACTCAACAGCTTTCCGCGATAAGCCCCACGCCAAGCGCGCAGGGTCAACCATGGCTACGTTTGGATCAAACAGCGCACCCTTGTACATGGGGGAATCGACTCGCTGCTTGAGAGCACGAACGTCAAGGAGTTCAGAGTCAGAACCGCAATCCCGCATTTCCTGATGGACTTCAGCGAGTTCATGAAACTGATAGTCCTCCACTGCAACATCCAGTTCCCCTGATCGCAGCCAGTCACAGTCAATGCTGAATTCGCGGATCCTCGACTCCATTTCATTGAGATTTTCAAGGCCGAGTCGAACAAGTTCTGACAGTTCACCCCTCCAACGACTGAGTCCGTTGCTAAAACCATGTGTGAGGGATGCCGCAACAAATCCCCCGTTGCGCCCAGTGGCCCCACCCGCAATCCTGTCACCTTCGATCAGCATGATGGATTGGTCAGGATTTTCGAGGGCAGCTTCGACCGCAGCCCAAAGTCCGGTGAATCCGCCACCGATTATCAAAAGATCAACAGAAGCATGACCGTCCAGTTCCAAGGACGGAAATGGCTCTGGGCGTAAATTACTGTCAAGCCAAAATGGTGTGTGACACAAATTTTGAACCTTGTCAAAACTTGCTTCGGATGGATCGAGATTAAACATGGGATTCCTTTACGTCGGTGTGCACGCAACGATTCAGACCGAGCGCCTGAACGTCCCACCAATCCCTTCGATCACTTATCAAGAGCCAACCATGAAGGCTCGCATACCCTCTAGTCTGCCATGCAATTAAGAACGAGGCATTGCGGCTTCTAGGCCTTTCACATCAGCGCCCACGATGGCAGAATCTGAGTGCATTCCGGCCTCGAGCGCTTTGCGCTTGCGGTAGGAAACAAACTGCGAGGTCAAAACGATGAGCAACGCCACCACAAAGACCAATGTTGCCAATGCGTTCACCTGAACAGGAATGCCTCTTTGAGCAGCACCCCAGATATAGATGGGGAATGTCACAACGGTTCCCGCGTTAAAGAAACTGATGATGAAATCATCGAATGAAAGCGAGAAGCCCAACAAAGCTGCGCCCGCGATTCCAGGGGCAACCAAGGGAAATGTTACGTAGCGGAAAGTTGCTCGCGGACCTGCGTACAGATCCCGCGCGGCCTCTTCGAGGCGGGGGTCCATGCCTTGGAGTCGCGCTTTGACGGTAACAACAACAAACGAAATAGTGAACATGATGTGCGCGATGATGATGGTGGTCTCACCCAGTGGGAACCTTAAATTGAGAAACAGCGCCAACAGGCTGGCACCCATAACTACTTCGGGGGTTGTCATGGGAAGGAAGATCAGAAGGTTGGTGGTTGCGCGCCCACGGAATCGATATCGCACGAGGGCAAACGCGATCATTGTGCCCAAAATTGTGGCAAAAATAGTTGAGATGATTCCAATTCGAACGCTAATCATGAAGGAGTCGCACACGCCCGGAACACCGCAGATATTGGTCCATGCATCGAGTGAAAACTGATTCCAACTCGTGTTGTATTTACCCTCTGGTTTGTTAAAGCTGAGTGTGCCAACAACGGCAATGGGGATGAAAAGATAAATAAGCACCAAGACTGCGATGACACCTAGGAGCTTGCTCTTGATCCAACGCATCAGACCAGATCCTCCGTTCCGGCTCGGCGGATATACGTGAACACCATGACCAAAATGACTGCCATTAAGACAAAGGACAGAGCACTTGCAGTTGGGTAATCTCGGAACTCAATGAAGTTGGTTTGAATCACATTACCGATCATTCGGTCTTGCGTGGAGCCCAATAACTCCGAGTTGATGTAGTCACCTGCGGCCGGTATGAATGTCAGCAACGTGCCTGCCACGACACCCGGAAGGGAAAGTGGCCAGGTTATTTTGCGGAAAGTGGTGAACGCGGAAGCATAAAGATCATTTGACGCTTCAAGGAGGCGTGGATCTATTTTTTCGAGGGCAGCGTACAGGGGCAGAATCATGAATGGCAAAAAGTTGTAGGTGAGGCCTGCAACCACGGCAATCGACGTGTTGAGTATTCGGTCGTCCGGCAGCAGGTGTAACGCATTGAAAAAACTTGTTATGAAGCCTTCGTCAGAAAGAATTGTTTTCCATGCATAAGTGCGAAGCAGGAATGATGCGAACGATGGCGCAATGACCAATACCAACATCAACGCACGCCACCGGCCAACTTTAAAAGCAATGAAATATGCAAGTGGGTATGCGATAAGGAGCGCCAAGCCAGTTGCAATTCCTGCATATAGAAATGATCGAAGAAACTGTGGCCAATATTCTGCTAGTGCATCGGGATAATTGCTGACTTGAAAGGCTGGTACGTACTGCCCAGACTTACCTGCAACAGGAGCCTGAAGGCTGGTCATGAACAGGGTCACGAAGGGAATCGCGAAAAAAATTGCCAGCCATGTCATGCCGGGCAGAAGCAAGAAGTAACCGGTGCGGGATTTACGCTGAGCTGAGACTTGTGATTGCTTTCCTGCGCTAGGAAGGACAGCCGCCATGGTTAAGCGCCCACCGCAAGGATCTGTGCAGTGTCAGCCAATACGGTCTCTCCCCCGGCCAAACCAAATGTGTGATCAGGTGACCAGTGAAGGACAACTGGGTCTCCGACACTGCTTCGATCTCCCACAAGCACGTTTTGCTCGAAAACGGTCACCTTTTGACCCCATTGTGTTTCCACCAAGTATTGGGTGGACACGCCCGCGTAGGAGACATCGATGACTCGCCCTTCAAGCATGTTGTGGCCAGATGGGATGGTGTCTTTGTCGTGGAGATCAAGGATCGTCATTTTCTCGGGTCGGATTCCGACGATTACTTCATCGCCCGGTGCCGAATTGCGCGTGGAAAGGACTCGGAAATTGATGCCGTTGGCAACAACATCGATTGAATCGCTTGACGTCCCAGTGCGCGCACCCGCAAACAGGTTGGCTTGACCCAGAAAATTTGCCACGAACGCCGTCTTGGGAAGTTCATAGATATCTGCAGGATGACCCATTTGTTCAATACGACCAGAGTTCATGACGGCCACGGTGTCAGCCATAGTCATGGCTTCTTCTTGATCGTGGGTCACATGCACAAACGTGGTGCCAACTTCTGTCTGAATTCGTTTGAGTTCAATTTGCATTTGCCTGCGAAGTTTGAGATCAAGTGCCCCGAGGGGCTCATCAAGCAAGAGGACATCTGGCTCATTGATCAGTGCTCTTGCCACTGCAACACGCTGCTGCTGTCCACCCGATAGTTGAGTTGGCTTGCGTCGCGCCATGGGTGCGAGCTCAACGAGTTCCAGCATTGAATTCACTGCTGCATCAACATTCTTTACTTTTCTGCGTCTCAACCCGAACGCTACGTTTTCAAATATGTCGAGATGAGGAAAAAGTGCGTAGGACTGGAAGACCGTATTGACGGGGCGTTGAAATGCTCGGAGATTCGTAATGTCCTGCTGCCCGATATGAATTGAGCCCGATGTTGGCTCTTCGAGACCCGCGACCATGCGCAATGTTGTGGTTTTACCGCACCCCGAGGCGCCGAGGAGCGCAAAAAAGGACCCTGCCGGGATGGTGAGGGTTAGATCATCGACTGCCGCTACCTCACCGAATTTCTTGGTCAGGTTCGTTAGGTGCAAATCCTCAACATTATGGGTGCCCTCATTCGCCACGATGTGTCCTTTCACTGCGGGGATTTGTTGAATCTTGAGAGAAGTGTGGGGGTCGAATTTAATCGACCCCCACACTGGGTTTAGTTTCCGATCGCCTTTTCAAACAATCGGCTGTAGCTCTCGTTTTGCTCGGGTGTCAATTCCATGAAGACATAGGCGCGGTCCAGCATGGCACTCGATGGGAAAATGTATTCATCCGTCGCAAGATCTGGATCAATTTTTTCCATTTCCGCCTGGGCTCCCTCAACAGGACAGATGTAATTGACATAGGCCGCTACCTCAGCAGCGACTGTCGGATCGTAGTAGTGGTTAATGACTAATTCGGCATTCTTTTTATGCTGGGCAAGGGCGGGAATCAGCATGTTGTCCGTCCACAGAGTTCCCCCGCTCTCAGGCAGTGAGAAACCAAAGTCCTCTCCCAGAGCAATAACGTCCCCAGACCAACCGATCACAGCGATGACGTCACCACTTTCCATGGCTGCGATGTAATCGTTACCGGTCACCTGGCGCACCTGGCCACTGTCTACCTGCTCGGTGAGTGCAGCAATTGCTTCTTCGAATTGAGCATCAGTGAAGTTTGATGGGTCATAGCCCTTCCATGCCAAGATGCAACCCATGGTGTCGCGCATCTCGGAGAGAAGGGTGATTCGCCCCTTAAGTGACGGATCGAATAGCTCATCGAGTGACGTCAAGGCGTCCTTGCCCATGGCACTCTGTAGCGCAGGGACGTTGTAGCCGAGCCCTGCGAAGCCTGATTGCCAGGGCATCGTGTAGTCACGAGGCTTATCAAAACTCACCTCTGCCAGGCGCGGGATGATGTTTCCTGAGTTTGGAATCAGTGCCTTGTCGAGTTTTTGTGCGAATCCCGATTGAATCCACAGTGCCGCCATCCAGTCGGTGAGCACAACTAGGTCACGACCAATGTCCTGGCCCTGCTCCAACTGAGTACGCACCTTGGCAAAAAATTCATTGTTGTCATTGACGTCCTCGGTGTAGGTGACGTCTATGCCGGTAGCTTCTTCGAACGCAACAAGACTTGTGTACTCGCCGGTGTCTTCGTTGACATCAAGGTACAGAGGCCAGTTCGACCAGTTGACAACCATCTCAGTGTCCGACTTGTCCTCTGCCGCTGACGCACTTGCTTCGCCGCCTGCTGAATCATCAGAGCCAGTCCCACATGCTGCGGCCACCATGGCGGCGCTACCAATGCCTGCAACCTGAAGGAGCCGGCGTCGGGATACAGCTGATCGCATCTGTCCTGCAATGGCCGCAACGGCCTCGGGGCGCTTGGTTGTCATAGTTTCCTCTCCCTAAAACGATGCGGTGAAGTCATTCTCCACCAATTTTCGTGACGATCTTGCAATGCCAAAATTTCAGATTCTTCGAATCTGCACTTGGTACTTAGTCTATTACCTACGCGAGCCACTCAGTCGTCATTTTCTCCTTCGATGAGACGAAATTTTGCTACTTCTGATCCTTTATTGAAAATATGGTGCGATGCCAATCCTTGTGAGTGTCGCCCGTGATGTCCACGGCAACATGCTTAATCCGGGTGTACTCATCGAGGGAATAGGTGGACATATCCTTGCCAAATCCTGAACCATTGAAGCCGCCATGGGGCATTTCACTCATGATGGGGATGTGATCGTTGATCCACACCGTTCCCGCATTGAGTTCTCTTTGAGCACGCTCAGAGCGTAGAACCGATGCTGTCCAGGCAGAGGCAGCCAATCCGTAGCGGCTGTCGTTGGCCAATGCTAAACCCTCGTCATCCCCGTTAAATGGGATCACCACGAGCACCGGGCCAAATATTTCCTCTGAGGCAATTTCTGAGTCGTGATCTGCTCCGGTAATGACTGTCGGCAGGTAGTAGGCGCCATCGGGATCACCTGTCACTTGCCCACCCACCTCGATGACGGCTCCAGCATCGCGGGCCCGGTTAACAAAGCCAACAACTCTTTCTTGCTGCGCCTTCGATGTGAGGGGTCCAATATCGGTGGACGGATCGCCAGGATCACCTACAAGGATCGAACCGAAAAGAGCACGCACACCGTCGACGAATTGAGGGTAAATACTCAAGTCGACATAGGCACGGGTTGCCGCCGTGCAGTCTTGACCGGTGTTGATGAGCGCGCCTGCCGCCGCACCTTGGATGGCTGCATCGAGGTCGGCGTCGGCAAAAACTACAAAAGGTGCTTTCCCACCCAATTCCAGATGAACCCTTTTGATACCACCTGTGGCCAGTTCCATGACTCTTTGGCCAACTGCCGTTGACCCGGTAAACGAGACCATGTCCACCTCGGGATGTGACACCAGAGCTTCACCCGCAATTCGCCCGATGCCCACGACCACGTTGACCACGCCCGGCGGGAATCCCACTGCCAAACAGTCCTCAACGAGCATGAGCGCAGTCAGCGGCGTCAGTTCAGCAGGCTTGAGAACTATCGTGTTGCCCGCCGCAATCGCTGGGAGGATTTTCCACGCTGCCATTTGAAGTGGGTAATTCCATGGCGCAATCGAGCCAATCACGCCCACAGGCTCCCTGCGAATACTTGAATTGAGGTTGCTCACCCACTCAGCGGAAGCTTTACCTTCCAGGTTTCGGGCGATACCCGCAAAAAAATAGATGTTGTCGATTGAACCAGGGACATCAAATTCCCGGCACAACCGCAATGGTTTGCCCGTTTGAGAGGACTCAACCTGCACATATTCCTCGAAGCGCTCTTCGAGTCTGCGTGCCAAGGCCAGCAGTAGTGCACTGCGCTCCCCCGGTGTGGTTCGTGACCACACGGAAAATGCCTGCCTCGCCGCGGCAACAGCCTGGTTGACCTGCTCAACACCCGCTAATTGGATCGTCTCAACGACGGAGCCATTTGCTGGGTTGATGACTTTCCAGTCGCCTTCAGTTACGTCACGCTCATTCATTTGGGGCACCGACCGATAATTGCAGGTTGCTGACCCACAAGGCAAGTGGGTCCTATTTGACCCAGATTGCTACGCGGGTCCTATTTGACCCAGATTGCTACGCGGGTCCTATTTGACCCAGATTGCTGCGCGGGTCCCATTTGACCCAGATTGCTACGTGGGGGATATCGGATTCCTGCTTATCTTCGACGCGCATCGAAGCCTTCAGCCCCCAGGCTGGCGATGGCGATGCTTTGTGCCGTGGATTCAATTTCCCCCGGATGATCACTGAGCCTGCCCGATGTCACCCGGACAGATGCCGCTCGAGGTGCATTCCCCGTCAAACTTGTATTTTTGGGAAGGTGAAATGGTTCACCCGGTGCGACCCTGATGCCCGCAGCCGCGAGCGTCACAAGGGCACTGCGCTCGTCATTGACCGAGACCAACACATTGATGCCATCACCGGGACTGCAGGCGATCCCTCGATCCATGAGCGATTCGCGCAGGTGCGTGCCGCGAAAGGCATAAGCCTCGCGAGCCCGTGCCACAGCCGCGATGGGCTCCGCGTGTGTCAGCAACTCGACAAG
>JALRGY010000209.1 GCA_023253325.1 Candidatus Nanopelagicales bacterium | reverse complement strand
GTGGTCACCACGGCCTCGCGCACGCTGCGCCGCATGGTCGGGCACCTGGTCGTCGACGCGCGCCCCGAGAAGCTCGAGCGCACCATCGCCACACTGACCAAGCACGGCGACCGGCTGAACCTGAACCTGCTCGGCGAGGCCGTGCTCGGCGAGGGCGAGGCCCGCCGTCGCCGCGACCGCGTCGTCGAGCTGCTGCAGCGTGAGGACGTCGACTACGTCTCGGTCAAGGTCTCCGCGGTCGCCAGCCAGCTCTCGATGTGGGGCTTCGACGAGACGGTGGCCCGCGTCGTCGACCGGCTGCGTCCGGTCTACGCCACCGCCGCCGCCACCGACTCCTTCGTCAACCTCGACATGGAGGAGTACCGCGACCTCGACCTCACGGTCGCCGTCTTCACCCGCGTCCTGGCCGAGCACCCCGACCTCGAGGCCGGCATCGTGCTGCAGGCCTACCTGCCCGACTCGCTGCGCGCGCTGCAGCGGCTCAACGCATGGGCCACGGTCCGTCGCGAGTCCGGCGGCGCGCCGATTAAGGTCCGCGTCGTCAAGGGCGCGAACCTGGCGATGGAGCGCGTCGACGCG
>JALRGY010000208.1 GCA_023253325.1 Candidatus Nanopelagicales bacterium | reverse complement strand
AGCACATCTCTCTACAATAGCTCTACCTTCTTTTGTGTTTTTTGTAAGCCACTTTGGAAATTCATCATTAATTAAAACCTGTACTTTGGATTTCATCTCAGTATTGCCAAGTTTTGTCTTTGTTTGACCTTCGAACTGTGGCTCTTTAACTCTGACCGAAACTACTCCTGTCATACCTTCTCTGATATCATCTCCTGTTAGGGAAATATCAGAGTGTAAGTTTCTTTTTTTTGCGAAATCATTAATGGCTTTTGTTACTGCAGTTCTAAGCCCTTCTTCGTGGGTACCGCCTTCAAGTGTGTGAATGTTGTTTGCAAAGCTTTTTACTGTAACATCGTCTTCGTTTTTCCACTGTAGAGCAACTTCTATCTCTGAATCTTTTGTTTGGTCTGAAAAAGAAATGATTTTATCGTGTAGTGGTTCGAATCCCTCATTTAGATAATCAACAAAATCAACCAATCCTCCTTTAAAGTGGAACTGTTCCTTTGTTGCTGGTTTTACCCTGTTGTCAACAAGGGTTATTTTCAAACCTTTATTTAGAAAAGCGGTTTGTCTCAGTCTCTCGGAAACAATGTTGTA
>JALRGY010000207.1 GCA_023253325.1 Candidatus Nanopelagicales bacterium | reverse complement strand
CGTTAAGCATTACAGCGTCACTGACATTGAGTAACAGTACGGGCAACGCCTCTGGGACAAACTTTGCATCAACAACGGCACAGTACAGAAACCTGTTAGTTCCATCATCAGGTCCGTCAGCAGACGTTGTGATCACAGCACCGTCTTCACAAAGAACGTATCACTTGGTTAACAAGAATGCGACTTATAAAGCGCAGATCAGAGCCGGTGCTGGGACAGGTGTAACCCTAGCACCAAATCAATCAGCCACAGTGACTTATGATGGATCAGACTATGTGTTGGTAGGTATGATCCAAACACTTAGTGCAATGGTGCAATCTAAGACAGATAGCTATACAGCTACTTTAGAGGACGCCAACAAGACGCTAGTACTTTCCAGCGGGGCTTCTAAAACCTTCACAATCCCGGCTAACGCATCGGTGGCTTATGAGCTTGGCACGGTATTAAACTTTGTCAACTTGTCATCCAGTAACCTAAGCATAGCGATTACAACCGACACGATGACTCTTGCGGGATCAGGATCTACAGGCACAAGAACCTTAGCCCAGTATGGAGAAGCAACAGCAAGAAAACTAACCAGT
>JALRGY010000206.1 GCA_023253325.1 Candidatus Nanopelagicales bacterium | reverse complement strand
AAGGGTACCACCTGACGACAGGGAAAGACCTGTGACTGCTGGAAAGACAGCCTAGCCGCCTTAGCTCAGTTGGTAGAGCAACCGCCTTGTAAGCGGTAGGTCGTCAGTTCGAGTCTGACAGGCGGCACCAGATTCAGGAGATCAGATATGTTTGATGTGGCTAAGGACGCTGGGGTTCTACCCAACGACATCGCCAAGCATTTGGGTGTCCACCGTGTGACTGTCAGTTCATGGTTCAACGGACACAACGAACCGCACCGCTACCTCAAGGATCGTGTGGATAAACTACTTGACGCAATTGATGCGGCAGTAGAGACTGGGGAACTTCCGGTTCCACGAGATATCAAGGCTCGCGAACGGGGTAGCTACGTTGATCGTGTGATCGCCAAGCACCTTGGAGAAGAAGCGGTAAATAGCAACAGCGACTCTGAGGTCTGACCTCAGGTCCATCGCGTGGTGGTACAGGCGTGGATACTAAACAATTTCTAGATACTGTTCTGCCGACCCAAGGGTTGCGGTGCATATGCACTCCAGTTAATGGGCGGTTCGAACATTATTACGGGGGGGCGAACGAGTGGGCAGCCGAAT
>JALRGY010000205.1 GCA_023253325.1 Candidatus Nanopelagicales bacterium | reverse complement strand
CGAAGGTTAATGGAACCTTCGGTTGCCGGCATGTCGCCAGCAATGACCTTGGTGAGAGTTGTCTTGCCGGCTCCGTTTCTGCCCACCAACCCAACTTTGTCGCCTTGGTCCACTCGGAAAGACACATCGTCCATCAGGACACGCGCGCCGATTCGAATTTGGAGGTTCTTGACCTCAAGCACGAGACACCGGGGAAGGCTTGGCTTCAGGAAGCGACACTAGATCGAGAATCCGAGGGCCCTCATCATGTCACGACCATCCTCGGTGATTCTCTCCTGCCCCCAGGGTGGCATCCAGACCCAGTTGATGCGAAACCTCTCCACTACACCGTCCAAAGCGTTCGCCATTTCCTCTTCAATGACGTCGGTGAGGGGGCACCCCGCAGAGGTGAGTGTCATGCTGATGATGAGTGCATCCTCTTCGTCATCCCATGACAGGTCGTAAATAAGACCCAGGTCAACAATATTGACGCCCAGCTCTGGGTCAATGACGTTCTTCAGACCCTCCTGAACAACATCGAACTTTTCGTCGCTGAGAGCGATGGTGGCCATGGTTTACCTCCTCCGGTTCTACGATGCTTTCTGGGTGTAG
>JALRGY010000204.1 GCA_023253325.1 Candidatus Nanopelagicales bacterium | reverse complement strand
GGTTGGATTTTATCTTGGTTGGCTTGGAAACCCTGGAAAAGGTAGGGCCCTAGGAGTTGGGACAGTAAAATTTACAGGTGAAGTTTTACAGAATGTAAAATTAGTTAAATATGTTATCGATATGAAAAAAATTATGTCACCAGGGGGAACAACTGTTGGACTTGCAAATGGTGTAGTTTTAGCTGATGATAAGAAAATTTATTCTGCAGAAAGTTTAAAAGTGGGGTTATTTAAATAATGAGAAGAGTTGTAATAACAGGTCTTGGTGTTGTTTCATGTTTAGGAAATAACCAAGAAGAGGTTTATCAGTCTTTACTAAATTCTAAATCAGGTATTTCTTTTGCTGAAGAGTATAAAGAGCATAATCTTAAAAGTAATATTCATGGCAAACCAAATATTAATTTGGCAGATCATGTAGATAGAAAAACAATCAGATTTATGGGATCTGGATCAGCCTATAATTATATAGCAATGAAAGAAGCTATCACAGACTCTGGTCTTGAGGATAAGGATATTAGTAATTTTAAGACTGGAATAGTTATGGGGTCTGGTGGACCATCAATTGAAAATGTTGTTTTATCAGTCGACAAAACAAGAGCAAAAACACCAAA
>JALRGY010000203.1 GCA_023253325.1 Candidatus Nanopelagicales bacterium | reverse complement strand
AGTCATCCGCTGCGAGATCGGAAATTGTTTTCGCAATAGGGTCGTAATCCGGCATGAGTAATCCAGAAATAGTCCATCCCAAAACATTCTGAATAGGCCCTAAAGTCGCTGCGACAAGAGCCCATATTCCGATTAACTGCATAAACCTAAACTACAAGAGCCCAGTAACTAGTTAGTGAACATAGCTCTTTAGTTCAAGCTCAAGCTATTCTTTATAGGTCGCAAGCCTGCGCAATCCCCCAATTTCTCGGAGTCATTTTGCATTTACATGAGTTCAAGAAGGTGCCGCTGGCCGCTGGAGCCAAAGCGCTGCTAGATGCATTGAGCACTCGGGTTGTTATTGCCGATGGCGCCATGGGAACCATGCTGCAAGATCAAAAGCCAACCCTTGAGGACTTCCAAGGTCACGAGGGCTGCAACGAGATTTTGAACATCACCAGACCTGACATTGTCACTTCAGTTCACGATGCATATTTTGAGGCCGGAATCGATTGCGTCGAGACCAACACTTTCGGTGCCAACTGGTCTAACTTGTCTGACTACGGTATCGACGACCGTATTGAGGAGCTGGCAGCCGCAGGTGCCGCTCTAGCGCGTCAGAGTGCCGACAAGTTCA
>JALRGY010000202.1 GCA_023253325.1 Candidatus Nanopelagicales bacterium | reverse complement strand
TCGCATCCTCAATCTCGCGCTGAACGACTCGGCGCAACGGTCTTGCCCCTAGCGCTGGTTCGTAGCCCATTTCGATCAGCTTGACCTTGGCGGCGGTTGTCAGTGTCAACTTCAAGTCGCGCTCGTCAAGGCGCAACTGAAGGCGCTTGATGAACAGATCGACAATCTGCATTAGCTCGTCACGAGTTAGCTGTGGGAAGACGATTACTTCATCCACACGGTTTAGGAACTCTGGCTTGAAGTTCTGCTTCAACGCCTCGTTCACCCTGGCCTTCATCTGGTCGTAGTCATTAGCGCTGTCGCCCTCAAGAGTGAAGCCAAGTGCACCACGAGTGATCTCCTTGGTTCCCAAGTTGGTGGTCATGATGATTACGGTGTTCTTGAAGTCAACAACACGTCCCTGTCCATCGGTCAGACGACCCTCTTCCAGAATCTGAAGTAGTGAGTTGAAGATGTCTGGGTGAGCCTTTTCGATCTCGTCAAAAAGCACTACCGAGAACGGCTTACGTCGAATCTTCTCGGTTAGCTGGCCACCTTCGTCGTAACCAACGAATCCCGGAGGGGCACCGAACAATCGAGAGACGGTGTGCTTCTCACCGTATTCGCTCATATCCAAT
>JALRGY010000201.1 GCA_023253325.1 Candidatus Nanopelagicales bacterium | reverse complement strand
ACTTTTCTGCCCAGGGTTTCGAGGGTCCCAACCTGATTTTGGACGATGGTGGCGACGCAACAATGCTCGTCCACAAAGGCGTCGAGTTTGAAGCTGCCGGCTCGGTTCCGCCAGCCGGTGTCGATGACTCCGAGGAGTATCAGGTGGTTCTAGAGGTGCTGCGCGAATCCCTAAAGCGCGACTCCAGCTACTTCACCCGCGTCTCCAAGGACATCATTGGTGTCTCGGAGGAGACCACCACCGGTGTTCACCGCCTGTACGAATTCTTTGCTGCTGGCAAGCTCTTGTTCCCAGCCATTAATGTCAACGACGCTGTCACAAAGAGCAAGTTTGACAACAAGTACGGCATCCGCCACTCACTGCCAGATGGTCTAAACCGCGCAACCGACGTTCTAATGGGCGGCAAGACCTGCTTCGTTGCAGGTTACGGCGATGTTGGTACGGGCTGCGCTGAGGCGCTTCGTGGTCAGGGGGCTCGCGTAATCGTGAGCGAGATCGACCCGATTTGTGCTCTGCAGGCAGTCATGGATGGCTACCAAGTTGCCACCCTAGAGTCTGTGATTGACCAGATCGACATCTTCGTCACCTCCACAGGTAACGAGAACATCATCACCGCGG
>JALRGY010000200.1 GCA_023253325.1 Candidatus Nanopelagicales bacterium | reverse complement strand
ATTGCCGAAGTAGTCGCCATGATGACGGGCATCCCCGTCAAAAAGGTCGCCAAACAAGAGTTGGACAAGCTCGCCCACATGGAGGACAGCATCAAGTCCAAAATCATTGGTCAAGATGAAGCCGTAACGAAGGTGGTGCGGGCCATACAACGCAACCGCGCTGGCCTAAAAGACCCCAACAAGCCCATTGGCTCCTTCATCTTCTTAGGCCCAACGGGAGTTGGAAAAACGCAACTAGCCAAGGAGATTGCCATTCAGCTCTTTGATTCAGCCGACGCGCTGATTCGGATCGACATGAGCGAATACATGGAGAAATTTGCGATTTCACGCCTCGTGGGCGCTCCTCCGGGCTATGTTGGATATGAAGAAGGCGGCCAGCTCACAGAGAAAGTGCGCCGGAAGCCCTATTCGGTTGTCTTGCTGGACGAAATTGAAAAAGCCCACCCCGACATTTTCAATCTGATGCTTCAAGCCCTGGACGAAGGGCATATGACCGACAGCTTGGGACGCAAAGTGGACTTCAAGAATACCTTGATCATCATGACGTCCAACATTGGTTCGCGTCAGCTCAAGGACTTTGGTGCGGGTGTTGGTTTTGGCACGAAGACCCGTGAGGACAATGCCG
>JALRGY010000001.1:65829-66073 GCA_023253325.1 Candidatus Nanopelagicales bacterium | reverse complement strand
ATTCGCCCCACTGTGAATGAATCGCTGGTCAAGAATGTTGAGTGGAATTTGCACGCGCTTGAGGTTTGGAATGATCAACTGTGCGGAATTTATATCCTCAGGCGTGTACGCAGAGATCCCGACTTTCCGAGCCAAGCCGGAGTCAACTGCAAGGGTCAGAGAATTGGAAACCTGCTGTCTTTCGTGATCGCTGAGTTCAAACCAGTCATGAACTAAAACGGAATCAAGGTGCGTCCGATTCAGG
>JALRGY010000001.1:41265-65819 GCA_023253325.1 Candidatus Nanopelagicales bacterium | reverse complement strand
ATCGAGTCCATGACCTCTTCTGCGGTTTTGCCTTTGCCCGTGACCTTAGTTTGCACTTCAAGTTGAGCAATTTGCAGTGTGCCGATTCGCTGTTCCGAGTCACCGTAACCTGGTGCAGTGTCTAACTCATGAATCCCAGCAGTTGAGAGAGTTTGAATGAGGTCCCTCAGCGTGGAATCAGATACCCGCCCATCTGGGTTGGTGGCTCCATAGTCCAACCCCCATTGCGCGGTACCAATGGAAAGTCTGGACATGTGAGCAGCCTAGTTGTTGCGGGGCATGAGAAGAGACAACCTCAACGGACTAAAGAACATGGGTGGCAAGAAGGATGACAGCGGCGACGAGCAGGAGAACACCAGAGCCAACGAGAACAGAGCGGTACGTTTTCGTGCTCATGCGATGCCGGGTTGCCGCGAGGGCCACAACCAGTACAGCCTTCACGCCAATGAGCATGAGATAGAAAGTAATAAGAAAACCGACGGCGCTCGCTGGGTTTTCACGCCAGAAGTTGACCAACAGGGTTGACCCTGCGGTGACCCAAAAGATCCATGGCGCAGGGTTGAGCAGGTTAATGAGAGCGCCTTGAAGCAACACGGGGTAGCGATCGAGGTGCTTGCGGTGAATTACTTCATCCGCAGACATTGGAGGTATTGCCTTTCGTGCTGACAGGAGGGTCTCAACCCCGAAAAAGGCAACAACGATTGCGCCAATGACTCCGAGTATTTGGATACCCACACTGGGCAATTGGGCAACGAGGGTGAGTGAGAGCCCAATGATGATTGCATCAGAAAAAAGTGGTGCAATGGCAATTCGCATCCCAGCCGCGAGTCCCGCACGCATGGTCGTTGTGACAGCGAGACCCATGAGAGGACCAGGGGCTGCCCCAGAACCAATACCAATGGTCAGGCCTGCGACAAGGGCTTGAATCATGTGGTCACAATATTCAAGGCAGCCAATTCATCCAGAGATCGAATTTCATGTTTAGGTCGAACGCCCAATTGCTCGGGGCTCTGGTTTATTCGGTTCACCCAACAGGCAGTGAAGCCAAACCACGTTGCGCCTATTGCATCCCATTGGTTGGCGGAAACAAATAGAACGTTTTCTTTAGAGACTGTTGATCTGCTCGCGCCCTGAGCCCATTCCCACCCCAGCTGATAAAGGGGTGCGTTGATTTTGAAAGTCTTGACTTGATCCGAGGTGAATAGATGAGAGTCGCTGACCTCAACTCCTGCGCCGATAAGCATCGGGCCTATCCAGTCCCGATTTCCATTTGTAACAACGGCCCAAGGTTGATGCAAAGTTCTAAGGAGTTTTGCTGCATCAGGAAACATTGCGCAATGCTGGTAGGCATCCATTGCTGCATCAATATCAGATTGTTTGATCGGTATGGCCAAGTGGGCGAATGTTGCCACGAGAGCGTCAGAGGTGATCTGATCGAAATCTGCATATTCGCCACTCATACTGCGAAGACGAGAATAATCAATTTGCTTTATCCGCCATAAATCTCCAATTTCCTTGCCGCGCGACGGGAATGCAGACTCCAGATGCGAATAAGAGTCTGCAGGATCAAGGAGTGTGCCGAGCGCATCAAAACAAATGGCCGCAGCTTGCTGAGATATATCGGTGGTCATGTCGTCAGAATACTTGGAGAACTTGGTTTGAATCCCTCATCACGTTCTTATGTGCTCCATAATGAATTACAAAAGGTTGCAGGCAATTGCGAACATTCTCGAAAATTGGAGTTAGAAATGAAAAAAATGCACAAAGAAGTTGGTGTCGCCCTGAGCGGTCTGGTGATCGTCGGTTCTATGGCTATGGCAATGGTGCCCGCGCAGGCATATGACAGAGAAGCAGCAGGTTACGCCGCATCCCATTTTCTGGATGTGTCTCAGCTACCAAAAGAGTTTGCATCGGCAAAGACGATAGATATCGGAGTCACGATGCCATCCACTAAGCAATTTGTTTGCGACTATGGAACGACGGGTAACAAAGAAGTAAGAGCTGGGAAACCTGAATTGAATGCAACGGCGTTCTACGAAAGAAAAGGCCGTAGCCTTAGTTTAGGTGTCGATGTATGGCAGTACAAATCCAATGAAGCCGCCGAGAAGACATTCCGTCAACTAACGAAAAATATAAAGAAATGTGATGGCACATTTTCAGGCTCGTGGCCAGACGAGAATGGGAACCCAGTTCCTTATGAGAATTTAATTACATCAGGCAATATTCCTGCCGTCACAGTCACCGGTGTGCAGTCAGTATTCACCAACCAGAATTCGGATAATGCCGCAAGCGGCGATGTCCCTTCTTACTTGAGTGACAGCATGTCGATTTTTACGTTGGTCAATGACGTGATCATTACGACTACAGGCTCAACTTGGAGTGCCCTGAACTTGACGGCTAAGCAGAAGGCGGCACTCATTCAAGTTGCCAACGACATGGTGACCACGTGGGTTGACTAATCCCAGTTTGTCTAGACCTGACTTGTCTAGACCCAACTTGTCTAGACCCAGGTTGGCAGCCACATACGTAGTTGCCATTGGCTGTAGGGGATAACTTCTCCGGTCCAAATGGGATAGAACCACCAAGCCGCCGCAACGACGGCCAGTAGATACAGCCCAACTAGGGCAAGAACTACAGGTTGTTGTTGTGGCGGTTTGCGTTGCAAGATCTGCATGATCGTGAGGGCGACAGCCATCACCACAAAAGGAACGTAGGCAACCGTGTAGAACGTGAAAATCGTGCGGTCGAGGTAGAGCAACCATGGCAGCCATCCGGCGACTATTCCCGCGAGTACCGCGCCGGAACGCCAATCCCGCGTGGTAACCCAGTTCCACAGTTGCCACGGAATCGCCAGCAACGCGGCCCACCAAATGATCGGGTTCCCAAGGGCGAGAACTTCCTGGGCGCAATGATCGGTGGGGCAGCCTAATGATCCATCTTTGATGCTCTCATATGAAAAACTGGTTGGACGCGTCATGAAAGGCCATGACAACGGGTTGCTCTGATAACTGTGTTCTGAATCCAAATTCACATGAAAGTTCCACGCTTGCGAGTGGTAGTTGAGTAATGAGCGCAATGAATTGGGCAACCAAGACGGTTCCTGGTCATTGGCCCAGTTACGCCCCCAGCCGGAATCAGAAACGAACCAGCCGGTCCAACTCGTGAGATATACGACAGCCGTAATCAGAATCGTTGAAATGAATGCGATGGGTGCGCTCAGCAGGAGAGTTGCAAGCCACGGGCGCTCGACGCCAATTGCTTTTCTCGTTGAAACGTCCCAGAACAATGACATAAGCATGAAAATTGCTAAGAACCAGAGTCCTGACCACTTCACCCCAACCGCGAGAGCCAAAAAGAAGATCCCAGCCAAGCGCCATGGTCGGAGCCCCATGGATGGCCCGAAACCGTGAACCAAACCAATGGTTGCCAATCGCCGTCTTGTGCTATCGCGATCGAGAACAAGTGCACCAAAGCCAGCGAGCACGAAGGTGCTGAGCACCATGTCGAGCAGACCGGTGCGACTCATAACAATATGAATGCCATCAAGGGCCAAGAGCAGTCCCGCAATAGCTCCGATGAGATTCGAACGGGTCATCCGTCGAACAATGCGAGCAATCAGTACGACTGAGATGGTTCCAAGCAACGCAACCATGAAGCGCCAGCCAAAGGGTGAAACACCAAACATGTACTCGCCAACTGCGACAACCCACTTACCCACGGGCGGATGCACGACAAATGACCCTTCACCGGTGAAGGCTTCGACGTTGCGCCAGTTACTGCCTGCAGAGAGCATCAACTCTTTATGGTTCTCAACTGCCTTGTGTTCAACCCCGAAACGCAACATGGCCCAAGCGTCTTTTGCGTAATACGTTTCATCGAAAGCAACGTCATGAGGTCGCCCCAAATTAGTAAACCGAAGAATCCCGGCCACCAGCCCAATGGCAAGGGGGGCAATCCAAGAGGTTAAGCCTGTGACGTCAAATGCTGGGTACAGTCGCTGCGCCAAATTCGCAACGCTGCGATCAGGGGCGGATTCACTCCTTGTGGCCTGCACACCTCAATAGTAGGTGTCCCACCCTGCTCTGGGGGAAATCTTGCTGTCAGTATTGCGACATGAGCACGGAAGTCGAGAGCGGAAAGTTAATTTTCGCGGCTACGCCAATGGGTAATGCGGGGGATGCCTCACAAAGGTTACTTGAAGCGATCGCTAAGTCGGACCTGATTGCGGCCGAAGATACCCGCAAGTTTCGAAACTTGGCTGGCCGACTGGGCGTTGAATATTCCGGCCGGGTGATTTCAAACTTCGAGGGAAATGAACTCGGACGAGTGGATCAGATTTTGGAGTCAGTGCGCAATGGTGAACAGGTGCTCGTGGTAACGGACGCTGGCATGCCCAATGTGAGCGATCCGGGTTATCGACTCGCCTCCGCCGCTATTGAGGCAAGCCTCCCGATTTCGGTACTGCCTGGGCCATCGGCAATTCTGACCGCCCTCGTACTCTCCGGACTACCTTCGGATCGATTTTGTTTTGAAGGATTTTTGCCCAGAAAATCTGGGGAGCGAAATAGCGCGCTCACTGCACTCGCAGCCCAACCGCGAACAATGATATTTTTCGAAGCCCCACACAGGTTAGAGCAATCGTTGGCGGACATGGCGCACGTTCTAGGTGGCGACAGACGCGCAGCCATATGCAGGGAAATGACCAAGACCTATGAAGAAGTTATCCGCGGCTCTCTGAGTGAGTTAGCGCAGTGGGCGCAAGGTGAAGTACGCGGTGAAATCACACTTGTGGTCGAGGGCGCAAGCGATGAAGAAATTCGATCCAGCAGTGGTTTAGGTGATATGGATTCGGTCGTGGCCAAAGTTCAGGAACTCACTCGAGGTGGCATGTCTCTCAAAGATGCTTCGGCCCATGTCGCAGCTTTGGCGGGCATGTCAAAACGCGAGGTCTATCAGGCGAGCCTTGAGCAACGTGAACAGGCTAAAAATTCTGGCTCACCGAGAAAATAGCGGTCTCAGTCCCACGACTAGACTTGCGACATGAGTGAGTTGCCCAAGACCTATTACGTGACAACTCCTATCTATTACGTCAATGACGCCCCCCACATTGGTCACGCGTACACGACGACAGCGGGAGATGTCCTCACTCGCTGGCACCGTCAACGCGGTGAAGATGTCTGGTACTTGACGGGTGTTGATGAGCATGGGACCAAGGTTCAGCGCGCAGCTGAAGCTGGTGGAGTAACTCCGCAGCAGTGGGTTGACAGGCTCGTTGAAGAATCCTGGCGCCCAGTCCTGGACACAATTGATGCCAAGAATGATGATTTCATCAGAACGACACAGGACCGCCACATGGAGCGGGTCCAAAAATTCTGGGATGTTGTTCGCGAAAACGGCTATGTCTTCTCGGCTCCCTATGAAGGTCCCTATTGCGTTGGCTGTGAAGAGTTCAAATTCCCTGCGGACTTGGTACCCGGCACGGGGGAATTTGATGGTGAAATGGTGTGTGCCATTCATGGCAGACCACCGGAGCAATTGAGTGAGGACAACTGGTTCTTCCAACTATCCGCGTTCACGCAAAAACTGATTGACCATTACGAGGCCAACCCCAACGCAATTCGTCCTCAGAGCGCTTACAACGAGGTGATTAGTTTCCTTCGCGGTGGTTTAGTGGATATTTCCATGTCACGCTCAAGTGTTAAGTGGGGAATTCCACTCTCGTGGGATGGCTCTCAAGTTGTCTATGTCTGGTTTGATGCACTGTTGAACTACATCACGGCAACGGGCTACGGCTCTGAACCTGGAACACCCGAAGCGGAACTCTTTGCCAAAGTCTGGCCCGCGAATGTGCAACTTGTGGGCAAGGACATCCTGCGATTCCACGCTGTTTACTGGCCAGCGATGCTTCTGGCCGCTGGATTGCAGCCACCCCAGCAAGTTTTCGCCCACGGCTGGCTTCTGGTGGGTGGCGAGAAAATGTCCAAGTCAAAGCTCACTGGAATTTCCCCCGACTTAATCATTGACCACTTTGGTTCTGATGCATTCCGTTATTACTTCATGCGCGCAATTGCATTTGGTCAAGATGGATCGTTCAGCTGGGAAGACATGAGTGCCCGCTATACATCTGAATTGGCCAATGGACTTGGCAACCTGGCATCGCGTGCCACTGCAATGGTGGGCAAGTATTTCGAAGGCAAACTGCCGGTGGATTCTGCACCAACCACGGTTGAAGCCAACATCCAGACACTTTTGGCTGAGACAGTTGCCAACGCTGATGCATGTATCGATGAACTCGATTTCGCAGGCGCAATTGGCCACGTTCGAGCCTTCATTGAGCACATCAATGGCTATGTCACCGAACAGGAACCATGGGTGCTCGCAAAGAGCGAAGAAACCCATGATCGCCTTGCCAGTGTTTTGTACACGGTTTGTGAATCACTGCGCGCAATTGCCGTGCTTTACAACCCAGTGATGCCCAAAGCCATGCAAAACATGTGGGTTGCCATAGGTGCGCAGGAAGCACTCGGTGAGATTGCAGACCAAGACCTCACAGAGGCTGGAGCCTGGGGACAGTTGCCCGCGGGTGTCGCAGTGACCAAGGGTGCGTCTTTATTCCCACGGCTCGTTGAGCCTGAAGTTGAAAATAGCTAATTGCACATGGGTGAATTCACTGATTGGCCCACACCGCCAGCCCCACTTGCAGGAACGGTAATCGATTCACACACGCATCTTGATGTTCATGATCGTGGCCTCCATGGTGATCAGACACCGGATCCAACTGACCTGCTAAAGCGTGCGCTTGAAGTTGGTGTTGATCGTGTTGTGCAGGTTGGTTGTGATGTGAAGTCATCCGCGTGGGCCCTTCAAGCCGCATTGGATTTTTCCCAGGTCCTCGCCACTGTTGCATTGCACCCCAATGAAGCACCACGAAGGGCAGCCGCGGGCGAGTTGCAATCAGCACTGGCATCCATTGCAGAGCTTGCCCAAAACCCGCGCGTGCGAGGCATCGGTGAAACGGGACTTGATTATTTTCGTACCGATGAATCAGGCAGGGCAGCTCAACATGAATCTTTCCGATGGCACATTGACTTGGCGCGCGAACTAGGCAAGACCTTGGTCATTCATGACCGTGATTCGCATGAAGATGTCCTGGCAGTGCTTCAGGGTCAAGGTGCGCCAGAGAAAGTCGTGTTTCATTGCTTCAGCGGCGATGCCGCCATGGCCAGAGTGTGTGCCACCAATGGGTGGTTCATGTCGTTCGCGGGGGTCATCACATTCAAGAACGCCGAAGGGTTACGTGAAGCGCTCGATGTTGTTCCTGATGAACTTCTACTCGTTGAGACAGATGCTCCGTATCTCACACCGGCACCCAACCGTGGCAAGGTCAATGCGAGTTACCTCATGCCCTATACCGTCCGGGCAATGGCTGAGAGGCGCGGAGTGAGTGAGTCAGATATGTGTGAACTACTCACGGCCAATGCACTGCGCGCATTCGGCGATTGGTAGCACCATGAGTCCTGATCTCCTGGGAGCGAGTGCAATTCGAGAGCTCGCCGTCCGCGTTGGCATCACGCCAACAAAAAAACTTGGCCAGAATTTCGTGATTGATCCGAACACTGTTCGCTACATTGTTGAGCAAGCACATGTGACGAGCCAAGACACGGTACTTGAGGTGGGACCAGGTTTGGGCAGCCTCACGCTCGGACTTTTGCCCGCGGCCAAAGAAGTCATCGCTATTGAAATCGATCAGCGTCTGGCCCAGGAACTTCCACGAACCGTGAGGCAGTATGCCCCAGAATTCTCACAGCGACTCACGGTGATCACGGCAGACGCGCTTCGAGTCGATGCGGAGGACCTGGGGGGCGCTCGGCCAACCTCAATCGTGGCCAACCTGCCCTACAACGTGGCAGTTCCCGTGCTCCTTCACCTCCTTGAAATTCTCCCCACGGTGAGAAGTGTTCTCGTCATGGTTCAAAAGGAGGTGGCAGATCGCATTTGTGCTCCATCCGGGTCACGCACCTATGGAATCCCCAGTGTCAAAGTCCAGTGGTTTGGTGTGGCGCAGCCCGCGGGCAATATTGGCAAGAATGTGTTCTGGCCAGCACCTCATGTTGACTCAGGTTTGGTGCGCATTGACGTTAACCCGATGCGGGAGTCAGCGGGCATTGACCGCAAACGTGTGTTTCAAGTGATTGACGCGTGCTTTGCTCACAGGCGCAAGACTCTCAGGGCGGGTATTGCTGATTTTGTAGGTTCACCCACTTTGGCTGAAGAGGCCCTGGTGCGGGCAGGAATTGCTCCATCGGCGCGAGCTGAAACATTGGTGCTCGATGATTTCATTCGCTTGGCAAATTCCTTGCACACCGAAAATCAATAGGATTGCACAATCATGAATTCAGATTCAGTGACGGTGCAGGCGCCCGCGAAAATCAATTTACAACTTTCCGTTGGGCCCGTGCGCACTGATGGTTTTCATGACTTGGTCACCGTGTTTCATGCAATTGATCTGTTTGACACAGTCACTGTCAAGGACCGTATGAGCACACGCGATAAAGAATTTGGCATCACCGTTACTGGTGAAGGTGCACGATTTGTGCCAGAGGATGCATCCAACCTTGCCGTTAAAGCCGCCGCGTTGCTTGTGCGACATCATGGAATCACGCGCACGGCGACCATCGAGATTGATAAGCGCATTCCAGTTGCAGGAGGAATGGCGGGCGGGTCCGCTGATGCTGCAGGAGTTCTTATTGCGTGTGATCGATTATGGGAATTACACACACCCATGACCGAACTTGAACAATTGGCCGCCCAACTTGGCTCAGATATTCCCTTCTCGTTGCACGGTGGGACTGCAATTGGAATAGGCAGGGGTGAAGTACTCACTCCGGTTATTGCAACGGGAGAGTTTCATTGGGTCATTGCATTGATGGATGGAGGGCTCTCAACTCCCAAGGTTTATGCCGAGTGCGATCGACTTCGAGCAGGAAACGTGCAGGCAGAAAATGAACCGAGCGTTTCAGAGCCGTTGCTCATGGCTTTGCGGCAAGGTAACCCTGAACTTTTAGCACGGTCACTAACCAATGACTTGCAGCCCGCTGCGATCTCGCTCATGCCCAAACTCAGGCGCGTTATTGATACCGGTTTAGAACTTGGCGCTCTGGCAGGAATTGTCTCGGGCAGTGGCCCAACGTGTGTTTTCTTGGCCAAAGATAAAGAGGCATCCATTGGGCTGGCCGCAGAACTGGCAGGAAGTGGCGTGTGTCGCACCGTTCGCACAGCTTCGGGTCCGGTTCAAGGACCCAGGTAGCTCCTAGACCGTGACCTCAATGACATTGAGGTCATCGATCCCTAAAAAGTCTTTTGGGTTTCTCGTGTACAAAGGAATCTGATTCGCCAGAGCGGTTGCCGCGATGAGTGCGTCGAAAGCTTTTGCCTTTGATTTTGTGCCGTTCTTGCGAAGTGTAAAAGCAATGGTTGCAAATTGCCTTGCGCATTGATCATCAAAACTGAGAGGACTAAAACTAGCCTCCACCTGCTGCACGAGGCGCTGCCGCTTCAGTTGCTCACCTTTGGTTTTCGCCACTAATGGACCAACACTCAATTCAGCCAGAGTAATCACACTGATGACAGGCAAGCCAGGGAGATCTTGTGCGTTCTTAACAAGGTGAAGATCGATGACAAGACATGTGTCAAGCAGACCAACTGAGGTTTGGTTGCTCACAATTCGAGGTCCATAACTTCAGAGATATCTGCGCGTAACGCATCGGCATCAACTTCAGGAGCCCCCCGCCACTTTTCAAGCAATGCGTGGGCATTGAGTCCGCTTCCTTGCAGTGGCCGCAGTTCCGCCACCGGTTTGCCATCACGTGTAATGGTCATGGTTTCGCCTCTCTCAACGGAATCAAGAACGTGTCCACCGTAATTGCGCAATTCCCGCACAGACACCGTTCCCATGTGGACAGTGTATCACCGGTGATACGGATTGGACACCCGTGGAAAACCTGATTTTTTTATGACTCGATTGAGTCTCAGGTGTCTGACAAAAACTGCCCCAACAGGTTGCGCAATTGCTGGGCAAGATCTGTCCGATCCCTCAGACTGAGTCCGGCCAAAATCTCAGACTCTTTGGCGAGTAGGTCAGTTAGCGCTCCATCGACAGCACTTTTTCCAGCGTCCGTGAGTTGCACCTGAACGCCACGACGATCATGTGGATCAGGAAATCGCGTGACCAGTTCTCGCTCGAGAAGTCGATCGACGCGCGCGGTCATGGTTCCGCTGGTTACGTGAGTTGCTTGTGCCAGTGCGCCGGGGGACAGTGCGAATGGGGCACCCACGCGACGAAGGGCGGCAAGTACATCAAATTCCCAGGAGTCCAGACCATGGTCCCTAAATGCTTGTGCTCGAGCGGAATCTAAATGGCTGGAGATACGAGAAAGGCGTGAGAGAACTTCCAATGGCGAGACATCAAGGTCGGGCCGTTGCTCCCGCCAAGCCGAAACAATGAGGTCCACTTCATCGCGAGCCGGTTCGCCTGATTGAGCCATGGCGCAAGTCTACGTCAAGAATCTTGACGTCAAGAATCTTGATTCAGCTCAGTCGGGGTTTTGGGTCGAGGTGTGACAGTCCGTTCCAAGCGAGGTTGACCACGTTGGCCACGACTTCTTCCTTCTTTGGCTTGCGCACATCAAGCCACCACTGGCCGGTGAATGCAACCATGCCTACGAGCATTTGTGCATACATGGGAGCGACTTTTTCATTGAAACCGTGGGCTTTGAATTCCGCCGCAAGGACGTGCTCCACCTGGCTGGCAATATCAATGATCAAACTTGCAAATGAACCTGTTTGTTGGGCAACAGGGGAGTCGCGCACCAGGATGCGAAAACCCTGCGGGTTGCTATCGATGTAATTGAACAAAGCCATGCCTGCTTGTTCAACAAGTTGGCGTGCCGAGCCCGCGGTCAGTGAGTCCGTGATTGAGTCGAGTAATGCGTTCATCTCACGATCAACAACAACAGCGTAAAGGCCCTCTTTGCCCCCAAAGTGTTCGTAGACAACGGGCTTAGAAACATTTGCTTTGGCTGCAATCTCTTCAACCGTCACCGATTCAAAGCCTTTTTCAGAGAAAAGTTTGCGCCCAACATTAAGTAGCTGCTCCCGGCGTTCTTGGCCGGTCATACGAACCTTGGAGCCGGCGCTTTTGCGAACCGCTACGGGAACTGCACTTGATGTTGCGGCACGTAGCTCGACTATCGGTGCAAGTTCAGCATCCTCTTGAGCATCGTCAATGTTCACTGGGGTGAGGTTACTCTCCGCGGTAACCACGAATGCGGAAGCGGTCTTTCGGGTCCTTGAGTTTCTTTGCCAGACGCTCCGGCTTTGGCCAGCGAACATCGGTGGCAAGTCCGGTCTTTTCCATTCCCTTGATAATTCCGGCACTCACATCAATTTGTCCTTTGAGAACACCATGGCGAGCAGAGGTTGGATCGACATGATGCAGGTTGTGCCAGGACTCGCCCATGGATGGAATTGCAAGCCAGGCTACATTGCTGGAGAGATCTCGCGATGTGAACGGGCGATTGCCAAATACGTGGCAGATGCTGTTGATTGACCAGGTCACGTGGTGAACAAATGCAATGCGAACCAGGCCTGCCCAAAAGAATGCGGTGAGTGCGCCCATCCATGACCAGGTGATCAAGCCACCAAGAATTCCAGGGATTAACAGACTTGCAATTACAAAGATGGAGAAGTGCTTGGACATCCAATTCAAATCTTTATCGCCCGCGATATCGGGTGCGTACTTATCAATTCCCGTGTTATCACTTTCAAAGAGCCAACCAACATGTGAGTAAAGCAAACCTCTTGCGATTGCTTTGCGCGATGTTCCAAAGCGCCAGGGAGAATGTGGGTCACCGACTTCGTCAGAGAACTTGTGGTGCTTGCGGTGATCGGCAACCCATTGATCGAGGGAGCCTTCAATGGCAAGTGAACCGCAAATAGCAAGCGCGATCTTGACACCACGGTTTGCTTTGAAGGATCCGTGAGTGAAAAACCGGTGATAACCAATCGTGATGCCCAGGGCAGTGAGTGCCCACAGACCAACCGCGAGTGAAATATCGAGCCAGGAGACCCACCCGCCCCACGCGACAGGAATAGCGGCGGCAACGGCGAGAAGCGGAAGAACAACAAAAGCGCCAATCGTGATTCGCATTGCTTTGCTGAGGTAAACGGCATCGTCTTGGTTCTCGTCAAAGACGATTTCCTCGGGCATCAATGCGGTCATGTGGTTCCTTTCGAGCGACGGTTAACTTACGCGAGCGTAACCTACGATACCGTAACTTGCAAGGGGGGGGAAATTAGTCCAAGGCGAGTTATTCCAGCAATGAGACAACGCCTAGGCTGTGGGGCGCGGTAATCCCGGGTCGTCTAGCGGCAGGACAGCGGACTTTGAATCCGTCAACGGAGGTTCGATCCCTCCCCCGGGAGCTTGGTCCAAATGCGCTCATTTTTCATGCCGTACTTTCCTGAGCATTAGGCTTGGGCTGTGCGCCCTTCAGCAGTGATCGTTCTAGCAGCCGGCGAAGGCACGCGCATGAAATCGGCTACTCCCAAGGTGCTGCACCAGATTGCTGGTCGGTCCTTGCTCAACCACGTGATTGAAGCGGCCGCGGTGACTGAGCCGGAACACCTCATGATCGTTGTCGGCCATGGTTCAAGCGCGGTCATTGAGCATCTCGAAGAAGTTGCACCGTGGGTCAGCACCGTTGAGCAAACGGAGCGACGAGGAACGGGCCATGCCGTGCGCATCGCACTGACCGCACTGGTTGAAGCAGGGGTTTCCTTGGATGGTGGGCCCGTTGTCGTTTTGACCGGCGATACACCGCTGCTCACGGGTACAACGTTGGTGCAACTGCTCTCGGCACATGAATCCCACAGTGCTCAAGCCACAATTTTGACGGCCGAACTCGATGACCCCTTTGGTTACGGACGCATCCTGCGCGATGGATCGAGGGTGAGCGGAATCGTTGAGGAAAAAGATGCCACTGATGAGCAGAGGCTCATCAACGAAATCAACTCGGGCATGTATGCCTTTTCAGCCGAAGCAATAGTCGGGTCGATTAATTCGCTGACAACTGAGAACTCACAGTCCGAGGAATATCTCACTGACGTTATTGAATTAATTGCAACTGGTGGGGGAGTGGTCCTTGGAGTGGTGGCACCCGACAGCCATGACATTTTGGGAATCAATGACCGTGTTCAGTTGGCAAATGCCGCAGCAATCATGCGTGATCGCATCAATGAACGCTGGATGCGATCAGGTGTGAGCATCCTTGATTCATCGAGTACCTGGATTGATGTTGATGTGGATATCGCGCCTGATGCCACCGTCTTGCCGCAGTCGGTTTTGCGTGGACCAACCTCGATTGAGACGGGCGCTGAGATTGGGCCTGGATCAACACTTATTTCCTGCGAAGTGGGGGAAAACACTGTGGTTCGTCACACCTGGGCCGAGCTCGCGGTTATTGGAGAGTCAGCCAGCGTTGGCCCATACACATACTTGCGCCCGGGAACAGTGATCGGTGCTCGCGGTAAAGCTGGGGCTTTTGTTGAGATGAAAAACTCTCAACTCGGTGACGGATCCAAGGTTCCGCATTTGTCTTATGTGGGCGATGCCACCATCGGTGAAGGTTCAAACATTGGTGCAGGAACGGTTTTTGTGAACTATGACGGAGTGAACAAGCACCACACGGTGGTGGGTGATGGCGTGCGAATTGGCTCAGACAACATGATTGTTGCTCCGGTTGAGATTGGCAATGGCGCGTACACGGCGGCTGGCTCGGTGATCACCGACGACGTCCCGCCTGGCGCCATGGCGGTCGCCCGGGCAAAGCAGCGCAATGTTGAAGGTTGGGTGCAGCGCAAGCGTCCTGGGACGGTTTCTGCGGAGGCGGCGCAAAGCACGCCGGATCACTCTGACAGGCTATCCCCATCTTCCCCTGAAAATACGCTCGATGTTTAGCGCAGTGTTTGAAACAGTGCTGAGTTAGTACCCAAACTGAGTACCCAGACGTGAAGGTGGAGTAGTGGCCGAGAAGTCAGTCCCAACGCAAAAGCATCTCCTGCTCTTGGCAGGTCGTTCGCACCCGGAACTCGCTGATGCAGTCGCAGAAAACCTCGGTATTGAGCTCACTCCAGTCACCGCACATGACTTTGCCAACGGCGAAATATTTGTGCGATTCCGAGAATCAGTTCGCGGTGGTGACGCATTCGTGCTTCAAAGTCACACGACACCTATTAATAAATGGATCATGGAGCAGTTGATCATGATCGATGCTCTCAAGCGGGCGTCTGCCAAGCGCATAACGGTGATAGTCCCCTTCTATGGCTATGCACGTCAGGACAAAAAGCACCGCGGTCGTGAACCAATCTCGGCCCGCCTGATGGCTGACCTGTTCAAAACCGCAGGTGCAGATCGCTTGATGACCGTTGACCTGCATACCTCACAGATTCAAGGCTTTTTTGACGGTCCCGTTGACCATCTCTTTGCTTTGCCGCTCTTGGCATCCCATGTTGCAAACAAAGTTGATCGATCAAAGATCACCGTTGTTTCGCCAGACGCGGGACGCGTTCGGGTTGCCGAGCGCTGGACAGATGTGTTGGGTGCTCCGCTGGCGATCATTCACAAGCGCCGCGATCCCGACATTCCCAACCAGGTTCGGGTGCTTGAGGTCGTGGGTGATGTCAAAGACCGCGTTTGCGTCGTAGTCGACGACATGATCGACACCGGTGGAACAATTGTTAAGGCCTCGGAGACTCTGTTCGAGAACGGTGCATCCGAGGTGATTGTCGCGGCAACACATGGAATCCTGAGTGATCCGGCGCGTGAACGCCTCCAAGAATCACGCATCAGCGAGGTCATTGTTACTGACACTCTTCCGATCCCTGAAGAGCAGCGATTCGAGAAACTCACTGTCCTCTCCATTGCCCCATTGCTGGCCACAGCAATCAATGAGGTGTTCACGGATGGCTCGGTGACCAAAATGTTCGAGGATGAAGAATTAGGTCAGGCGCCCTCCTCGCACTAGGGATTTTCCCCCGCGCTAGACTCCACGGGTTCCTCGGCGAGGGTGCGTAGTTCACCGTTATCGACGTGGTGGCTTAACTAGCCTCTCCTTGGTGCGACTCGCAACTTTTAACTAGGAGAAATCGTGACTAACGTCAATTTGACCGCTTCCCCCCGCTCAGAGTTTGGCAAGGGTGCGGCTCGCCGTATTCGCCGTGGTGGACAGGTTCCCGCAGTGATCTACGGCACGGATACCACCCTCATGCACGTAACTCTGCCTACTCACGAACTGGCACTTGCCCTGCGCAAGCCCCGCGTTGTGTTGAACATTGATTTCGATGGCCAGACCTACCTGACCAAGCCACGCGATATCCAGCGCGATGTCGTTCGCTTGGACATCGAACACGTTGACCTGATCGTGATCAGCAAGAAAGAAGCAGCACTGCGAAGTGACTATGCAGATGCAGTCGCCCAGGTTCACACCGCTGCTGAAGAAGCTGGTCTTGACGTTGCCATGGTTCTCCAGGCGTTTGAGGCTTCTGTCGCTGGAGGCGAACTGCCCCTCGATGCAGTCGGCCACGCTGTCGCAGACGCTAGGGAGAAGGCACTTGAACTTGCTGCGTCTGCTGCTGCATCCGGTGCCGCTGAGGACGCTGCCGCCGCCGCAAGCGATGAATCGGAAGCACCGGCAGAACCTGCTGCTGCAGAGTAAGTGACTGCGCTTAAGTGACTTGGCTTGTTGTGGGACTGGGTAATCCCGGTCCCACATACACCGCCACCCGCCACAATGTTGGTGCGATGGTTGTCGAAACATTCGCCAAACGTGAATCAGTCACACTCTCACGCCATAAGCGAGCACTCGCACATGTCGCTGAGACCCAGGTCGGTGCACCTGGTGACGTCAATCGCCAGAAGGTTGTTCTAGCTATCCCGATGTCGTTCATGAATGAAAGTGGTGGGCCGGTCAAAGCCCTCATGGACTTCTACAACGTGGAACCTGAGAATCTGGTCATTGTTCATGACGAACTTGATATCCAATTTGCCACGCTGCGGATCAAATTTGGCGGTGGCGATAACGGCCACAATGGACTCAAGAGCATCAGGGGAGCGATCGGCACGGGCGAGTATTTCCGTGAGCGAGTGGGAATTGGCCGACCCATTGGTCGACAGGCTCCCGCCGATTTCGTGTTATCTCAATTCAGTTCAACCGAACGCAAAGATCTCACTGAATTGTTGGATCGCAGTGTGGATGCCCTCGAGATGCTCATGCTTCAAGGTTTGGAAAAAACCCAAAGCCGATTTAATAGTTAATATATTCCGCTAGCAAAGAAAGTTGGAGTACACATGAGTTCAATGTCTGATGCCGAGTTGTCGAGAGCAGTTGCTCAAGAAGCAGGACAGTTGCTGCTTGCTCTCCGTGAGGATTTCTTTGCCACCCGTTCCGCTGAGAACATTGACAAAACGGTGAGTGATCTTCTGCGTGATCAAGCAGATCGTGCTGCCCATCTTTTTATATTGGACAAACTCAGCACTGCTCGGCCAAATGATGCAATCCTGAGCGAAGAAGGCAAGGACAATGATGACCGCCTCAGTGCGGAGCGCGTCTGGATTGTCGATCCCCTCGACGGCACGTGGGAGTATGGCCAAAACAGAAAGGACTTTGCCGTACACATCGCGCTCTGGCATTCAGGTGAGCAAAGGCTCAGCGCCGGAACCGTCGATCTTCCCGCACAGTCTTTGACCAGGTCTGTGCTGGATTCAGGTTCCAATGAGCAGGACGTATACACATCAGAACGCATTATTCGAGTTGTGGCTTCCCGTTCTCGGCCACCCAAGACACTTACCGCAACGGTTGCACGACTGAGTGAGATCCTGCGTGAAGAGGGAATTGCACACCAGTCGATTGAAGTCGTTGATGTTGGTTCAGTAGGTGCAAAAGTCAATGAAATCCTTTTAGGTCGTGCTGATGTATACCTCCATGACACGGGATTCTTTGAATGGGATGTTGCTGCCCCCTATGTTGTTGCTGAACACTATGGACTCGTGGCTTCTCACATGAATGGCGATTCTGTGACGTTCAATCACATGCCGCCTTATGTCACCGATTTGGTGGTTTCCCGAGTTGCGCTGTACCCGTATGTCATTCAAGCACTCCAGCAGTCACAAGACGCGTGACCAGAACCACCTCACTTTCCGCGCTTCTTGATCTGACACAAACAGATCCTGGGATTGCTGGAATAGGAAAACTCGCGTCAGCAACCGCTGATCTCATTGATCTTGTCGATCTTGTTGGTCCTGCCGCAAGCTATCCGCTTGTCATTGCGCAGTTGGCACGCTCTGGGCGCACTCAGCTGGTGCTTACCCCGACGGGACGAGCGGCTGATGAACTTGCCCGCTCGCTCGCGGCCTTCATCCCACGTGAGTCCATTGCAGTTTTCCCCAGCTGGGAGACCTTGCCTCATGAGCGTTTGTCACCGTCATCAGACACCGTGGGCACCCGAATGGCCGTGCTGCGAAGGCTGGCGCACCCCATTGCAGGTGATCACTTTGCTGGACCCATTTCCGTTGTTATCGCATCAGTGCGTGCAGCACTCCAACCCATTGTTGCCAACTTGGGGCAGTCAGATCCCGTTCGGCTCGAGGTGGGGGGCTCCGCGGACCTCACCACCACCGTGACTCAACTTGTGGACTATGGCTATGAACGCGTTGACCTAGTCGAGCGACGGGGGCAAATAGCGGTGCGTGGCGGGATACTCGATGTATTCCCGCCCACCGAGGAACATCCACTCAGGCTCGAGTTTTGGGGCGATGACATCGAGGAAGTTCGATACTTCGCTGTTTCTGATCAACGAACTCTGGAGGTAGCGCCCCACGGCTTGTGGGCAACCCCCGTGCGCGAGTTGCTGTTGACCCCCCAGGTGCGCGAGCGAGCCAAACTACTGGGCGAGGCACACGTCGAGGTTGCAGCAATGTGCGAGTCACTCGCTCTGGGAATTCCAGTTGAAGGTATGGAATCACTTTCCCCTGTCTTGGCTGGTGACATGCGCCCATTGCATGCCCTCATGCCCGAGTCGTCATCACTCGTCTTGTGCCAGCCGGAGCGGATCAAGTCCCGTGCTGCGGATGTAGTGAAAACCGCAGAGGAATTCCTCACTGCGGGTTGGCACAGTGCAGCCGTTGGTGGAGCAAGCCCAATTGATCTCTCCGGCTCAATGTTCACCAGCATGGAAACAGTTGTCAAAGAAACCCGAGAAAACAACGGGGCTGTGTGGAATCTCACCCCACTGCCCACGGACGCAAAAGATGAAGTGATTAATCTTGATGCTCAGGAAATCGAACCGTATCGAGGCAACTCTGAACTATTTATTTCCGATGTTAAAACGTGGTTTGAGCAGGACTCGCGAGTAATCATTACTGCCCAGGGCCACGGTCCGCTTGAGCGTATTGCCGAGGAACTCCGAAACGCGGACATTGGAACATCTGCTGTTGACATATTGCCGGACTCGCTGGATCCCCATGTCGTGTACTTGGTGCCCGCCAGCCTCGATCACGGATTTTCCTTGCCCAGTGCATCAATGATCGTTGTGACTGAGAGCGACTTGGTTGGCCAGAAGTCGGGCACCAAGGACATGCGTCGCATGCCCAGCAAGAGGCGCGGCGCGGTCGACCCACTCACTCTCAAAGCCGGCGATTTCGTAGTGCACGAACACCATGGTGTTGGACGCTATGTTGAAATGATCACAAGGACAATCGCGGGCGCTGAGCGGGAATATCTAATTATTGAGTATGCCCCGAGCAAACGCGGTCAGCCAGCGGACCGATTGTTCGTCCCCATGGACCAATTGGATTTGATCACACGTTATGTCGGTGGTGAAGCACCGAGCGTGCATCGCCTGGGAGGTGCTGATTGGCAGAAAGCCAAAGGGCGGGCCCGCAAAGCCGTTAAACAAATTGCTGGCGAACTCATTCGACTCTATGCAGCACGCCAGTCGGCGCAAGGCTATGCATTTGGACCTGACTCGCCATGGCAACATGAACTCGAAGATGCCTTCGAGTACGTCGAAACACCTGATCAACTCAGCACGATCGATGAAGTCAAGCGGGACATGGAACGAACAGTCCCCATGGACCGGTTGATCTGCGGAGATGTCGGCTATGGCAAGACAGAAATCGCCATCAGGGCAGCCTTTAAAGCAGTCCAGGATGGAAAACAGGTTGCAGTTCTCGTACCAACCACCCTGCTTGTGCAACAGCATCTGTCCACGTTTACCGAACGGTATTCGGCGTTCCCCATCAAGGTTGGTGCACTGTCTCGATTCACCAGCACGAAGGATTCCAAAGAAACTCTTGAAGGCTTGGCTGATGGCTCGGTTGACATTGTTATTGGAACCCACAAGCTCTTAACTCCGAGCGTGCGCTTCAAAGACCTAGGGCTGGTCATCGTTGACGAAGAACAGCGCTTTGGTGTCGAGCACAAGGAGCATCTGAAAGCAATTCGCACCAATGTTGATGTGCTGGCCATGAGCGCCACACCCATTCCTCGTACTCTTGAAATGGCAGTGACGGGTATCCGTGAAATGTCAGTTATTCAGACGCCACCCGAAGAGCGTCACCCAGTCCTGACATTTGTCGGCCCCTATGACGAGAAGCAAATCACCGCGGCAGTGCACCGTGAACTTTTACGTGAAGGACAGGTCTTTTTCATTCACAACCGCGTTGAATCCATTAATCGCGTTGCCGCAAAAATCCAAGAGCTGGTACCAGAAGCGCGCGTTGCTGTCGCACATGGGCAAATGTCTGAGGGCGCCCTTGAGCAGGTGATTATTCAGTTCTGGGAAAAAGAAATTGATGTGCTGGTATGCACCACAATCGTGGAGTCGGGAATTGACATTCCAAATGCCAACACTCTCATTGTTGATAGAGCTGACAAGTTTGGTCTCTCGCAGATGCACCAGTTGCGTGGACGCGTTGGTCGCGGCCGTGAACGGGCGTACTCCTACTTTCTCTACGATCCGAACAAGCCGTTGACTGAAACCGCACATGAGCGACTCGCGACAATCGCACAGCGAACCGATCTCGGTTCCGGGATGCAAATTGCGTTAAAGGATCTGGAGATTCGCGGTGCGGGCAATCTTCTCGGTGGCGAGCAAAGCGGGCATATTGCTGATGTTGGTTTCGACCTGTACCTCAGACTTGTGGGCGAGGCTTTGGCTGAATTCAAAAATGAACCAGCGCGCGAAGTGAATGATGTGCGCGTTGAGTTGCCCATCAACGCGCACATTCCAGTGGCATATGTGCCCCAAGAGCGCCTCAGGCTTGAGGCCTATAAACACCTCGCAGATGCAGCAACCGATGTCCAAGTTGATGAGGTGGTGAAAGAACTCATTGACAGATACGGGCAGTTGCCACAGGAGGTCGAAACATTGGTTGCCGTGGCCCGCTTCCGAGTTCTGGCCAAAAAGTACGGTGTTGAGGAGGTAATCGCTACGGGAAATGCGATCCGAATTCACCCGGTGGAATTGGCAGAGTCCCGAACAATGCGGTTAATGCGAATTTACCCCCGAACAAACATCAAGCCTGCGACGCGCACGATTCTGGTTCCTAGTCCCACTGAGCAAGCGGGCGCCATTGGTGCCCCACCGCTGAGAGATGCCGCTCTCCTAGAATGGCTGCACGAGTTGTTTACTACCCTATTTTCCACCCCTTAGTGTTCGGAGTTTTTGTGAAGATCTCACGTCGTTTGGTGAGCGGAATTGCTCTCTCGGGAATCGTGCTTATGGTTGCATCCCTCACAGGTTGTGGGGCGAATCAAGCGGGAGCTGCCGCGACACTCGGTGACCAGCGCATCACGGAGAACGAACTCAATTCTCAGGTGGAGAGTCTGCTCAAGGCACAGGGACTCACAAGTGGCGATGCAACGGCTGAATTGGTTTCGACCACCCTTGATCGCATGATCACCACCAATTTGGTCGACCAACTGGCCGAGCGTCAAGGAATCTCGATCTCTCAAGGCGATCTCGATAATGTGCGATTGCAGTATTTGGCGCAGGCAGGTGGGCAGCAGCAGCTTGATGCCCTACTTCTCCAGCAGGGAGTTCTCCCCAGTGAACTTGATAGCGTGATTGAAACAAATCTCCTTGTCTCTGAATTGGGCCTAGCTCTGGCACCGGAGGCAACACCTGACGTCCAAGGCGGCGCGGTCTTCATTGCAGCTTCAGAACTCAGCGTGGAAATTGATGCGCAGGTTGCCCCACGTTTTGGAACGTGGGATGCAGAGAATCTCACCGTTGGACCAGTGACGGACGATGTCTCGGCGCCAGTGGGCGTAGAACTCGGCCAGGAGTAATCCTTGCAGGGGAGTCGCTTCACTGAACTTGTTGCAGTGTTGGACCGACTCCGTTCCCCGGGTGGGTGCCCTTGGGATGCTGAGCAAACGCATCAGAGTCTTGTTGAGTACTTAATCGAGGAAGCACATGAATGTGTTGAGGCGATTGAGGCTGGCGATCAAGCAGGCATGCAGGAGGAATTGGGAGACCTTCTCCTTCAAGTTGTGTTCCACGCCAGAATTGCTCAGCCGGAATGGGACATTGATTCAGTTATTGACGGCATAACGACCAAATTGGTCGAACGCCACCCTCATGTCTTTGGCGATGTAACCGCACAGACTGCGGGCGATGTTGAAAATTCTTGGCATGTGCGCAAGGCTCAGGAAAAAGGGCGTTCATCGCTCACCGACGGCATTCCCGAGTCGCTTCCGGCTCTCATGCGGGCATCCAAAGTGCAATCTCGAACGAAATCACTCGAGATCCCGCGCACTGCGCAGGCCTCTCGCGCGGAGAATGTCATTTCAGAGCTCAACGGTGCGCAAGAGTTCGGGGACTTGCTATACGAACTCGTGCGTGCTGCCAAAGCAAATGGCTGGGATGCCGAGTCGAGTCTGCGTGGCTCCGTTGCACGCAATATTGAGGTGATCAAGGACCGTGAATCAAGCAACTGAACAATTTCGGGCGATTGCCAAGGTGGCTATAGATGACTGTCTCGAGCAGGATCCAGTTAGAGCAACCTGGCTGGGTGACCATCGATTCGATGCGATGCTGCCGGATTATTCGGCAGAAGCCATTGCGGCCTTCACCGAGAAAATTGACCGGCACCTCACTGCTCTTGATGCAGTCGATGACGTTGAACTCTTGACCGAGGATCTCGTTGACCTCGAAATCCTGCGGGCGCATCTTCTCAAGGTGCAGTTTGATCTGACGCAGGTTCAAGACCAAACGTGGAATCCCATGGTGTGGAACCCAGGGACTGCCTTGCACCTCTTGGAATCGCGGGATTTTGCTCCGAGTGATGAGCGACGTCGAAATCTTGAATCGCGTGCCGAGCAAATTCCCAGGTTCCTGGAGCAAGCTCGGGAAACCCTGAAGGATATGAGCGCTATTCACGTTGAGACTGCAATTGCGCAGTTACAGGGAACTCTCGCACTGGTGGGTTCCTTGAACCTCGACCAACGGATCTCTGATTCGGTCAGTGAACAGATCGCTTGGTTGACCGATGAATTGCCTCTAGCGACCAGGTCGCCCCGACTGGGATCCGAGCTTTATGCAGGAATTCTTTGGCATGCCCTTGATGACTCAACCGACGTTGAAACACTGTATGCAACGGCACACGATCACCTTGGGCTCGTGGGGGACCAAATGCGGAAGGTTGCACACGAGTATTTGGCCCACCTGAAGATTGAGTCTGTTCGAGATCCTGTGCGTGAGGCTCTGGATCACATTGCCACTACCAATGTCGTTACAAATGAAAATGTCTTGGACCATGTTCGCTCAGCCGTGGCTTCTGCCCGCGCATTCACCATCGAGCACAACATTGTGACAGTGCCTGAAATTGACACCGAAGTCATTGAAATGCCAGAAATTCACCGTGGAGTTGCGGTCGCCTACTGTGATGCGCCCGGACCTCTAGAAAAGGCAAATGTTCCCACTTTCGTTGCGGTAGCCCCTACTCCGGTCGACTGGACACCGGAGAGAGCGTTGAGTTTCTACCGGGAGTACAACGCAGTTCAAATACACGATCTCACCATCCATGAAGCAATTCCCGGGCACGTGTTGCAACTTGCGGTGGGCAATAGCGGCACCGGTCAAAGTGACACACGCCGATTCGGTTTCAGCGGCGCATTTGTTGAGGGCTGGGCGGTCTATTCAGAGGAAGTCATGATCAACGCTGGATACTCACCGCAATCGAATCCTGCGAGCCGCCTTGCCATTCGACTCCAACAACTGAAAATGCAAACGCGGATGATCATCAACACGATTCTTGACATCGGCGTTCACACCAAGGACATGAATGAGCACCAGGCAATGGACCTCATGATGCAACGGGGTTACCAAGAAGAAGGTGAGGCGGCGGGGAAATGGCGCCGTGCTCTATTGACCTCAGGCCAACTTCCGACCTATTTCGTGGGCTACCTCGCCGTCAAAGGATTGACTGATGACTTAAAAGTCATGCACCCAGACTGGTCACTCCAGCAAATTCATGACTTGCTGCTTTCATTTGGTTCGCCTGCTCCGCGCTATGTGCGCGAACTCGTGGGACTATAGAGATATGAAAAAGCCCTGGGTTTTCGCAGCAGCAATTCTTGTGGTTTTGACTGTCACTTCCTGTTCACAGGATCAAGATGAACCGGCAGCAGTTGAGTCATCGCAGGAAATGCCCACCCCAACACCTGAAGAAACTCCGGTTGATCCCTGCTTGGTGGTGGCGCAGATGGAAGGAACACTGTCGATTGCGGTGGCAGATTTCATCGCAGATCCCGAGCAGGATGCGCTCGCGTCACTTGAAGCGACATTCAACGCTGAGATTGTTCTTTTGTCGCAGCTCATCGATTCCGTCGGAATGGACCCAGCGCGATTAGATGCCGTCATTGCTTCAAAGGATCTTGCGTTGTCCAAATTGAATGAAGCAAATGCATCAGATAATTTGCTTCAGAAGGGCATTTCACTGGCGGCAGCGGCAAGTTCGGCCCAAGATGCGGTGACATCTTCACAAGAAATTCTTTCTGAACTCAATGCGCAATTGGACTGTCCGTAAATGACACATCTGTAGTTTTAAATATTCGATCAATGTCAGACCACCGCGCAATCCTTAAGTTGTTTGTTTGACCGCGTAGCGTGATCCGCTAACGGGCACAACGAATTCGGCCGCAGTGGGGGGAGTGGTCGAGGGCGCGCCGCGAACGGGGGTCACTGTCGCTGGCGCGCCCGCTTTATCAAGCGCACGAGCAGCCATACAACGGCAATCCCAACGGCGAGTGTAATTACAAGTGGGATGAGGAAACCGATGAATGTCACTGTCCCGGCAGCCAGATTCAGCAGCGCTTGCCACCCGGACTTAATTCCACCCAGAAAATCTGGAGTGGAGCTCGCGGTAGCACTTTCAGGTGCGATATCTATGTACACGGTGGACATGTCCACTTGATCCTGTAATTGCGCCCGTT
>JALRGY010000001.1:273-41255 GCA_023253325.1 Candidatus Nanopelagicales bacterium | reverse complement strand
ATCCCGCTCTGCGGTGCGTGAAGCTAATTCCGACTCAACGGCAACAAGGTCTGCCACGCTTGCTGCCTGACTTTGAAGTTCCATCAATTTCTCAATGCTCGTGTTGAGTGCTTCGATCCGAGCATCGAGGTCCGTGACCGCCATGGTGACGTCGGACTCAGAGATGCTGAAGTTAGTCCACGTTCCAAGATTTTTAGTGGACTCAATGAAATTCTCAAGTTCTGAGTTTGGAACTTTAACCGTCATGCTGGCGTATTCCGCGTTCTCACTCGTGCGTAGGTCTTCCTGGGTGACACTTCCACCAAAACTCGCTGTCAGGTCACGGATTTGCTCCACCCTCTCGCTGGCGTTATCGGTGAGCAAACTGATCGAAGCGGTTCTGATCACGACCGTGCTTGACTTTAAGTTCCCGTCAAAGGCCGTCGAACTTTCCGCGGTGAAATCCGATGAAATGGCATCACCCATCGGCTGGACGGAGGCATCCTGATTCCCACATCCGGCAAGGCCCATCAACGCCAGTAGTGCCATTGCGCCCAGCCCTGTAACCGCATAGCGTTGATTGCCTCGTAGCCGCCTCATAAGAAACTCCTCAGTCTTGGTTTTGTCATGTCTATGACGCACAGGGTTCCATGTTCGGCTGTGTCTTTTCATCACGATTTAGCATCAGGTTCCCCGTTGGGGGAGAAGTGCCGTTGGCTAGAGTTCGGCCATGGCCACAATCGAAGCCCTTATTGCCCGTGAAATTCTTGACTCCCGTGGAAACCCCACCGTTGAAGTTGAGGTTCTCCTCGACGATGACACCGTTGCTCGTGCCGCGGTGCCATCGGGTGCTTCGACTGGAGCCTTTGAAGCCGCTGAACGGCGCGATGGCGAGGCTCGGTACGGCGGGAAAGGGGTTCTCCAAGCGGTAGCCGCCGTTGAAGGTGAGATCGCTGACTCGCTCGTGGGACTCGAGGCTGATGATCAGCGCACCGTGGATCAGGTCATGATCGACCTTGACGGCACACCCAATAAGGCTCGCCTCGGTGCCAATGCAATCCTCGGTGCATCGCTCGCTGTTGCCAAGGCAGCAGCCCTCTCGGCTGAACTCCCACTGTTCAAGTACATCGGTGGACCCAATGCGCACCTGCTGCCCGTGCCAATGATGAATATTCTCAATGGTGGAGCACACGCGGACACCGGCGTTGACATCCAAGAGTTCATGATCGCCCCCATCGGTGCCCCCACCTTCTCTGAGGCTTTGCGGCAGGGCACCGAGGTTTATCACGCACTGAAAAGTGTTTTGAAAAAGAACGGCTATGCCACTGGCTTGGGTGACGAAGGTGGCTTCGCTCCAGACCTACCCAGCAATCGCGCGGCCTTGGAACTGATTGTGACTGCCATCGAAGGCACAGGCATGAAAGTCGGGACAGACATTGCGCTGGCACTCGATGTCGCGTCAACAGAGTTCTATTCCAATGGTTCCTACACATTTGAGGGCGCCGAGCGTTCATCAGAGTGGATGACCGCTTATTACGAATCCTTGCTCGCTGATTTCCCACTCGTATCCATTGAGGATGCCCTAGCCGAGGATGACTGGGCTGGCTGGATCCATGCCACCAACGCAATTGGTGACCGTGTCCAACTTGTTGGCGACGACCTCTTTGTGACCAACCCAGAGCGTCTCGCACGAGGAATCGCTGACGGCGCTGCCAATGCGCTGCTGGTGAAGGTCAATCAAATTGGGTCCCTGACCGAGACCCTTGATGCGGTTGCCATGGCGACTCGCAATGGATATGCGTCCATGATGTCTCACCGTTCCGGAGAGACCGAAGACACAACAATCGCGGATCTTGCGGTCGCTGTGAATTGTGGTCAAATCAAGACGGGAGCACCTGCGCGAAGCGAACGAGTGGCCAAGTACAACCAGTTGTTGCGCATCGAAGAGGAACTCGGTGATGCTGCTCGCTACGCAGGAAGCGCGGCATTCCCTCGCACATTCGGCACCGCCTAATCCATTTTGTTCAATTTTCGTGTGACCATTGAGTTATGGCGGTGACCAAGCAATCGAGCGGGAGTGGTTCTTTGACCGGTCGTGCCCTTGCTTTGGTTCTAACCCTAGCCGCGGTGGGGGTGCTGTTGGTGGTTCCAGTTCGCAATTGGTTTGGGCAGCGGGCTGAAATCGCTGAACTTCAAGCTCAGATTGAAGTTTCTTCGGCGAATGTGGCCCAACTCCAATTAGAAAAGGAGCGATGGGTTGATCCTGCATTCGTTGCCGCCGAGGCGCGTCGCAGGCTCCACTTCGTCATGCCGGGGGAAATCGGTTACGTAGCCCTGGGGGCTGATGGTCGGCCAGCCGCAGAAACCATCTCAGATCTTGCCGCTGAAAAGAATCCCGCATGGTATTCCAAGTTATGGGGTGCGGTGCAAGAAGCCGACGACGCCGTCGAGCCAGCAAGTGAGTAGCAGGATCTCGATAGCACCGGCAGATCTCAACATCATCGAACTGCAATTAGGTCGGGAGCCACGCGGAGTAATTGAAATCTCTGCTCGGTGCGCGTGTTCGGACCCACTTGTGGTTCGCACGCTCCCGCGATTACCTGATGGCACTCCATTCCCCACCACCTACTACATCACCTGTCCAAAGCTTTCGGGCGCGATTGGCACACTTGAAAGTTCCGGCCTCATGCGCGAAATGGAGAACCTGCTTGAACTTGAGCCCGGGCTGGCCATGGGTTATGCATCCGCGCACGAGGATTATTTGGCTGAAAGGAATGCCATTGAGTTCGTTCCTGAACTTGATGGGATATCCGCGGGAGGGATGCCCACCAGGGTCAAGTGTCTCCATGTACTTATTGGCCATTCGCTGGCAAAAGGTCCAGGTGTAAACCCATTAGGAGATCTGGCATTAGAACGTCTGGATCCATTGTGGAGTGTGGACAACTGTGCGCACAGGTAAACGAGTTGCCGCGATTGATTGCGGGACAAATGCAATCCGTCTATTAATCGCGGAGAATGCGCACGAACACGCTGTCCCTGTCGACTTGGTGAGGGAAATGCGAACCGTGCGCTTGGGCGAAGGCGTTGATGCAACGGGTGAGTTCAGCTCAAATGCTCTGACTCGGACATTCCAAGCCTGTGGCGAGTATGCCGAATTAATCCGAGAGCATCAGGTAGAGCAACTTCGATTCATTGCAACATCTGCATCACGTGATGTTTCAAACCGGGACGAATTTATTCATGGAGTTGAGTCCATACTTGGCGTGCAACCGGAAGTTATCTCAGGTGATGAAGAAGCGCGATTATCTTTTGCTGGGGCGACGAGCGGGTTCGATCCACTCCCGAACGCACCCATACTTGTTGCTGATATCGGCGGCGGTTCAACTGAATTTGTCATGCCTGATTCACAAGGAAAACTAGTCGCGCGGAGTATCAATGTTGGGTGTGTGCGCATGACAGAGAGGTACCTGTTGAGCGATCCACCAAAGCTGAATGAAATTGATCGCACCGTTGACACTTTGAATCGTGAAATTCTGGCAGTAAGAGAAGTCCTACCAACGGATACAGCACAAACTTTTATTGGATTAGCAGGTTCTGTGACCACGATTGCCGCGATGGCACTGGGCTTGGATAGTTATGACGCCGATGCTATTCATGGCACGACGTTGAGCCGCGACCAAGTTGAGGCTATTACTGAGCAACTCGTTGGCATGAGTAGGGCTGATCGGGCTCGTCTCGGTTTTATGCATCCGGGTCGAGTCGACGTCATTGGTGGGGGAGCTCTGGTTCTCAGGGAAGCGATGCGGGCGCTGGACCTCGAAAGGGTCTTGGTGAGTGAACACGACCTGCTTGATGGAGTTGTGCTCCATCTCACTCGAGAAAGCTAGAAAAACTCTTCCCAATTTTGGGTCTATGTATACGCTTGCAGTCACTCGAGGGAGAGGAGGCAGCATGGCAATCACAATCAGAGATGTAGCAGAAGCAGCAGGCGTGTCCACTGCCACCGTCTCCCGTGCATTACGTGGTCTGCCCAATGTTGATGAACAGACTCGGGAGCGAGTGAAGAGCATTGCTCTTGACATGGACTACGTCATTTCACCCAGTGCATCGCGGCTAGCATCCGGTCGCACCGGAAGCATGGCCGTGATCACTCCATATATTTCACGGTGGTTCTTTTCTGAAGTCATTGCGGGGGCGGAATCAGCCCTGCAAAAGGCTGGTATTGATCTTTTGCTCATCAACGTTGGCGACTATCAAAATGGTCATGCTCGAATCCCTCCCACGCCGAGACTGAAGCGGCGAGTGGATGGAATCCTCATTGTTGCTCTGCCACCACAAGATCCAGATTTGGAACCTATCCTGAAACTGGACATGCCCTCGGCGATGATCGGTGGGATTGCGCCGGGAGTTGATTGTGTTGCCATCAATGATGCTCAAGCGGCGCGGACGGCAACGGAACACTTGGCAGACCTAGGACATGTTCGCATTGGTCTGATTGCAGGAGGGCCGGCCGAAGCACGATTCACAGCGGAATCGGAGCGCGAGCGGGGATTTCGTGCCGTAATGAATGAACGTGGGCTAGCACAGGATCCCATGTTGGAGGTGTTCGGTCGTTTCACCATTGACGGTGGTGAAAAGGCGATGGATGCATTACTCAACCAACCGAATCCGCCCACGGCAGTTTTCGCCATGAGCGATGAAATGGCATTTGGCGCACTGCGTTCGGCGACTTCGCACGGTTTGGTTCCGGGCCGCGATATTTCCATCATCGGAATTGATAACCATCCCATGTCGGAGTACCTGAATTTATCAACGGTTTCACAGCCTGTTAGCGAGCTTGGCATAAGAGCAGCAGAACGATTACTGGCGCAAATGGAAATGACCCCAAATTTCCATGCCGATGCCGTGGTGACTGAGCTTCCAACCCGATTGATCGTGCGCGGATCAACGGGCAAAATTAATTCTTAGGGAGCACCTTTTATGGGTATTGACCACAAGACACAGTCTGACCATCACATTTGGTGGCATAACGCAGCCGTTTATCAGGTGTACCCGCGTTCGTTTTTTGACGGCAATGGCGATGCATTAGGTGACTTGGTGGGAGTGCTAAATAAGCTTCCCTACTTGTCAGCCCTCGGTGTCGACGCTATTTGGCTGTCCCCGTTCTACCCCAGCCCACAGCATGATTCTGGTTACGACGTTGCTGATCCTCGCGGGGTTGACCCCATGTACGGAACATTGCAGGATGCACAAGGACTCATCAAGGCCGCCCATGACCATGGATTAAAAATCATGGTTGATTTGGTGCCCAATCACGTTTCCCAGGATCACCCGTGGTTTCAAGCCGCGCTGGCGGCTGGGCCCGGTTCACCGGAGCGGGCCCGATTCCATTTTTTGGACACGGAGGGTGATGAACCACCAAATAACTGGGTGAGTTTATTTGGTGGACCGGCCTGGACCAGAACGACAAACGCTGATGGGAGTCCGGGCCAGTGGTACCTGCATGTTTTTGATTCAAGCCAGCCCGATGTTAATTGGACAAATCCTGAGGTAGCGGAGGACTGGATTCGAACCCTGAGATTTTGGCTGGACATGGGTGTTGACGGATTCCGTGTTGATGTGGCGCATGGTTTGGTCAAAGACATGACCTACGCGGATCTCCCGGATCCAGTCGGTTTAACCGAGGCACTCAGGTTTGATCTTGACGATGGCTCACCCGAGATGGCAGCCAAACGGCTTTTAATTGAAAATTCGGGGTTCTTTGATCGTGATGAGTTGCAGGATATTTATGCAACCTGGCGCGCAGTGTTGGATGAATACCCGGGCGATCGAATGGCTGTCAGTGAAGCATGGGTTCCCCCGCACCGAGCAAGTCGCTACGTCTCCCCAACGTCACTTCACCAGATATTCGGATTCGATTTCTTGGTGGTGGCTTGGGACGCAGGAATCATGCAGGGGACGATCCTCAAAGCCATGTCTGCGGTCGCTGATGTCAATGCACCCCCCACCTGGGCCATTTCGAACCACGATTCACCTCGAGTGGTCACCCGTCTTGGCGGCGGCGAAGTGGGCCAGGCACGAGCAAGGGCCCTCGCCGTCGTTGCCCACGCCCTGCCTGGGTCCATGTACGTATTCCAAGGCGAGGAACTGGGCCTGGCCGATGTTGACCTGCCAGATTCGGCTCGGCAGGATCCGGTGTTTTCCCGAACAAAGGGTGCTCAGAAGGGTCGCGATGGGGCACGAGTTCCACTGCCGTGGTCCGGCGTTCTGCCGCCATACGGTTTTACCGAGTCCACTACCGAGACCTGGTTACCGCAACCCGATGATTGGGCGCAGGTGACGGTGGAGTCAGAGCTGAGCGACCCCCTCAGCGTTCTTAACCTCTACCGAACTACATTGCACGGGCGTCGTGCTGTGGCGGGACCAGTGACATTCGTGGATTCTGGTAGCGAGAGCGTCATGATTTTTTCCCGCGACTCTGGTTTTCATGTCGCTGTTAACACGGGATCGACACCGTGGGATATCGGAGCGATGTTTCCAAATTGCAGCGTCGTGATAAGTAGCGACATGCAAGTGGGTGGCAAGGAAAAATCCCTACCACCCAATTGCGCAGTTTGGTTTATAGCCTGACAGTTAAGAAATTCGCTCCTGATTTCCTTCTGCGTTGAACACATAAATCTTTTCGGGATGAACACTGACGCTAGAACCCATGCGTGGGGACTGGAATCCCCGTGAACGTGCAACAAGGTCATTCACGCCATCAGGGGTTGTGCCATAAACGAATGTGTCCGCACCAAGTTCCTCAACAAGGGTGACTTCCATGGTGGCACCACTCTCAGCGAGCTGGAGATCCTCGGGACGCACGCCAACAAGAACATTCTCCCCTTGCGCTTTCGCCAGAACATCGCGTTCAATTGGAATCACGGTACCTCCAAATTCTGCACCACCATCAACCTTGCGCGCCGTAATCATGTTCATGCTCGGTGAACCAATAAAGGTTGCCACGAAAGCATTTGCTGGCGAATCATAGAGTGCACGAGGTGTGTCAACCTGTTGCAAAATGCCGTCCTTGAGCACGGCAACGCGATCACCCATGGTCATGGCTTCAACCTGGTCGTGCGTGACGTAAACGGTTGTTGTTCCTAGGCGGCGTTGCAACGCTGCGATTTGGGTCCGGGTTTGCACGCGAAGTTTTGCATCGAGATTCGATAGTGGTTCATCCATAAGAAAAACTTGTGGCTCGCGAACAATTGCACGACCCATGGCAACGCGCTGGCGCTGCCCACCGGATAGTGCTTTTGGTTTCCGGTCGAGGTATTCGGTGAGATCAAGCAGGGCTGCTGCTTCTTTGACTCGGCGCTCAATATCGTCTTTGGACACCTTTTGAATTTTCAGAGCGAATGCCATGTTTTCCGCTACCGACATGTGTGGGTAGAGCGCATAGTTCTGGAACACCATCGCAATATCGCGATCTTTCGCCGCGAGGTTTGTAACATCGCGGTCACCGATATAGAGGGTGCCATCGGAGATTGGTTCAAGACCCGCGAGCATGCGCAGACTTGTTGATTTGCCACAGCCTGAGGGGCCCACGAGGACGAGAAACTCACCCTTTTCAATCGTGAGGTTCAGGTGGCTCACGGCGGGCTTATCGCCGCCGGGGTAGAGCAGGGATACATCATCAAAGCGAACTGATTCAGTCATTGTCGTGCCTCTCACCGGCAGGAACGTGCCGGACGATCCGAGTAGGAGGGTTGGGGTGTGAAAGTCTTTGAGTAAGAGAGTCACTCAAATTTCATATGAAATTGTGGGCCGAGCCTACTTTGGATGCTCGGCCCGTGATGGGCACATGCCAAAAAATGGGGAAATTGGGGCTTGATATCAAATTGTTAATCGTTACATGGCTCTGTTACATAGTTTTGACTTGCATTGGTGGGGGCTTCTGAGAGACCATGGAAGCGTTTACTTTTGCTGGGAATTCATTTCGAGTGATCCCCAAGATTATGTGATCGTGAACCGAAAACCCGAGTTGAGGACCTCCCTCGACTTCGTGCTCAACAAGGAGAATCCATGACCGCATTGAAGCGGCGCCGTGGAGCCGCAGTTCTCGCCGGCGGTGTAGCAGCAGTGATGTTGCTCGCAGCTTGCTCGAGCGATAGCTCTACAGAAGACAGCGCGACCGAAGAAACAGCTAGCGCCAGCGAAGAAGCAACAGCAGAAGAAGGCACCGATGTTGCAGCTGGCTGCGAAGCGTACTCACAGTACATGGGCAACGAGGGTGCATCAGTCAGCATCTTCACCTCAATCCTGCCTCCGGAGCAGGGTCTATTTGAACAATCATGGAGCGAGTTCGAGTCCTGCACGGGCATCGACATCGTCTATGAAGGAAGCGATCAGTTCGAAGCGCAGCTTCCAACACGTATTGCTGGCGGAAACGCACCAGACATCGCATTCATCCCACAGCCAGGTTTGCTCGCCAAGCTTGTTGCTGATGGTGGACCAGTTCCTGCATCAGAAGGCACCGTTGCCAACGTTGATCAGTACTGGAACGCAGCATGGAAGAGCTACGGCACCGTCGATGGCACCTTCTACGCAGCTCCTCTTGGTTCCAACATGAAGTCATTCGTGTGGTACTCACCAAAGACATTCGCAGCCAATGGCTACACCGTCCCAACAACATGGGATGAACTGTGGGCACTCTCTGACCAGATGGTCGCTGATGGCGTCAAGCCATGGTGTGGTGGCATCGAGTCCGGTGGCGCAACCGGTTGGGCAGCAACAGACTGGCTCGAGCAGATCATGCTACGCATGTATGGCGGCGAGGTCTACGACAAGTGGGTCAACCACGAGATCCTGTTCGACTCACCTGAGGTCACCGCAGCTATGGACGTCCTCGCAGGTTGGATGAAGAACCCTGACTACGTCAATGGTGGCTTCGGCAACGTCCAGACAATCGCAACAACAGCATTCCAGGATGCTGGTGGCCCGATTCTCGCAGGCGAGTGCGGCATGCTTCAGCAGGCTAGCTTCTACGCCAACTTCTGGGGTAACTTCCAAGAAGGTGCAACAGTTGGTGTCGATGGCGATGCATACGCCTTCTACCTCCCCGCAATGGATGACGCAGTTGCTCCGCAGCCCGTCGTCGGTGGTGGCGAGTTCGTAGCAGCGTTCGCTGATCGTCCAGAGGTTGCTGCAGTGCAGACCTACCTCGCATCACCTGAGTTCGCAACCAGCAAGGCATCACTCGGTACCTGGGTCTCCGCAAACAGCGGTGTTCCATTGGATACCTATGCAGAAGGCTCAATCGATCAGCTCTCGGCTCAGTACTTGACCGACCTGACCGGAACCTTCCGTTTCGATGCATCTGACCTGATGCCAGCAGCTGTTGGTGCAGGCGCAGAGTGGACCGAAATGACCGCATGGTTCGCCGAGGACAAGCCAACGGCTGAAGTTCTCAAGGCAATCGATGCTGCTTGGCCTGCCTCCTAATTAGAGCGGATCAAGTAGTTCGATAAACAGTTAAACAATTGAAACTGCCGGAGTGACTTAGCAATTTGCTAATAAGCACTCCGGCAGTTTCAATCTCTGAAAGAATTCGGGCGTTGTCGCAGACTCAAAGAAGGGATAGTCGTGGAAGAAGTCCTCAACGGATTGCCCAAACTTGGCAGCGCCGCAACGGCTATCGGTTTGTTCCTAGCCTTCCTCTTAATCTTGTTCTTCATTGGTGCTCGCTTCCGCGGACGCCTGCAAGGCCCCGTTGCGATTCTGGTTTTCCTTGGCCCTGCACTCATCCTGGTGACCATGGGCTTGATCGTTCCCGCGTTCAGAACTATTTATGGCAGCACCCTTGACGCTAACCAAGAAGAGTTCGTTGGCTTTGACAACTACGCGTGGATTTTTGACACCCAACAAGGCGTCCTTGTCAACACCGTTCTTTGGATCGTGATTGCACCAATTGCATCCACTGCACTCGGTCTCACCCTCGCATTGCTCCTTGACCGCATGCGCAGAGAGTCTGTTGCCAAGAGTTTGATCTTTATGCCGATGGCAATCTCATTCGTAGGAGCCAGCATCATCTGGGGACTCATGTACGAGTACCGCGACCCTGCCAAGGAACAAGTTGGTTTGCTTAGCCAGGTCGTCATGTGGCTGGGAGTCGATGATCCCCCCAACTGGATTCTATGGCAACCTTTCAACAACTACCTGCTCATGGTCATCATGGTCTGGATTCAGGTTGGTTTTGCCATGGTGGTTCTTTCCGCTGCCATCAAGAACATTCCCACCGATGTTGTTGAGGCGGCAGAACTTGACGGCGCAGTTGGCTGGAAGCTGTTCAGCCGTGTCACCATCCCGATGATTCGAGCAACACTGATTGTTGTTCTCACCACGATCATGATCGCGGTTCTCAAGATCTTCGACATTGTTCGAACCATGACCAATGGAAACTTTGGAACTCAGGTGGTCGCTAACGAGATGTACGCCCAATCGTTCGTTCAATTTAATCAAGGCCACGGAAATGCCCTAGCGGTCGTTTTGTTCATTGGGGTGGTGCCGTTGATCATCTACAACGTGGTTCAACTGCGAAAGGAGCGTGCAATCCGATGAGCGTTGAAGCCCCGGAGTTTGTAATCCTCCCGGAACCCGAAGAGGGTAAAAGCAGTGTCACCGAAGCTGCTCGTCGCAAGTTGAGTAGCCCGTGGGCTGTTCTGGTAGTAGTGATCATCACCGTGTTGTGGACCATTCCAACGGTTGGTTTGCTCATCACGTCACTCCGCCCGGCGGCAGATGCTCAGAACACCGGGTGGTGGACATTTTTCCGCAACCCGGCGGTGACGTTTTCCAACTACGCTGAGGTCATCACCGGTGGCAGTAACGCCGCTATCGGTATTACGCCATATTTCTTTAACTCATTTGCCATCGCAATTCCTGCTGCGATCTTTCCCCTCGTATTGGCGAGCATGGCCGCCTACGCCATCGCCTGGGTGCCATTTAAGGGATCAACCTTAATTTTCTTTGGCATCTTTGCTTTGCAGGTTGTCCCTCTCCAGATGGCCCTGTTGCCCTTACTGCAGATGTTCAACCTTGGGTGGAGCATCGGGGACATTCCAATTTTCCCTGACCTGAACAAACCGGGATCAAATCAGTCGCTCTTGGCGGGCACCTACATTCCACTCTGGATCGCGCACACCATGTTCGCACTGCCTTTAGCCATCTTCCTGTTGCACAACTTCATGGCTCAACTCCCACGTGACCTCATGGAAGCCGCCAGGGTTGATGGTGCAGGACACTTCCTGATTTTCCGCAAAATCGTTCTTCCGCTGTCCGTGCCGGCCATTGCATCTTTTGCAATCTTCCAATTCCTGTGGGTGTGGAATGACCTGCTCGTTGCGATCACCTTCGCGGGAGGAACTCCAAACGTTGCACCCGTGACGAGTTACTTGGCCAACCTCAAAGGCACCTATGGCGCGCAATTGCACTTGACCACTGCGGGTGCTTTTATTGCGATCATTGTTCCGTTGATCGTGTTCTTCTCGCTACAGCGCTTCTTTGTTCGCGGATTGCTGGCAGGCTCAGTCAAGGGATAGCTCCAAGAGATAGCTTCAAGGGATAACTTCAAACGATAATCTTGCGTCATGACATCCCACGCGCGTAGTTTTGACGGCCTCAACATTCCTGCAGACTTTGAGTTGGGTGTTGCTACATCCTCATGGCAGATCGAAGGCGATGTTGCCGGTCGTGGATTGTGCAACTGGGATGAGTTCAGTGCGATCCCCGGCAAGATTGTCGATGGTGCAACGGGTGAACCGGCGTGTGATCACGTTAATCGTTTGGAAGAGGACCTGGACCTTTTGGCATGGTTCGGTGTTGACACTTATCGGTTCTCAATCAGTTGGGCCCGGGTCATCCCGGGCGGTGTCGGTGAGTTATCTCAATCCGGTCTTGATTTCTACGACAGACTTGTTAATGGCCTGATCAAGCGGGGAATCAAACCAGTTCCAACACTGTTTCACTGGGACACTCCGTCCGAGTTAGAGCACAACGGTGGTTGGTCAAACAGGCAAACGGCATATGACTTTGCGCAATACGCCCGTGCCATGGCGAATCACTTTGGTGATCGCATTGACCAGTGGGCAACACTCAACGAGCCATGGTGTTCAGCATTCCTCGGTTACTGCGCAGGCTATTTCGCACCCGGTCGAACTGAGGAGGGCGTGTCGCTTGAAGCGGCTTACAACCTGATTCTTGGCCACGGCCTCGCTGTGAATGCCATGCGTGAAGTGGGAGCTACGAACATCGGAATAGTGCTGAACATCATTCCGTGTGTTTCAGATTCTCCAGACATGGAAGCGCAAACGCGTCATATCGATGGAATGCAAAACAGAATTTTTCTCGACCTGTTAGCTGGCAATGGTGTTAGTGCCGAAATTCGTCAGTCCTGCGCCTCGATAACAGACTGGGCATTCGTCCGCGATGAAGACAATGCTGTTCTCAGCACGCCACTCGATTGGGTGGGGGAGAATTACTACACAATTAATCGCGTTGCAGCCGCGGGTTCGAGCGACATTGTTGCCATTGGTCAGGACACCAGCATGTTTCCAGCCTGCCCTCCAGTGAGCTTCAAGCCCCGCGGTGAGTTGACCGACATGGGCTGGGAAATAGTGCCCGAGGGCCTGCTCATGGCGCTGCAGCAAATTGCGCAGGCTTTGCCAGGCGTGCCCATCTGGGTCTGTGAAAACGGCATGGCAGCGCCCGATGATCTTGACGACCAAGGTCGAATCGCATACCTCAGGTCGCATATTGCTCAAGCCGTTGCTGCACGTGATCGTGGCATCGATATTCGGGGATACTTCGCCTGGAGCCTGATGGACAACTTGGAATGGGCATCGGGATGGACCAAAAAGTTTGGAATGGTCAGGGTCAATCCTGAAACGGGTGAGCGAACCCCCAAAGCCAGTGCACGCTGGTACAAGGAGTTGCTGGCCTAGCGGGGCATAGAGACTGAGGGGCCCTTTGTAGGGTTAGCAGGCACATGTGGTCCCCGTAGTCCAACCGGTAGAGACACCCGGCTTAAACCCGGCACAGTATGGGTTCGAATCCCATCGGGGACACGTGGCCGAATGGTCCACAATTGCTTGCGCTACATGGCGCTGGCAAAACCCAGAAAAAGGAAGCACGCCAATGTCGACTAAGCCATGGCAGATAGTTGCCCTCGCCACATTATGTTTCATTCAGGCATCACACCTGTTGAGTTCGATTGTCAGTGATCTTTTGGTCAGTTCCAACCCGGCCAGTGTTGAGGCGTGGGCTGAAATGGGCTTTAAGGCATCTGAATCTGGCCCCGATGTCCATGCGATTTATGACTACCTTGCCAATTCCCAATACATTTTTGTCACCATGATGGTGGTCACGTTCATGTTCGGGTTCTTGCTTTATCGAGGCGAATATATGCCGGCTGTTCGACTGACCGGCACGATTTACTTCGCGGTGGGCCTCGTGGGCCAGATTATTGCCGCGGGGCGTAGCGCCGATGGAACGCCATTAGATTCTGAAATGGCCGACTTTTTCTCACTTGGCTTTACCGCCCTCTTGTTGGTGGGCTTTATCTCACTCTTCGCGGGGAATTCAGCCCAATGGGTAAAGTCACACGCGAAGGGTTGATCGATATTTGACCCCTCTAGCCCAGACGCATGGGCCTAGACTGTGGTTATGAATAGTCCAAAAGTGTCCCGAGCCAAGGGGCTTGTTTTCACTACTCTCATGGTTGCATCGGTCTCCTTCGGAGTAATCGGATGCTCAGGAGATAGTGAGACAAGTCCTTCGGCGGGCCAAACAACGGAGATCGAGTCTGGTCCCTCCGAGGAGTTTCGACTGAACCTGATCGCCGATAGCCTCACTGAGCAAGAGGCTGGTGCAAGGGTTGAGCAAGCTGGCTTTGCATGGCGAGTTGGCGAGATTGACGGTGAGCCACTGGCAGTAACCATGGACTACCGTGAAGACAGGCTGACTTTCACCGTGGAGAACGGAATTGTGACTGACGCCTCGTGGGGTTAGGGCTCTTGGCAAACTCTTGAAATCCGCGTTATCATCGTTTCATGCAGTCATCTAATCCAATTTTGAAGCGATATGAGAAGCCAACCACGTCTGGGGCGGGTTTCGCCTATGACGAAGGCAAGTCCGCCTACTCGTCCGCAGCGGGTGCCGGAGTCGCAACTCCTGTTGCGACTGCTCCAGCTGCCGGCGGACCGTCGGACACCCAATTCGCCACAATCACGGCGGGGGGCGGTGCTCGCCTGACTTTCAATGACGTCATTGTGAAGAGTGCGATTTTGTTCGCCATCACGGTTGTCATGGCATTCATTGGCTGGGCGCTTGTGCCTTCCATGCCCATGGTTCTGTGGATCGGTCTGATTGGTGCACTTGTTTTTGGACTGACGAATGCGTTCAAGAAGGCGGTTTCGCCCGCGCTAGTCATGCTTTATGCAGTCTTCGCTGGGTTGATGTTGGGTTCGGTGAGTTGGGCATACAACCAACTTGCATTGGCACAGGATTATGAGGGCCTTGTTGGACAGGCCGTTATTGGAACGTTGACAGCTTTTGGCGTAATGCTGTTTTTGTATGGCACTGGAATCGTCAAGGTCAATGGCAAATTCATGCGGATCTTCTTTGCAGCCATGATCAGTTATGCCATCATCGCGGTCGCATCCCTCATTGGTGCGCTGTTTGGTGTTGGCGGCGGTTGGGGTTTCTACGGCGTCGGCACATGGGGGCTCTTGCTCTGCGCGGCCGGTGTGCTTCTTGCGTCCTTTGCGCTCATGTTGGACTTTGAGGCCATCAAGCAAGGGCTTGCCATGGGTCTGCCTGAGCGCGAGTCCTGGAGGCTGTCATTTGGACTCTTGGTCACTCTCGTCTGGCTTTACCTCGAGATTCTGCGCTTCCTGGCAATCTTCGCTGGGCGCGACTGATCCTTCAGGGAAGCTCACGGCGCAATTGTGCAAGGGCGTCTAGGACCACTTGAAACTCTTGAATCGATGAGGGCGTGCTGTCCAGGTAATCACGTGTAACCACTGTGAGTTGAGCCGCGGTGGCCGATGGCCCAACAATTGGCAGTTCAGTTGGTCGTTTTTCATTGTCCTCGCCGGCACCGTGTGTCACGGATAATATTTTGGCCGCGCAACCATGCACGAGCGGTGCGGAGTTTTCCAACCGCTCTGCATTGAGCCCGGTTAGCCGTGTGGTGATTCGGTCTAACTCACGTGCAATGTCGTCCCTGAAGTTCTCCACCCATGAAGCATATTCACCGTTCTCTCTCGGAGCACTTAATGGGAAAATTTCGCAACAACTAAGTCTGATTATTAGCAGGCAGAGTCTTGGGCGCAAGATGCGCGACCTGTGAGCACCTTTAGAGTAAGCACGTGCAGATTCATGATTCAGTCATTGACCTAATTGGTAACACGCCACTAGTCCGCCTCAACAAAGTCACCCAGGGAATTGTCCCCGATGGTGTCATTGTTGCGGCCAAGGTTGAGTACGTAAATCCTGGGGGCTCCGTTAAAGATCGAATCGCTGAGCGCATGATTGATGCGGCTGAAAAGGATGGATCACTGCAGCCAGGTGGCACGATTGTTGAGCCAACGAGCGGTAACACTGGCGTGGGATTGGCCATGGTTGCTCAGCAGCGCGGTTACAAGTGCATTTTTGTGTGCCCGGACAAAGTCTCTGAGGACAAGCGCAATGTACTTCGTGCCTACGGCGCAGAGGTAGTTGTGTGCCCCACCGCCGTGGACCCCGAAGATCCACGCTCGTACTACAGCGTGAGCGACCGGCTGTCTAATGAACCCGGCGCTTGGAAGCCCGACCAATATTCCAACCCAAATAATCCCCGGTCACATTACGAAACAACAGGACCAGAGATCTGGGAACAAACTGACGGAAAGATTACGCATTTTGTTGCAGGAGTTGGCACCGGTGGCACCATTTCAGGCACGGGCCGGTACTTGAAAGAAGCCAGTAACGGTGCGGTGAAGGTTATTGGAGCAGATCCCGAGGGTTCCGTCTATTCCGGTGGCTCGGGTCGCCCCTATCTCGTTGAGGGCGTCGGTGAAGACTTCTGGCCCACTGCCTACGACCCAAATATTGCCGATGAAATCATTGCAGTGTCTGACAAGGACTCATTCGACATGACTCGTCGCATGGCCCGTGAAGAGGGTCTGCTCGTTGGTGGATCATGTGGCATGGCCGTTGTTGCCGCACTTCGCGTCGCTGCGAAAGCTGAACCAGGTTCTATTGTGATTGTGTTGCTGCCCGACTCCGGGCGTGGTTATCTTTCCAAAGTGTTCAACGACGAATGGCTGTCCACCTACGGTTTCTTGCAGGCCGACACCGATCGCACAATCGGAGACGTTCTTCGGTCAAAGTCCGTGAGTGGTGATATTCCTGATTTGGTGCACACTCACCCAACGGAGTCAGTTGCCGATGCCGTAGCGATTTTGCGGGAATATGGCGTATCCCAGATCCCCGTTGTTCGCGCGGAGCCTCCAGTCATGACAGCAGAGGTTTCTGGTGCCGTTATTGAGCGCGATGTCCTTGATGCGCTGTTCACGGGCAAAGCGCACCTAGCCGACTCAGTTGAGTCTGTGATGTCCGCACCACTTCCCATGGTTGGGGCGGGAGAGTCGGTGTCCACGGCAATGGACGCGTTGCAAACATCTGATGCGCTCATGGTGGTGGACGATGGAAAGCCCACGGGCGTCATCACCCGACAGGATGTACTGGCGTACCTCTCCGAGTAAGTCCCATGAAGAGTTTTTTTGAGTCCAACTAAAGCGCTGGTAGGGCAATGCCGGTGTTCGCATGACACCGATACCCATTGGGATTTTTGTACAGGTACTGCTGGTGTGATTCCTGCGCGAGGTAGTAGGTAAATTCACTCGCGGGTGCAATTTCAGTCGTAATGTCACCATAACCTCGCTCAGCAAGGACCACGCCGTAACTAGCGGCAGTTGCAAGTGCGAGTTCTTCTTGCTCTTGTGTCGTCCAAAAAATGGCAGAACGATACTGGGAACCAATGTCATTGCCTTGGCGCATACCTTGGGTGGGGTCATGGTTTTCCCAGAAGATTCGCAAGATTTCTAAAGTTGAAATTACGGATGGATCATAAACAACTAATGTTGTTTCGGTGTGGCCCGTGAGGCCCGTACAGGTTTCCTCATACGTGGGATGCGGCGTAATGCCTCCCATGAAACCGACACTCGAGCCCACGACACCGGGGGTTTGCCAGTAGATCTCCTCAACACCCCAGTAGCAACCTGCTCCGAGGTAGATGCACAGCGAGCCATCGGGCCACGGCCCTTCAAGGGGGGTCCCAAAAACAGCATGTAAATCACCTGCGGGTAGAGGACGAGACGATCGACCCGGCAGTGCTTTGTCGGGCGTGACGAGGGTCGACTTGTGTGACGGTTTTCCGAACATGACATGAGCCTAAACCGGATTGAGCGAGTCGGCATAGGCTGTCACTATGAAAGAATTGAACATCGACGGATTCAACACGCGAGCAATTCACGCCGGCCAAGAACCAGACCCTTTGACGGGCGCAGTGGTTCCGCCGATCTACCAAGTTTCAACATACGCTCAAGATGGCGTGGGTGGCTTGCGCGGAGGCTATGAATACTCACGAAGTGCGAACCCAACGAGAACGGCTTTGCAGGAGTGCATGGCAGCCCTCGAGGCCCCAGGAATAGAGACCGCCAGGGGTCTAGCCTTTGCGTCGGGTCTAGCCGCTGAAGACACTGTCATTCGCACTGTGCTCAAGCCAGGAGATCACGCCGTTCTTCCCAATGACGCCTACGGCGGCACGTACCGTTTGTTCAAGAAGGTTGCCGAGCCGTGGGGAATTCAAACTACGCCAGCCGACATCACAAGCCCGGAAGCCATAGCCGCGTCCATTGTGCCCAACACCAAATTGGTTTGGATTGAGACTCCAACCAATCCATTGCTCAACGTCGGTGACATTGCGGCAATCGCGCAGGTTGCGCACGATAAAGGTGCCATTCTTGTCGTTGACAACACATTTGCCTCGCCTTACTTGCAGCAGCCGCTTTTGCTTGGCGCTGATGTTGTAATCCACAGTACGACCAAGTACCTCGGTGGCCATAGCGATGTCGTGGGCGGAGCCCTCGTGGTGAAAGATGCCGAGCTCGCAGAACAACTCGCGTATCACCAGAACGCGATGGGTGCGATTGCTGGACCATTTGACTCATGGTTGGTATTACGTGGAATCAAGACTTTGGGCGTCCGCATGGACCGTCACAATTCCAACGCGCAGGACGTCGTGAACTTCCTAGCTGCCCACAGTGGTGTGAGCACAGTGCTATGGCCAGGGCTGGAGAGTCACCCCAATCATGAAGTAGCCAAGAAGCAAATGAGTGGTTTTGGTGGCATGGTCTCCTTCCGAGTCAAGAAGGGTGAGCAAGCTGCACTCGACATTTGCGCCAACACTGAAGTCTTTACTCTTGGTGAATCTTTGGGCGGTGTTGAGTCGCTCATTGAACATCCGGGCCGCATGACGCACGCTTCTGTTGCAGGAAGTCCGCTTGAGGTTCCGAGCGATCTGGTTCGACTCAGTGTTGGAATAGAAAACTCTGAGGACCTCATCGCTGACCTAGAAAAGGCGATGGCCCAGGTCCTTGGCTGATCCAACTCGTACGTCCCTGCGCGAGTATCTCTTTTAGTTGATGGCTGCCGATTGTGGGAGTTGAAGTGAATCGGCCACGCGGCACGTGTCACCTGAACAGGTGCTGAGCTGCTGGAGTTGGGCAGACAAACTCGCAAGGAGGAGTGGGTCAGCACTCTTGACCAGATTGACCATCTCAAAGGGGTCATTTTCGCGGTTATAGAGAGTGCGCGAGCCATCCACGTATTCAACATAAAGCCAGGTCGGTGTTCGGAGTGCAAAGAACTGAGGCGGGGCATTCTTTTGATAGTCGGGATCGTCCGGTGTTGAAATTCCAAGACTCTCTGAGAGGGCTGCATCACGCCAGTCAATGGGTGTCTCACTAGTTGGCAGGAAGCCCATGATGGAGCGCCCATCAACCCAATTAGGCGCCGAAGTTCCAAGAACCTCTGAGAACGTTGGAGCCAAGTCAATGGTGCTTGTCATCTCATTGACCGTTGAGCCGGCGGGAACTCCGGGGCCAATAACAACCATCGGGACCACGGTGTCACTGGCGTATGGAGTGCGTTTTCCTTTGAACATCCGACGTTCGGCCATGTGGTACCCATTGTCAGTTGTAACAACAACAAGAGTGTTTTGATCTTTGCCGGTTGCCTTCAACATCGCCATTAACGCCTGGACCGAGTCCGCCACGGACTCAGCGGATTTGGCTCGCTTGCGCCATTGTTTGTCAACATTCGCGAGTTGCTTGGCATTGAGTAGTCGATTACCGCTCATCCAGGCGGGCTCATCAATGCCATATGTGTTGTACAAGGGTGTTCGTGGGGCGATGGTGCCCCCTTGCTTATTGAGGTTTCGCCGGGCAACGGGAGCTGGCCTGTGTGGGCTGTAGGTGGCCAGCTCGAGAAAGAACGGTTCTTGTGCGGTTCTAATGAAGTTTGCCGCTTTGTTCGTGATTACATCGTTAAGAAAGTCTTGAGGTTTTTTGCCAAAGGACTTCAACTTCCCATTTTCATTGAGAACATAGTTGTACCCGGTGTATGAATCTCCGCGCGATATTGGCACGGCCCATTCGTCCCAACCTGGTGGGACATACGTTGCCTGACCGGGCTTTTCGGGATAGTCATTCAAGTATTTCCCGTACAACGCGGTTGTGACGCCAGCATTGGACAACCACACGGGAAGACAGTCCTTTTCCTCGCCGCGTTGGCGGAATGTGGGCCAACCCCCACCAGTTTCAGAGATATTTGAAATCACTTTGTGGTTATGAATGTACTGACCGCGAAGAATTGAAACTCGCGAAGGACAACACAGTGAATCGGTCACGGTGTGATTGGTAAAAGTCATGCCTTGATCGCGGAGGGCAACCAGACGAGGGAGCTGATTGAACAGGTTCCAATCAAGGTCATCGGCCAGAATGAATACAACGTTCTTGACATCAGATAGTGATGGGCCCGTGTTGACGTCCGCGGCTACTTCTGTCAGCGGGTTTTCTAGGGAACTAGATGATCCTGACGGGTCCTCCATGGAATCTGCTTGCGCGGGGGTGGAACGAGTCGAACTAACGAAAAAGATCGTTCCGGTCACAACGAGTGTCAGGGTTGTTCCGACTGCGACAATGGTGTTGAGCCACCTGCGGGGAGAGCGCGGGGCAGGCGCAATCTCAGGCACGGAATTTGACGAATCACTCACGCATTGGCTCTTTCTGGTTCGCTCTTGTGAAAACGCCCTGTGAGAGCGTGGGAAGGGTAACTACGACAGCGTACGTCATCAGATTCAGTCGTGGGACAACCCCATGCCTCAGGTCAAGCATCATCTTGAGTTTTTGAGACCCCATGTTTAACCAATGTCTCAGGCATGCGAAGGACGAGGAGAATGGGAATGAGCGCCAAGGCCGCACCCACGGCAAAGGCCCAGTTAAAGTCGAAGAGATCCACCAATAGCCCGGCTATGAGCGGCCCAATGATGGCGCCAACATCGCTCATCATTTGGAAGGTGGCCACGACAATGCCGCCCTTCTTGCCACCCATCACGTCGCCGACCACCGCTGACGGTGCCGATCCCAAGAATGCGGCACCAAAACCCTGCATGGCCATCGACACGAGGAACAGGACGGTGCCTGCGACTGCAGCGGTGCCGAGGCCATTCACTGCGATATCCGACAGAGTCAAAATGATCATTCCGATAGCGGTCGCTGTACTGCCAAAGAGCAAGGCTTTTCGGCGTCCTTGAGTGTCAGCCATTCGACCAGCGGGAAGCAGCATTAGCGCTTGCACTGCGGCAGCTGCAAGGAAACCGAAGCCAGAGAGTGATGCCCCACGTTGAAGTGCCTCAACAACAAAGAGCGGAACCACTGAGCTTCTCAATCCAAATGAAACAAAGCCTGCAATCAAGTTCGTGCCGAGAGCAGCCTGGTAGGCCTTGCTGCTCAGGGCTGTGCGCAATTCCTGAAGTTTGCCCGCTTGACCTTGTGAAACGCGTTCCTCACGCTCGAGCAGCTGAGCACGGCTCAGAAAAACGAGTGTGACGAGCGCTGCGATGAACAGTGATCCGGCGTAGACAAAAAATGGAGCCCGGATTGAGATCGCAACAACGATCCCACCAACTGCCGGACCTGCGACTCCGCCCAAGAGGAAGCCGCCTTGAAAAGCGCTGGCTGCGCGACCTCGCTGGTTGGAATCGACCACGCGCAGTAGAAGTGCCATGGCTGAGACGGTAAACATGGAAGACCCAATACCGCCAATGCCTCTGAATGCAATCAGTTGCAGGTAGGTCTGGGAAAACCCCGCGATGGCACTTGACGTTGCAACAATGAGCAGCCCGCTGGTGAGAACGATTCGTTCACCCATCCGGTCAACCAAACCACCGGCAATCGGAGCGAAAATGAAACGCATGAGTGCAAATGACGAAATGACGGCACTGGCCTGAAGCGCATTGACATCAAATGTCTTGGCAAAAATTGGCAGAGCAGGGGCCAGGATTCCAAAACCAATTGCAACGAAAAATGCAATGGCTGAGAGAACCGCCACCTCTTTGGGTAAGCCTTTCAGCAGTGGCGTTCGGCGCATTGCCCCGCCCAGACGCCGGGTACGAGAACGCTGAGCGGATGCTCCTTGTTCCGCTGGTCCCTGATCTGACACGCATCGCCCCATGTTTATAGGAGGAAGAGTTTCCTCACACCAACGTTGGACTCTACTGATCTGACTATCCACAGGCGAGGACCGCCTCTGTCCCGAAGAGTGTTATGGGCGGCAAGATAGTGGCATGGCGCCGACCTCGGAGGAGAAGTACGGCAGTGGTGCACTCGTTGACCGCTGGCGCTCACAGGTGTACAGCGCCGAAGACCAATTCTCACAACTCCTCAATAGGGGTGGGGTCGTGGACTTCTTTGGAAGTTCACTTGATGTGCCCCTTCAACGTCGATTTGGCGACATTGCAAGCGTGCGTGATTACGTTGCGACAGTGCATGAACAAGTACTGGCCCATTTCCCAGATATCGCATGTCCCAATGTTCGGGCGCGTAAAGGAACTACGCAGGCGCATTATGAATTTTCCACTGAAACTATTGCGGTCCCGGTCAATGATCAATGGGCATTACGGGAAAGCGTGGTGTTGCATGAATGGGCCCATCACCTGACTGCTTTCACGTGCGCCAGCCCAGTCCAAGCACATGGTCCTGAATTTGTGGCCAATATGGTGGCACTCGTTGAAATGATCTTGGGGGAGTCAGCGGCTTTGCTGTTGCGTGCCGGGTACCAGGCTGCACAGGTTCCCATCGCAGTGGTGGATGCTGCGAAGTGAAGTTAGAACGGATCGCTGCGCTGCTCGCAAAAGCTGAGCGGACAGACAATGCAGCAGAAGCAGATGCCTACTTGTCCAAAGCGCAAATGCTGGCAACCTTGGCCAGCATCGATCTAGCCACGGCGCGGGGACACACACAGAGCAAAGAGTCCTCAGTGCCCATGAGCAGGACCGTGACAATCGGTGAGAAAGGCAAAAGGGCCAACACTCATCTGGTGAATCTGTTTGTCACCATTGCCCACACAAACTCAGCGCAAGTCGATGTTGCGCGCGATTCCACTTATGTCATCAGTTACGGCATGGCAGGAGATCTTGATTCAATCGAAACCCTCTTCGCTTCCCTTGCCGTTCAAATGACCGGTCACGCCAATGTCTACGTGAGTGCAGGAAAGTGGCGCGGTGAAAGTTTCGACGGACGCGTTCGGGTTAACGGTCGATACCGACGCCGCACGGTCGAATTTACGGCTCAAACTGCTCGCGCCGCCTTCTATCGGGCATACATTGCAAGAATCGGTGAACGTTTGCAGGAGGCTCGCGAGCAAGCCATCCGCGAGAATGACAAGGCATCAAAGAATTCATCGAAAATATCTGGATCACTGGTGCTCGCAGATCGTGAAAAGACCATCGCAGCATTTCATCGATCGACTTCTCAGGCACGAGGGAGATGGGGCGGGTATAGCGGTGTGGCGTCCGCCAATGCAGGTTCAGCAGGAAGCGCAGGGCGTTCGGCGGCTTCCAAGGCCCGACTCGCGGAGCAAGCAGGTATTGCGGGTCAACGAGGTCAATTGCCGCGAGCCTGACATGATTCCGTAGTGGACTCAAAAGTGACACTCGCAGATATCGAGCGGGCCAGAGAAGTGATTAGGCCTGTGGTCAATGCGTTCCCAGTCGCAAATGCTCGTTGGTTGACAGAACTTGTCGGGGGCCCTGTTTATCTTGTGCCAGAAAATCTCCAACGCGCGGGTTCTTTCAAAATCCGAGGCGCATTTAACAGGCTCGCACAATTATCACCAGAAGAGAAGGTTCGCGGAGTGGTGGCGGCGAGTGCCGGCAACCATGCCCAAGGTGTTGCTTTGGCCGCACAGGTGCTCGGCATTGACGCCACAATTTTTATGCCGCTTGGCGCGACCATTCCTAAAGTCAAAGCAACTCAGGGCTATGGTGCTCACGTCGAATTTGCAGGCCACTCGATCGATGAGGCACTTGTCTCTGCGCAGGAATTCGCGGATCGAACAGGTGCGATTCTGATTCATCCGTTCAACCATGAAGACATCGTGGCTGGTCAAGGAACACTTGGCCTTGAGATCCTTGAAAAAATTCCCGATGTACAAACAGTGGTTGTCTGCACGGGCGGCGGCGGTTTGCTCGCTGGCGTTGCGTTGGCCATCAAGTCAGTTCGACCCGATGTCACAGTAATTGGTGTTCAAGCAGAAGGTGCGGCGGCGTATCCGCCATCACTTGAAGCGGGGAAACCAATTGCACTCACTTCCATGACGACCATGGCTGACGGGATCGCCGTTGGCCGACCGGGTGATATCCCATTTGCAATCATTCAAAAGTATGTAGATGAAATCATGACGGTGAGTGAAGAACAATTGTCTTACGCTGCACTATCAGTGTTGGAGCGCGCGAAGCTAATTGTTGAGCCCGCGGGTGCCGCGGCAACGGCGGCTGTCATGGCACATCCCGAAAAATTCGCTCCCCCTGTCGCAGTAGTTCTTTCGGGCGGAAACGTTGATCCACTGCTCCTGCTGCGCATCATTCGTCATGGCATGACTGCAGGAGGGCGTTACCTGACCTTGAGAGTTCAAGTGCCTGATGCTCCGGGGAGTCTGGCGGCTGTTCTGGAGGCGGTTCAAAGCAAATCGGCCAACGTAGTTGAAGTGGATCACAACAGAATTGATCCGCATCTGGGTGTGGATGAGGTTGAAATTGTCCTACAGGTGGAAACGCGGGGTCGTGAGCATGCAGATCTTGTTCTGGAGGCAGTGCGCGAGAGCGGTTTCAACGTCACTGAGTTATAGGCAACAACTTTGATCGATAGAATTCGATCATGGCTAAAGATGATGCAGTTCATGCCGAAGGCTTGGTCAAGACATTCGGGGATGTCAAAGCACTTGATGGTTTAGATCTCGTGGTTCCTAAAGGCCAAGTTGTTGGGCTTCTCGGGCCAAATGGCTCAGGCAAGACCACAACAGTAAGAATTCTTGCCACTTTGTTAAAACCAACAGCTGGTCAAGCATTTGTCAACGGGTATGACGTGACAAAGCAATCTGATGAAGTGCGACACAGCATCGGCCTGACAGGGCAGTACGCCGCCGTCGATGAATTCCTTACAGGTCGCGAGAACCTGAAAATGTTTGGCGACCTTTATCATCTGACTCCCAGCTACGTCAAAGAGCGCTCCGAGGAATTACTCACTTGGTTTGATCTAGTTGATGCCGCTGATCGTCCGGCCAAAACTTACTCGGGTGGAATGCGCCGACGGCTTGATTTGGCTTCGAGTTTGATTGCAAAACCCAGCATCCTTTTTCTCGATGAACCGACAACTGGACTTGACCCACGATCACGGCTTGGTCTATGGGGGGTCATTGAGAGTCTTGTGGCTGAAGGCACGACGGTTTTGTTGACCACCCAGTACCTCGAGGAAGCCGACAAGTTGGCCAATGACATTGTGGTGATTGATCACGGCAAGGTCATTGCTCATGGCACCGCTGAGAAACTCAAGGACCAAATTGGTGGAGATAGGCTCGAGGTGACCCTTGTTGATCCGCACAAAATGTCCGACGCAACAGCCGCGCTGGCCCCGATTTTTGGATCGGAATCCTTGATCAACGAATCGAATATCTCTGGGCCCGTCAGCGGAGGCTCGAAGGTGCTCGTTGATGCAGTGCGGGCACTTGATTTGGCTGGGATCGAAATCGCCGACTTGGCACTGAGGCGCCCCACCTTGGACGATGTATTCCTTTCACTCACCGGACACGGTGCTGACGACGAAACGCCTGCGCCGACTAGCTCACGACCACGAAGGGGACGCCGATGAGTGCGACAATAGGAAATCTGCGCACAGCCACGCCCGAGGCAATGTCCAGGCCGATCTTGGGTTGGACATTGCATGACTCGCTTGTCATTGCCCGCACCACGATCCTCGCGTCCTTCAGAATCCCTGAAGCCATGTTTTTTCAGCTCATCCAACCGGTTATCTTCGTACTTCTTTTTGCCTACGTTTTCGGTGGCGCCATCCCCATCCCTGGAGCTGAGCCAGGCTCAGCGGCGGATGCCAGCTTGTATCGCCAGTATTTGATGCCAGGAATTTTCGGTCAGACGGTGGCTTTTGCCGCAGCAGCGAGCACGGTCGGATTGGCCGAAGCAATGCAAAAAGGCATCATTGATAGATATCGTGCTTTACCCATGTCGCAGTCGGCAGCACTTATTGGGAACACATTTGCCAATGCGATTCGGCAAATTATGGTTCTGACAGTTCTGAGCGTTACCGGGTTCATTGTTGGTTGGCGAATCAACGATGGCATCCTCAACGCCATTTACGCGTATCTCTTGTTGCTGCTTTTCGCCTACACGGTGACCTGGGTCGGTGCGTTCATTGGTCTGTCGGTGCCAAACACCGAAACTGCAAATACTGCCGGGCTCGTTTGGCTTTTTCCATTGACATTCCTGTCTAATGCTTTTGTGCCACTGGACGGGTTGCCGACTGTGCTGCGCGCTTTTGCCGCCTATAACCCAATATCCTCGCTGGTGTTGTCAACGCGTGAGTTATTTGGCAACCCGACGGGATACCCACCGGGTGTTGAGCCCGAATACTGGTCACTACAAAATCCAGTTCTCTACACGGTCATTTCCTGCGCGGTCGTGATCGGCATCTTCGCACCACTGGCAATCAGAAAATACCGGAGTGCCAGCAGGCGCTAGTTTTGACCGCTAGGCGTAATCCTCGACTTTAAGTACCTCAACCTGCATTTGTTTTCCATTGGCAAGTTCATAACTTGTGGAGTCTCCAACGCGTTTGCCCAGAACTGCTGCACCGAGCGGTGAAGTTGGTGAGTACACATCAATGGATGCGTGCGCCGCTTCTTCGCGGGAGCCAAGGAGAAAGGTCTCATCCTCATCAAAGTTGACGAGCCGCACTGTTATGACCTTGCCGTGTGAAACTTCATCGGGCGCAGCATCAGGGACACCTATTTGAGCATTCTCGAGTAATTGCTTGAGCTGGCGCACCCGAGCCTCATTCTTGCCCTGTTCTTCGCGTGCCGCGTGATACCCACCATTTTCTTTGAGGTCGCCTTCTTCGCGGGCAGCCTCGATGCGTTTGGTGATTTCAACGCGCTTGGATCCTTGACGCTCTTCGAGCTCGGCGCTTAAGCGGTCATGAGCTTCTTGAGTCAGCCAGGTAACTTCAGTCATAACAAAATTCTAGTACGGAATGTAAATTACTGGAACTTTATTCTGACCAAGGCTGCATAGGCGGTGCAACTCCCGCCGGAAATTGTGGTCCAGGGACTCGGGTGGGTTCTCCTTGTGAGACGCAGGTCAAAACTTCAGCGGTGTAGGCGGGAGCCAGTGTGCGTAGTGGATATGTCAACTGGTTGTAGTCCGAACCGGCAGGAACATTAACTTCGACGTATCCCACATCAATTCGGTTCTTGTCCTGGGCCCGCAATACGCAGGTGACCGCAAGATCAGCAGGTTTACGCACCTCAAAATTGATATCTACTTTCTCAGGCGAACTTGCGTCCCACGCCAACAGGCGAAACTGAATATTCTTCTGAGCAAGTGAAAATGTAACGAACATGATGGCGATAATGAAAATCGAGATGGTGCTCCCAACGAGGATGTTCCGCATGATTGGGCGTCGATCCATTCCATATCTCTCCTGCATGGCTGGAGAGAGTTGATCCTTTCGAAAGGGACTCGCCATGGAGGCAGACTAGTGAAGTGAGAGACTTGCTTCGTGCATGAGATGGCAAATAGTGATTCACTCCGTTTGATGGCAGTTCACGCTCACCCAGATGATGAATCCAGTAAAGGTGCGGCCGTCACGGCTCGCTATGTAGCTGAGGGCGTTGAAGTTATGGTGGTGACATGCACGGGTGGCGAGCGCGGCGATGTTCTCAATCCAGCCGCCCAGCAGCGAGTTGATGAACTTGGCATCCATGAAGTCCGACGCCAAGAGATGGCAGAGGCTGCACAAATCCTAGGTGTTCAGCACGAATGGTTAGGTTTCATGGACTCGGGTTTCACCGAGGGTGAGCCATTGCCTGATGATGCTTTTGCACTGGTTCCGATTGACGTGAGCGTCCCTCCGCTTGTGAAACTCATCAGGAGATTTCGCCCACAGGTCGTCACAACTTATGATGAAAATGGGGGATACCCGCATCCCGATCACATTCAGACACACGTCGTGACCATGGCTGCAGTGGAGCAGGCAGCAGATCCTGATCTTTATCCCGAGTTCGGGTCCGCATTTCAGGTTCTCAAGGTCTATTACAACCAGCAGTTTCACAAAGAGAGAGTTGTTGCCCTGCATCAGATTCTCATCGAGGCCAATATCGAATCACCATATGAAGAGTGGTTAAAGAATTGGGAAGACAAACCCGATGACATTGATCGGATCACTACCAAAGTCCACGCCGCGGATTATTTCCATATCCGAGACTCCGCACTGAAAGCGCACGCCACTCAAATTGAGCCAGATGGTCGCTGGTTTGCGGTCTCACTGGATCTGCAGAAATCTGCCTGGCCGACTGAAGATTTTCAGCGGGCTATCAGCCACGTGGAGACCCCTGAACAAGAAGATGATCTCTTTGCGGGAATTCGCTAGGTAAACAGTCAAAACAAAGAGACCGGTCCGACAAATAAAGGATTGCAATGGAAACTGAACCAGACCTTCAAACCATCATTGATGGCGCAGGACCTATAGCTGGCTTATTTGTGTTACTCGTTGGCATTGCGCTTGTTCTGCTGTGGCTCAACATGAATCGTCAGATGAAGCGCATCAGTCCTGAGTTACCCAAAGGGAAGAATGAATTGCGGGTAGAGCAGGAATTTGCGGATACTTCTGAAGACAAAGAAACTGATGAGAAGTCGGAATAAATATCTGCATGAGTTTCTCAAGCCGGTCAGCATTGTTGTTGCCCTGCTTCTCGTGGGTGTCTGCGTCCTCTTTTTCTTTTTGGGCAAATGGCAATGGGATAGAACCCAGAATATTCTCAATGCCGAGCGCGCTGCTGCCGCTGCGATAATTTCAGCTCGCGAGGTCCTTGGCCCGGAACTTGACCCATCAGATTTTGGTCGCACCGTCGTTGCTAGTGGGTCCTACGACATAACCCATGTGGCACGCATTGGTAATCGGCTTTCGGGTGGCGGTGACAACGCGAATGTTGGACAGTGGATTGTGAGCGATTTTGAGTTGGACACGGGTGAACATGTTGCGGTATTGCGCGGATGGGTCCCCCCGGATGGAACCTACTCAACGCCGAGCGAAGAGGTTGAACTTCGAGCCGTTGTTCAACCCAATGAAGCCTTCTATGAGGACTCGAAACAAATAGATGGTGTCTACGCCGTAATTGACTCAGCTGTCCTTTCGAGTGAATGGGGTGTCACGCTCTCCGACGGATTCCTGGTTGTCGAATCAGAATTTCCCGCGTCCCCTAATGCGCCGAAAGTTGTTCCACCCACGATTCAGACCGCCGAGGTTGCCTTTCCTCTCCAAAACTTTTTTTACGCTGTCCAGTGGTGGATCTTCGCCCTATTTGCGATTGCGCTTTACGTTCGCTGGATCATGGTTTCGAGTAGGCAAAGAGATATTCGCTAGATTTATCCCATGATCCAAGTAATGGGTGAGGCCCTGATCGACATCATCGTGAGCCCTGACGGGGAAGTCGACTCAGTCGTGGGTGGTGGACCGCTTAACACCGCGCGTGCCATTGCTCGCTTGGGACACGATGTTGAATTCATTGGCGGCATATCGCAAGATGCATTTGGTCGGAGAATCCAGCGTCTGCTGGAAGCTGACGGAGTGAAACGGGGGATAGTTCCGCTTTTACCCGAACCCTCAGCCCTTGCCATTGCAGCGCTCGACGAGACTGGCGCTGCCACGTATCGATTCATGATGGACAACACCGCCGCAAGTTCGGTATCCGTAGAGATGGCCCTAAATGCACTCGACGTAAATGCCCTCGCAGTCCATGTTGGCACTCTTGCCTTAGTGCTCACCCCGCTGACCGATGCTGTATGTGCGGTGACGGATGCCCTTGGCAGTGATCAAATCCTGATGGTTGATCCCAACGCGCGTCCCAGTGTGATGACGGATTCTCGTGTTTTTGATGAAACAGTCAAACATGTGATCAATCGGGCGAATGTGATCAAAGTCAGCGGAGATGATCTCGAGTTCATGACACCCGATCTTGACCCAAAGCGGGCAGCTGAGGAGTTGCACAATAAGACAGGCGCGGTTGTGTTGTTCACTGATGGCGCTGAGGCACTGAACGTTTTTGTTCGTGGCGCCAAGGAAATTGTTGCTGTGCCACCCGTTGAGATCGTTGACACCGTGGGTGCGGGTGATTCTTTCAGCGGCGGTTTCCTTGCCTTCTGGGCTCAGAATAAATATTCGCAGTCGGACCTCTTATCCATGGAGAAGATACTCGCTGCAACTGAATTTGGCATCAAGGTTGCTGGGGTGACCTGTCAGCGAGCGGGTGCCCAACCTCCGTTCGCTCATGAACTCTGATCTCTATAGAGTCGTGACATGAACAAGATCCCGAGCGCGTTGCTTGCCTTCCGAATCATGGCGTGGGTGACAGGTGTAGTACTTGCGAGTGCGACCGTTTGGGCGCTACTCGGCTATCTCCTATGGGGTTACGCGGATGACGGTGGCAAACCCGGTCTGTACAGCTTGTTATGGGTTGCGCATGGCTGGCTCTATTTTGCCTACCTCATTGCTGCTGTGAATTTAGCGTTTCTCCTGCGCTTCCCAATTCTTAAGACCGTCGCGCTACTTCTCGCAGGAACAATTCCTTTTGCTTCATTTTATGCTGACTTTGTCATGCATCGTTATGTGCGAAATTTGCCGCAGACTAAGGCAGACGCCAGTCAATAGGTCCTTGACCACGTGAGACCAATATTGCATTGGTACGGCTAAATGGTCGTGACCCAAAGAATCCTTTGCGCGCCGATAGTGGGCTTGGGTGGGAACTCCAAACCACTGGTGCTTGTCCCACCAGAGGCAACAACTTTTGCGCGGGCTTTCCCCACAAAATGAAGACGGGCGGTATCTCCAAATGAGTGAGGAGCCCTGAGATCGCGGCCTCCGTGAATTCTTCCCAGCCATGCCCATGATGTGATCCCGAGGCACCCGATCGAACTGTGAGGACTCGATTCAGCAGGAGCACTCCTTGAGAGGCCCACGGGCGGAGGTCTCCCGTTGTTGGAGTCGGGCAGCCCAGATCCGTTGAGAGTTCTTGATAAATATTGGACAGGCTTCGCGGAATGCGCACATTTGGTTCAACACTGAAAGCGAGGCCATGGGCATCTCCTTGGGTGGGGTATGGGTCCTGTCCAACGATGACAACTTTGATGGAGTTGATTGGTTGGGTGAATGCACGCAAGACTTGATCATGTGGAGGCAGGTAGGTTATGCCAACTTCATTTTCAGATTCGATAAAGGATTCGATCGCTTCTAGTTTGTCCAGGTGGTCAGTGAGTGCGAGCTTCCATGATGGATCGAGTTGGCTGACAAAAGGTGTGGGCATTAGTCCAGACTCACCCCCGCGACCTCGATAGCCTTAACGCTCGTCCAAACTCGAGACCCAACCTGAAGGTTCATTGAGTTGAGTGACGCCGGCGTTATCGTCGCCGAGAGGGTAACTGGACCCCGAATGACCAGCCGCACTCGATCGAGAGTTTGCTGAATGTCACTAACCTCACCATCCCAGACGTTGCGGGGGCTGCCCTCTGGCATGGTCAAGTGAACAGAGACCGTATCTGGCCGAATGATCGCTGCTGCGGACCCAGAAAGTTGGGAATTGTCCGTGGAGATGGATTCTCCGTTTGGCGTTGCAATGACTCCATTCGTCGCTCTGCCTCTTATGAGTGTTACTCCCATCAAGGTTGCTGCGTAATCGGTTCTCGGCGATTGAGCTATTTCACTAGGACTGCCAACCTGTGTTATCTGGCCGTTTTCCAAGATTGCGATTTTGTCTGCGAGCAACAACGCATCAAGGGGATTGTGGGTCACGATGATGGTCGAACCCTGAAACTTTTTGAGATGTTTACCCAGTTCACTGCGAACATGGCCCGCAGTGACGGCATCGAGGGCGGAAAGTGGTTCGTCCAAGAGCAATGCATCAGGACTCGTGGCCAGGGCTCGGGCAAGGGCCACTCGCTGGGCTTGGCCACCGGATAACTCAGCGGGGCGCTTGCGGGCGAGGCCTAACAGGTCAAATTGGGCGAGAACGGCATCTGTGCTCTCGCGAGTTTGGGCTTTCGACGCCCCACGGCTGCGGGGACCAAACGCAATGTTCGCAGAAACCGAGAGATGTGGGAAGAGTGCATAGTTCTGAAACACAACGCCAATATTGCGGCTGTGAGCCGGGATGAAGCAATGCGCCGCCGGCGAGTCAAGCACCTGTCCACCGATTTTGATCTCGCCCGAGGTGATTGAAATGAGCCCCGAAATCGACTGAAGTGCGGTGCTCTTGCCCGCGCCATTTGGACCGACAAGCGCTAACACCTCACCGGGAGCAACCGATAATTTGCAGTCCAGTTGAAATTCATTTCGGTCAACGGTGAAGTCAGCACTCAAGCCTTGGTTCGTCATGTCAGACCTGACTTTATGAATCTATCGCGCATTCCAAAAAGAGCAGCGAATGCAATTAGGAGCATGACCACACTCAGCGAAATGGCCTGGTCGCGATCTATGTCGAGTGTCGAATAAACGGCAAGTGGCAGTGTCTGGGTAACTCCAGGAAAGTTGCCAGCGAAAGTCAGGGTCGCCCCGAATTCCCCGAGGGCCCGGGCCCAGGTCAGCAGCGCACCTGCGGCTAAGGCAGGAGCGATGAGAGGTAGTTGAATCCGAATGAATATGCGCATGCGAGAAGCTCCAAGTGTGCTCGCAGCATGTTCATAATCCTTGGAAAGTGAGCGCAAGGCACTTTCCACGGTGATTACTAGGAACGGCATCGCAACAAATGTTTGTGCAAGGACAACGCCTGTCGTGGTAAACGGCAATTGAACACCAAGCCAGTCATAGAGATAGGAACCTATGATGCCTCGTCGGCCGAATGCCATTAATAATGCGACACCCCCTACTACAGGAGGAAGCACGAGAGGAATAAGAACCAAAACCCGTACAAAGGAAAGCCCTCGCATGTGCGAACGCGCCATGATCAGAGCGAGTGGAACGCCGAGGAAGATAGCGATGACCGTCGCAGATAGTGATGTGACGATGGAAAGCCGAATTGCCTCAAGTGATGCGGGAGCACTCAGAAGTTCAGGGAAATCAGGCCAATTGACCGAACCCAAGAGCGAGAGAAGCGGAAGGCCCAAGAAGGCAATGGCTACAAAACCCAGTGCCATGAGGAGTTTGGGAGATTGATCTATTGCCAGATTGCGAGCCTTCATGGCGACATGAATCCTTCAGATTGGAGGACGTCAACACCGGTGGGGCCTAGAAGAAAGTCCAAAAATTCCTGTGCATCGCTCTGGGCACTGGAGTCTTTGATCAATGCAATTTGATAGTCGGTCGTGACATTCACTTCAGGGGGGATGGGGAATGCAACGACCGCAGTCCCAGCAGCATTGGCATCGGTTACATAGACAACACCTGCGTCGGCTTCATCGGTTATTACTTTCTTGACAACAGATTTAACATCTGGTTCCAAGGACACGATGTTTGCCGCCATGCCTGCTTCACTCAGGAATTTTTGTGCAGCCGCGCCGCATGGAGCGCTCTCGGCACACATCACCGTGGAGACCTTTTGAATCGATTGGTAGTCCTTGACCTGACCCGTATTTGCAGCGGGAGCTATCACGATCAATTGATTGCGGGCAAAAGTTTTCGGTGACTCGACAAAATTTGAAATCTGATCCATTGTGGCTGTGGAGGCAGATGCGAAAGCATCAACAGGGGCGCCTGCGGCGATTTGCTCCGCGAGCGCGCCACTGCCGCCAAAGTTTACTTTGATTTCAATGTCTGGGTGTTCTGCTTCAAATTGTTCTGCCAGGGAGGTAAATGCACTGTTTAGCGATGCTGCAGCAGAGATGGTCACGGACGTACCTATCGCTGGGTCCGAATCAATAGTTGTTGAACACGCGGACACAATCACCACAGAGAGTGAAGACACAATGCCCAGCGGGAGAAATGTGCGTTTGCTAAACAATGTCGATCACGACGTTTGTAGCTTTTACGGTGGCGGCCGCAGGAACCCCGACTTCAAGCTTCAATTCATCAGCGGCTTCCCGTGACATGAGTGAGATGACTCGATGCGAACCCGCCTGGATTTCAACAAGTGCCATTACACCGTCTCGCTCCACGCGGGTAACGATCCCTGGGAAGCGATTTCGAGCACTTTGCGGTGGAGCGTCGGGGTCCTGGATTCGGCCTTCACCCAGTACCGCGGCTACATCGGCACCACGGACCTCCGTGCGACCTCCCTTGGGGTGGCGAGCCCGTAAACGTCCTGCATCGATCCAGCGGCGTACCGTGTCTTGGCTTACTCCGAGTAGCTCGGCGGCTGTAGAAACCCGCAAGTACGTCATTTGTTGACCATATTCGCTGTATTTGCGTTTGTCAATGCCGATTTATGAGGCAAATGCCGACGGGATCGCGACCAACTGTCGAGGACCGCATGGTGTGCCAAGACCTGTTTAACGGGTTATGGTGAACATGTTGAACCGAGTGAACGTAGGTATTCGTGAGGCGGAGGTGAGCAACATGGTGTGGGCATGGGTAGTTGTTGCCGCAGTCGCTCTCGGCCTGGAGTTAGTTACAGCAACCTTCTATCTTGGTTTAGTCGCAGTGGGTGCCGTTGCAGGAGTAATCACGGCCGCGGTTGGCGCTCCGGTACTCGTTCAAGGCGGCGTAGTCGCAGGCGTTTCCCTCGCGGGAATTTTGTTTGTGCGACCTGTTGCTGCTCGGCACATGCATCGCATGCCGATGCTCTCCAGAACAGGTGTTGACGCACTCAAAGGCATGGAAGCCCTCACCATGACCGAAATCAATAGCGATGATGGTCGCATCCGATTGAACGGGGAAGTGTGGAGCTCTCGATTGGATCGAGACTTGAGCGATGAAGTAATTCCCGCAGGTGCACGCGTTTGTGTTTCTCGAATAGACGGTGCAACCGCACTGGTCTACCCACTCGACTAGTAAATACTCGATCAGCAATTGAGAAGGAGAAGTACATGGACGCAATAGGGCTCATCATCGGAGTAGTAATCGGGCTAGCAATTGTTTTTGTTCTGATCTCACGAACCGTGGTGATTGTGAATCAAGCAAGCACTGCGATCGTTGAACGCCTCGGGCGATATCAGCGCACTCTCACACCAGGCTTGTCCATTTTGATACCACTGGTTGATCGGATACGTGAACGAGTCGACATGCGGGAGCAGGTAGCTTCCTTCCCTCCTCAGCCGGTCATCACCGAGGATAACTTGGTGGTGTCCATCGACACTGTTGTCTATTTTCAAGTGACGGACCCAAAGTCGGCGACTTATGAGATCTCCAGTTTCATTCTTGGTATTGAGCAGTTAACCGTGACCACCTTGCGCAATGTCATTGGCTCCATGGATTTGGAAGAGACTCTTACTTCACGGGACTCCATTAATGGTCAATTGCGGGGGGTCCTCGATGAAGCAACGGGTCGCTGGGGAATCAGGGTCAATCGGGTTGAGTTAAAGGCCATTGATCCACCCCATTCGGTCCAAGAATCGATGGAGAAGCAGCTCAAGGCAGAGCGTGAGCGCCGTGCTGCAATTCTTACGGCAGAGGGCCAAAAGCAGAGCGCAATCTTGACAGCTGAAGGTGAAAAGCAGAGCGCAATCCTGACGGCTGAAGGCTTCGCTGCCTCTGAAGTTGTTCGAGCTGAAGCTGAAGCCCGCGCTGAAGTTATTCGGGCAGATGGTGAAGCCGCGGCGCTCGAAAGGGTGTATAACGCTATTCACAATGCCAACCCCAGCTCGGCGGCACTTGCCCATCGCTATTTGGAAATTCTACCTGGAATCGCCCAGGGAGATGCCAACAAAGTATGGGTCATTCCGAGTGAGTTAACCGGAGCAATGGAAAAACTCAGCAAGGGATTCACTCAAGGTTAGACGCTGACCAGCTAGAAAATTATGAGCAGCGCTACGCCAATTGCTACGACAGCGACGCCGACGAGCCAGTTTCTCAGCGTGTGGGGCCGAGAGTCGCCTGCCTTTTGATTCTCGATTTGGGGGAGGGCCTCGTTGTGGCTGATCGCGTTGTCCATCATGTTCTTGGCGTCATCAAACATGTTTCCTCCGGGTGCTCGTTCAGATGCAGGTAGTTCTCTCAGCATAGTTGTGACGACCGCAAGGTATACCAGAAGTGCGCGCCAAACCCAGTGCTGTGATGATTAAGGCGTGACAAATCGGTTATCAAAATCAACCAGCCCGTATCTGCTTCAGCATGCAGAAAATCCCGTGGATTGGTGGGAGTGGTGCCCTGAGGCATTTGACCAGGCGCGAACGCGGAATGTGCCCATATTTTTGAGTATTGGATACTCCGCATGCCATTGGTGCCATGTCATGGCACATGAGTCATTTGAAGATTCTGAGATCGCACGATTCATGAATGACAATTTTGTCAATATCAAGGTTGATCGGGAAGAACGACCCGATATCGACTCTATTTACATGGAAGCAACCGTTGCTTTAACTGGACACGGCGGGTGGCCCATGTCGGTATTTCTGGACCATGAAGGCCGACCATTCTTCGCTGGAACCTATTTCCCACCGCAACCACACCACGGATTACCTAGTTTTCCTCAGGTGTTGGAATCAATCTCAACGACATGGAAACAAAGCAAAGAAAGTATCGAATCGGCAGGTACGCGGATTATCGATGCATTGGAATCCCGCAGACCACCCATGTCTTATTCCGATATTGCATCCATGGATTCAGCGAAGCTCACAGAATTCCTTCGAGGTGCTGTCGCTACTTTGAGCAAGAGCTTTGACGCAACTAATGGTGGTTTTGAAGGGGCACCAAAATTTCCACCCTCAATGATCCTCGAATTCCTCATTCGGATGTCGACTGATGAATCCGTGGGAACCAACGCATTGCACATGGCCTCGCGCACGCTTGAAGCTATGGCCCGTGGTGGCATCTACGACCAACTTGGTGGCGGCTTCGCTCGGTATAGCGTTGATGGCCAGTGGGTTGTTCCCCATTTCGAAAAGATGCTTTATGACAATGCATTACTTATCCGTGTCTACGCACACTGGTGGCGCCTAACGGGCAGCAAACTGGCAGAACGGATTGTTCACGAGAGTATTAATTTCCTTCTCAGTGAGATGCGCACACCGGAGGGGGCCTTTGCTGCGGCATTGGATGCGGACAGCGATGGCGAGGAGGGAAAGTTTTATGCCTGGACGCCGGCTGAACTGATTGAAGTGTTCGGTAAAACAGAGGGCACAGCTGCTGCGGCACTATTTCAAGTGACCGAACAGGGCACTTTTGAGCATGGGAAGTCAACACTGCAGTTGCTCAATGACCCGATTGATTGGACGCAATGGAGCGCCTGGCGTTCCAAACTATTCAACGTACGCGCGCATCGTGTTTATCCCGGTCGCGATGACAAAGTAGTAGCGGCCTGGAATGGCTTAACCATTGCGGCTCTGGCTGATGCAGGTGCGATCTTTAGAAACGAAGAGTGGATTGAGGCCGCCCGCAATGCTGCTGATCTAGTCATCAGCGTGCACATGGGAAGCGATATGCGTGCAGACTATTTGGCACGCACTTCACGCGATGGCAAGGTTGGTTCCAGTGCCGGTGTTCTGGACGACTACGCCAATATGTCTGAAGGTTTGATTTCTCTCTACGAGGCAACGGGTGAATCCGAGTGGCTTGAATTGGCGCGGACCTTGGCGTACTCGGCGGTCGCACACTTTGCCGACGACAGCGGTGGCTTCTATGACACCGCGGATGACGCCCAGAAACTTATTCGTCGTCCCCGCGAGTTCACTGATAACGCTGAGCCGTCCGGCTGGTTTGCACTAGCGAATTCTCTCGTTCGCCTCTCAGGGCTCGGCGGGCCGAACGCAAGTGAAATGCGATCTATGGCCGAGGCTGGGCTCTCAGTAGTGCCCAAATTCGCGCTGTCCTCACCTCGGGCGGTGGGGTGGGGGCTTGTCGCATTGTGGTCCCTAGCCCAAGGACCTTGGGAACTGGTGATTTCGGGTCCTAGCTCCCAAGAATTTGCAGGCGTGGGTGCTCGGTCACCGTTGGCGCCGGAAATCCTCTGGGAAGAGGGACCGGACAGCGGCGCTCAGGTGTGCAAATTCAGCGTCTGTGAGCTGCCCACCAAAGACCCGGTTGTTTTAGCAAAATTCCTCAAAACTCGAGTGAATCTTTAAATTTATAAAGATTTTTTCGTTTTTGTCACCAGTTTCGTGGCACATACGGTCTGACCGTTTTCACCCGTTCCACTGTCTGTGATGATGAGCCCACATGATTGGGAGGGTAACTGTGGCTGAATTTGGAAATGCAGAACAGATTCTCGTTGGCGAGGGCGATAGCGACTACGAGAGATACATCAGAACCCCAGAGCTATTGGTTCTTCAGCCCGAGCCAGATTCGTGGGTTCACCGGGATGAGCTGTTATTTACCGTGACCCATCAATCATCCGAGTTATGGCTCAAACTGGCGGTGTCAGAGATTGAGTATTCCCTCGAGAAAATCAGGGAGCGAAATTTTGCTGCGGCCACTCGACTCCTCAAGCGCGTTAACTTGTGTATTACCTACTGCACCCAACAGTTGGGCATCCTTGAGCAATTGACTCCGTGGGAGTATCAAAAGGTTCGCCTCGCTTTGGGTCACGGCTCCGGTTTTGATTCACCCGGTTTCAGAGCCATTCGTCGAGTCATTCCTCGTTTGGGATTCGAATTTGACAACGCGCTCAAGTCCGAGGAAATTTCTTTGGAAGAACTATTTATCAACTTTGAAAATCATGAAGGACTTTTTCAACTTGCTGAGGCTTTGATCGACGTGGACGAATTGCTCATGGCCTGGAGGGCAGTGCATTTCCGGGTGGTCGAGAGAACGATTGGACTCGAGGTGAAAGGGACGCAGGGAACTCCGGTTGAAGTTGTTGGAGGGATCAGGGACAAACAAGCCTTCCCAGATCTTTGGCGGGTGCGAAGTGAATTGACACGACGAGCAGATCAAGAACTGCGCACCACTATGTGAGTGATTTTTTCTGTGCGAATTCAATTAGTGAGATAGTTGGTGCATGGACGAACTTGATTGGGCCATTCTCGGAGAACTTCAGCGAGATGCCCGCCTCTCACACAGCCAGTTGGCCAAAAGGGTTCATTCGACCTCTCCGACTGTTTCATCTCGAGTCCGCAAATTAGAAGAGTCAGGTGTTATCGCCGGTTACTCTGCTCATCTTGATGCGGACCGAGCAGGTTGGCCCGTCATGGCATTTGTCCGATTAGCCTGTTACGGAGAGTCGTGCATTCTCAACGACCCAAGTGCCCAGGAGCGCGCAGAGATCCTTGAGATCCATCGCGTAGTTGGCCGTGAGTGCTGCATCGTCAAGGTGCGAGCCATGAATACTGCCCATTTTGAGGCGGTCATCGACCTGCTTGCCGGGTACAGTCCGCCTCTGAGCACGATGGTGCTCTCCTCGCCCCTGCAGTGGAGCGGATTAACTCCTCCGAGTGGTTTACCCACGTTCGATTCCCTGACAGAGTAATCTCTGTACGTGGGCTTAAAGGATCTGGTTTACGGCGCTTATGAGCGCAGGTTGGCTACTCAAATCCCGCTCGATCGCATTCCACGCCACGTTGGTGTCATTCTTGACGGAAATAGACGATGGGCCAGTGCTCAGGGGTCTACCTCGGCCCAGGGGCATGAGGCCGGCGCCGCAAAGATAATTGACTTCCTCGGCTGGTGCGATGATGCAGGAGTTGAGGTTGTCACCTTGTGGCTGTTGTCGACCGATAATCTCTCGAGACCCGAACCTGAGCTCGATAAGTTGATGACCATCATTGAGACCACTGTAGGAAACTTGGTGGGCCAAGGGCGTTGGCGGCTACACCCAGTCGGCGCTTTAGATCTGCTGCCCTCGCGAACGGCAACCCTGCTCAAAGAGGCCGCCGAAGCGACAGCGGAAATTGACGGCTCGTTGGTGAATATTGCAGTGGGGTACGGAGGAAGGCGTGAGGTTGTTGACGCCGTTCGATCTCTCTTGGCTGACCACGCTACTCAAGGAACCACACTGAGTGAACTTGCATCCCTGCTCAATGCCGAGCACATTGCAGAGCACCTCTACACAAAAGGCCAACCAGATCCTGATCTAGTTATTCGAACTTCGGGTGAACAGAGACTGTCAGGATTTCTGCTCTGGCAAAGTGCCCACTCCGAATTCTATTTTTGTGAGGCCTATTGGCCTGACTTTCGACATGTTGATTTCCTGCGCGCAATTCGCACATTCGCCGAGCGCAACAGAAGATACGGTGCATGAGTTTTTTAGCATGACTAATTTCGACGACAAAATAATGGATCCCAATGCCGAATCGGCGCTGAGGCATCCCATTCCTATGGTTCTCATTCTTGCCGTCATGGCAGGGGCCATGGATGCTGTCGACTTCCGTCTTTATGGTGTCTTTACCGCCAATCAGGCGGGCAACTTGGTCTTATTCTGGGCGCGACTTACTTCAAATGCGGGCGAAGCAGCGCTATCTCTCTTTTCCCTATTGGGATGCGCACTGGGAATCGCGACGGTCATTATTTTGCGATTCAAGTTTCCTTTTTTTGTTACGCCTCGGGGTTCGCGGACGTTGCTCTATGTCGCCGCAGTTTTTCTTGTTGTAACGGCGACGGTTGGTGCCATGGTGTCACAGCCGTTGCAGGAGGTTAATAACAATCAGTTGTCCATTGGTTCAGGTGATTGGTGGGCTGGCGCATTGTCAACCAGCACCTCTGCCATGTCGTTGGCAATCCTCGGAACCATTTTCATCATGATTGGCAAGAGTCGCGTTCACATAATCTCTGGCACGGGACCGTTCATCGATGCAGTTCGATTTTCCGTGGCTCGCGCCTTAACAGGAGATGAATCCTGGAATGCGAAAATCAAAACGGTCATCTTTTTTCCAATAGCCTGGTCATTGGGTGCAGCCATTGCATCCCTCTCGCCCGTAAACAGAGGAGCCATTGCTATTGCGTGTGCCGTCATGGTTTGTTTAACGGCACTAATTTCGCGGCGTGTCGAGGCCGACTCGTAACAATTGCGCCATAGCGTTTACCCCGTTAGCAATGCGTGAATCCTTAAATGCT
>JALRGY010000001.1:0-263 GCA_023253325.1 Candidatus Nanopelagicales bacterium | reverse complement strand
TCGTAGATGCCCCACCTGGCTCACGAAAGGCCAGTAGGCAAGTTGAACCGGTGGGCCGGTGAGGAGTATGTTCCGTGCCCCAAAAAGAATTGCGTCGCACATATATTTTAGATACCTCGGTACTTCTTTCAGATCCTCACGCATTGAAGCGATTTGATGAACACGACGTTGTGCTGCCCGTTGTGGTGGTTACCGAGTTGGAAGCTAAACGCAGTCATCCCGAGCTCGGTTATTTCGCGCGTCAGGCACTGCGATTATTGGAC
>JALRGY010000019.1:245-22994 GCA_023253325.1 Candidatus Nanopelagicales bacterium | reverse complement strand
CTACCTGTTTTCCCCTGTCACCGCGTGGAGGCTGGAGCTCCCACGGCGACTCAAATGAGGGCTGTTATCGACGCGATTATGTAACGATTTAATAACGTGGGTTCAATTTCCAGAAATCCGAGGGTAACGTTCGGGCACCGCAATGTCATCGATTACCTAGGCCATTATGAACTATGACATCGATGTCACAAACGAATCCGCGACACGGGACAGGAGGACGGCACATGACGTTAATCATCGTCAATCCGAACCCTGTCTTTGATCGGACCATCACGATCCATGAGCTTGTTCCCGGGGCGGTGATGCGCACCTTGGACGTTGAGCTGACCGCAGGGGGAAAGGGCATCAATGTCGCTCGGGTACTTCGGGCACTGAACGACAAGGCGCGTCTCATCATTCCCACGGGGACTCAGGATCGCGCCAAATACGAAGCCCTCCTCGATGCTGAGGGTGCATCGGCGGAGCTCATTGATGTCGCAGGTCCAATTCGAACGGCCAGCATCTATCGGGAACAGACCAGCAATCGAGTTACCGTGGTCAATGACGCAGGTCACCCCATGGCCGCTGATGACTGGGAGTCCGTTCATCAAAGAATCGTTGAAACCTCGGGTGCAGGGGACGTCGTCGTCGTCATGGGCAGTTTTCCTCCTGGTCTCGAGGATCAATCACTTGTTGACTTGGTGGAGGCCTTGCACGCCGAAGGTGTGAAAGTTCTACTTGACGTGAATCCGCAGTGGCTTGCAGCAAGTCTTGTGGCTTGCCCCGATGTGGTCACTCCGAATGTGGACGAGGCTGAAGCCGCACTTTCGGCAACGAGTGCTTTCGTCATGGATGCGGGTCAACATGATGAATCCTCCATGAGGGAGCGCGCCGAAATCGCCGCACTCGAATTGTGTCGGCGTGGTGCCAATCGCGCAATTGTCACCGCGGGTGCCGCGGGAGTCGCGATGGCAAACGAGGGGTCGGTGACCTGGGTCGCGGCATTTCCTGTTGACACGGTGAGCACGGTCGGAGCAGGCGATTCATTCGTGGCAGGCCTCGTGCATCAGTGGAGTCAGACGGCGGATGATTCCGAAGTTGATTGGTTCACGGCCATGCGCTTTGGAGTTGCGACATCAAGTAATTCCTGCGAACAGGTTCGCGCTGGTGGCATCAATGTGCAGCGCGTCCAGGAGATCATGAACAGTTTGCGGGAGGTGTCACTCGCATGACTCGTCGAAAGATTCGCTTATCTGATGTTGCCCTTGCTGCAGGCACAAGCACCAAAACTGTTTCGCGAGTGATCAATGGTGACGCCCGTGTCTCTTCAGATACGCGCAAGCGTGTGCAAGGCGAGGTCGATCGGCTGGGTTACCAAGTGGATGTCATGGCCCGAAGCTTGCGCAAGGGAGTTGATGACACCGTTGGAGTCATAGTTCCCACCATCGGTGACCCATTCTTTGCAACCATGATCGAGGAAATTGAAAGTATCGCACTCGAACAGAACCTTAATGTCTTTATTGCAAGTAACTCTCGAACCCCGAGCACGGAACGGCGAGTTGTTGAAGGCATGCTCGCCCGAAGGGTTGCCGGAATGATCATCGCACCGTTCATGACTGATTTCGGATTTCTCGCGAACATCAATACACCCGTAGTGTTTCTCGACCGACACGCGAATGGGCTGGACTCAGATGTTGTCCTCGTGGACGATTTTGCTGAGTCGCAAAAGGCTGTCATTCACCTAGCAAGTTATGGTCACACCCGAATCGCCTTGATCGTTGATGACCTGGAGATCGAAACTTCTCGCAAACGACGTGAAGGCTATCTCGCAGCGCATGTCGAGTTGGGTCTCCCTATCGACGAAAGCCTGCAATTTCTTGGTTGCACAAATGCAGAGGCTGCTGAATCCAGTACCTACAAAATGCTCGCTCAACCCGGCGTTCCCACAGCAATTTTTTCTGCTCGTTCCGAGACATCACTCGGTGTCGTGCGCGCCCTTCACATGGGCAATAGAACAGACATTGCAATGGTTTCCTTTGGCGATTTTGTCGCTGCTGACATTCTTAGTCCGGCTATTACCGTCCTGGATCACAACCCTCGGATTCTGGCTCGCATCGCAATGGAGCGGCTCATCGCGCTCATGGCGAGCGGAGAAACAGATTTTCCAAGTGAAACGATCGTGCCTCTGCACATGATCGCGCGTGGCTCAGGTGAATTGCCGCCAACGGTGTTGGAGGTCAGCGCGTGACTGATCAAACAGCAATAACCATTGGAATTGATGTGGGGACAACGTCAATGAAAGCCAACGCATTCACGCTTGATGGCACGATTGTCGGTCGCGCCTCCTTGGAAACCCCTTGGGAAACTCGAGGAAATGGCGAAACAGAGATAAATGTCGATGTTCTCGCAGATACTGCTATTGCCATTATGGCTCAATGCGTTCCTGATTCATATTCACTCGGTGCAGTCATTGGAATCGGAATCACAGGCATGGCTGAGACGGGCGTTCTCGTTGATGCACATAGCAACCCATTGATGCCAGCGGTGGCGTGGTTCGACGAACGAGGAAAGCAGGAACTGGAAGAACTACCGCAGTTGTTTGCTTCAGAATTCGTAGCGCATACGGGACTAGGCTTCAAAGCCGAGTGCTCACTTTCCAAATTACTGTGGCGCAAGGGATCTGGTCAGGAAATTCCCATTGGCGCTCAATGGCTTAATGCACTGGAATACATAGCGTTTCGCTTGACCGGAGTGAAAGCCACCGAACCATCCTTGGCTTCCCGCACAGGGCTCTGGGATCAAGAGATTGGCGCACCATGGCTTCCCGCACTTGAACTTATAGGCGCGGATGCAGGTCTTGTACCGGAGACTTTTGTTGCCGGAACATCAATAGGAACCGTGTTGGATTCTGCCCCGAACGCCTTGCGCGGTGCACAGGTAACCATTGCAGGTCATGATCATTTGGTGGGAGCGGTTGGTGCTGGTGCCGTCAATACCAATGATCTGTACAACTCATGTGGGACCGCGGACGTTGTCCTGCGATCAGTTGAGCGGAGTCTGACCAACAGTGAGCGCGCCTCATTGGTGAGTCGAGGAGTAAGTGCTGGCCACCATGTGATCCCAGGTGCCACAGCGATACTTGGCGCTACACGATCGGGGCTCGTGCTCGGTCGAGTCATGTCAATGTTGGGCATCAATAGTCGTGAAGAGCGCATAAGAATTGCTGACTCATGGGATGCAACAGAATTTTCAGATGTCTCCGTTTCCGAACCGCCCGCCTGGACCAACGAGGTAACTATTTCCCTGCGCGGAGATGTTTCACCGGCTCATGTGTGGGCGGGCGCCATGGAATACGTACTCGGAGCCACCCGTGATTTGGTGCACGTGGTTGATGACCTTGCCGGTCCCTATCACGCTGCAATCGCTGCCGGTGGCTGGGCAAATATTGATGGAATTTTTCGAGGAAAATCACTAGTCATGCCAGGTCTTCGTCGTTTCAACGGAGAAGAACCTGGTTCTCGGGGGGCGGCTGCGCTTGCTGCGTGGGCTGCCCATCAACCCGATGTTCCACTGGCTGCCGGCTTGGCAGCCAGTTACTCACCACCCTCACATAAGGAGCTCGTTTCATGACAATGGCCGCACCGCAAGGCCAATCCCTCTCCCTGTCAAATATTTCCGATGACAGTGGGACTTTTGCAATCATCGCATTCGACCAGCGCAACACGCTGCGTCGCATGTTCACCGCTGTCGGCATCGAGGCGACTGATCAAGATATGCGCGATGTAAAAGTGGAGGTGACGCGAGCGCTGACTCCGGATGCCACAGGCATTTTGCTTGACCCGCAATTGGGTGTCGGGGCGGTCACGGATGCAGGTGCATTGGACTCCTCATGTGGACTTCTCATTGCCTCGGAGCCAACAGATCGAGGAGATTTTGATGGTGAGCCGCGGTCCTATTCGATACCTGAGCAAAATGCGGCTTGGGTCAAGTCAATGGGCGGCGACGCGGTGAAAGTTCTCGTGATGATGAACCCCCAGCGCGAAGTTCGGGCAGGAGAGCCCGACATCACCCTAGAAACTGTCGCACTTGTGCAAAGCATTGTTGACGATTGCCGCGAGCAAGGCATCCCTTCGGTGATTGAGAATTTGATCTTTGCACCACGCGGAGTGGAATCATTGACACCGGAGCAACGTGAGCGGGCAATTATTAGCTCCGCCGAGTTACTCACGGCTACCAAACCGGATCTGTTGAAACTGGAGTACCCGGGTTCTCCAGAGGGCTGCCGGCGCTTGTCGGATGTTTTGACCGTTCCTTGGGCTGTCCTGAGTGCGGGAGTTGATTTTGATGTTTTTGAGGACGTGATAAAAGTTTCTTGCGATGATGGTGGCGCATCAGGATTTATCGCAGGGCGATCAGTGTGGAAAGAAGCGGTGGGACTCAATCCCGCTGAGCGAGCAACATTTCTCTCGGAAACGGCACGGCCAAGACTCTTGAAGTTGCGCGAGGCAATTGCAGGTCGCGCAACGCCATGGCAGAACGGAGGAAGATAAAGATGGCACTACTTGAAGCGCGCGGCATAGTGCGCACTTACGGGTCCGTCGTCGCACTCGATGGTGCGGATTTTGATGTGGAGGCGGGGCAGGTTACTGCTCTCATCGGTGACAACGGCGCAGGTAAGTCGACTCTCGTCAAGATACTTTCGGGAACTGAAAACGCCGAGGCTGGCGAAGTCACGCTTGATGGTAACTGGGTCAATTTCAACAATCCGGCAGCGGCGAGGTCGCATGGGATTGAAACGGTATTTCAAGACTTGGCTTTGTGCCCACATTTGGATCCGGTTAAGAACCTGTACTTGAATCGAGAAATTAAGCGGTCAGGTTTACTCGGTCTTCTCGGATTCATGGACCGCAAGGCCATGCGAGATCACAGTGTGGAAGTCTTCACGGATTTAGGCGCGACTGTTCGCAAACTCAATGAGCCCGTTGGCACAATGTCTGGTGGGCAAAAGCAGAGTGTCGCGGTTGCTCGGTCGGCAGCGTGGGCAAGCAAGATCATCTTCTTTGATGAGCCCACTGCCGCTTTAGGCGTGGTCCAGACCGCTAATGTACTGGATCTGATTCGCAGGGTTCGGGACAAGGGAATCGGTGTCGTGCTCATTAGCCATTCCATGCCTGAGGTGCTGGAAGTCGCCGACACGGTTCAGGTACTCCGACGTGGACGTCGGGTGGCAACGATTAATGCAGCTGACTCAAGCATTGAAGAACTCGTTGGTGCGATGACGGGCAAACTTGATGAGGAGGCCGCGTGAGTACTCCAATGAAAACGAGTTCACAAGACATACAGGACATGATCAAGAGTGAACAAGTCAGCATTATTCAAAGAATCACGCGGGTTCAAGCGCTGCAAATCGTTCTCGTCCTGTTAACAATTTCGATTATCTTTTCAATCATGGCGCCAGATGCCTTCCTCACTGTATTTAATCTGCGCTCGATCATGATGAATACAGCAATATTTGCAGTTTTGGGTGTGGGAGCAACGTTCGTCATCATCACCGCAGGGATCGATTTGTCCATTGGCTCGGTCCTGATTTTCAGTTCGGTGATTTCAGCCATGGTCATGGGGAATCTCGGTGCCTCAGGGTGGACCACCTCACTCATCGGGTTAGGCGCGGCGATTCTTTCCGGTGCGGCTTGGGGTTGGTTGAATGGTGTCTTAGTCGCGAAGGCGAAAGTGCCGCCTTTCATTGTGACATTAGGAACCATGGGAGCAGCCCTTGGTCTCGCTCAAGTGCTCACGGGTGGAATCGATCTATATGAGATTCCAACCGAAATGGTCGACACGATCGGCTTTGGAAACCTTTTTGGTGAGTTGCCTAACCTCGTCGTGCTGGCGGCTGTGGTTTGCCTACTCGGCGGAATCCTGCTGCACCTGACGCGATTTGGCTTGACCACCTATGCAGTGGGTTCTAATCCGGAAGCATGTCGTCGGGTAGGCGTCAAAGTTGATCGTCACCTGATATGGATTTACATAATTTCGGGAGTAACCGCAGGTCTTGCCGGTTGGATGAGTATCGCCTTTTTCCAGCAAACGTCAATTGGCGGAAACTCCATGACACCTCTCACCGTTATAGCAGGTGTGGTCATCGGTGGCACATCTTTATTTGGTGGAATCGGAACAATTTTTGGATCAGTAATCGGTTTGCTCATCCCCGTGGTGTTGCAGTCCGGATTCATCATTATCGGCGTCGAGTCTTACTGGCAAGGCGTCGTAATTGGAATCTTCCTGATCGCAGCCGTCTACATAGATGGCAAGCGTCGAGAACGTGCGGCGCGCGGATCAGGACGTAAGCCCAGGCGCCTCCAAGTCGGTGGTGTGCAAGTGGGATCAACTGAAAAGGAAGGTATCAAGTGAACGCAAAAATAAAGAAGTCAGCGATCACGGCACTGAGTGTCGGGCTCGTGGCAGGACTCACCCTCGGCGTTGCTCAACCTGCAAATGCTGCAGGGGAAGACATCGTGTTTATTCAGGGTGTTAAGGGTGATGGTTTCTACATCACAATGGACTGCGGCATTCAAGCTGCGGCGAAGAAGGCTGGCGCCAAGGTCACCACAGTTGGTCCAGCTAAGTTCGACGCAACACTCCAGAAGCCAATCTTGGACTCCATCGTGGCAAAAGGCCCCGATGCAATCCTGATTGCGCCGAACGACGTGAATGCAATGCAGAAGCCTCTCGAGAATGCTGCAAAGAAGGGCATCAAGATTGTGCTGGTCGACACAACGGTGAAGAACCCAAAGTTTGCTGCATCGGCAATTTCTTCGAATAACTTCGCTGGCGGTCAAGAAGCATTCAAGGCTGTTCAGAAACTGGTTCCAGGCGGAGGCGATGTCCTCGGCATTGGCGTCAAGCCCGGTATCAGCACAACCGATGCTCGCGATGCAGGCTTCAAGTCAGCCGTTGGCAAGAGTGGTGGCAAGTACACATTCATTGGCCAGGAGTACTCGGACAATGAGCCAGCTAAGGCAGCACAGATCACAACAGCTGCTATCGCTGCTAATCCAAACCTGAAGGCAATCTTTGCCTCGAACCTCTTCTCAGCTCAGGGTGCAGCAACAGGCATCAAGCAGGCTGGAAAAGAAGGCCAGATTGTTGTCATTGGATTCGATGCTGGTCCCGATCAGGTGAAGGCACTCAAGGCCGGAACCGTTCAGGCGCTCATTGCTCAGCAGCCTTCCACAATCGGTACCAAGGGTGTCGAGCAGGCAATCAAGGCCATCAAGGGCCAGAAGACAAAGAAGAAGATCACCACAGGCTTCACAATCCTGACAAAGGCAAATGTGAACACCTCTGCAGGTAAGAAAGCACAGTACCTGTCCAAGTGCGCATAATGCACTGAAGTAACAAATCAAAGGGCCGTGTTCCGGAAACCCCGGCACACGGCCCTTTACTGTTTGACTATGAATTTTGAGATGTTTATTGCTTACAAAAAGATACTTGCGAGGCAACTACTCATCAAGCAGGTAGCAGTTACCATCGAGATATTCTGCAACTGCTGTAGTGACGGATTCCGGATCTGCTGCCGCAATCTCTGATTCCGAATTGAGGTACTCAGCAACGGTAGCTACCGCAGCGTCGGGGTCAGTGGCAAATGTCGCGCACCAGCCTTCAACGCTTGCCGCATCAGCGTATTCATTACCTTCGATTGGCCACATGGTGTCGAGAAAAACAGTTACGGCGAAGCTGGCGTCGGCCATGGCCCCAGTTACGGCTTCTGCCTCCCCAGTGTCAGCTGACTCGACAGATTCAACTGAATCAACGGACTCAGTGTTTGAACCGCTGGAACTACTCGATTCAGATGCGCTCCCGCACGCTGATAAAAGTGCGACTGTTGCAACGGAAATGACCGGAACAGCCATTTTTGAAAAACGAATTGCTCGCATGTTTTGCCTTTCTAGGACGGAGCCATAAGTCTACTACTGACTAAGGTTATAACCGTGCCAGCGGTGAGTATCACCTATTGAAGTTAGCCCCACTGAATCCAGTGCGATGGGTTCGCTGCGATATCGGCTCAAGCGGGAGATGCATGGTCGGCTCATAACCGCAAGCGCTGTTACCCTTCCCACCGTGCCCACATACATCCTCACCATAACCTGTCCTGACGGCCCCGGAATTATTCACGCTGTCAGTGGTGCGCTCTTGGAGTTTGACGCAAACGTTCTCGAGCAGGAACAGTATTCAGACCTTGATACGAATCTATTCTTTTCGCGGACAAGATTTGATAGCAGTGTCGAGGATGTTGATCAGGTTCGACAGACTATTGCTGAGCGCACATCGGCCCTGAACACAGAAGTTGGCCTGCGTCTTGAGTCTGCTCATAAGCGAGCACTGATCCTTGTTTCTCAATACGACCACTGCCTTCTGGATTTGCTCTATCGCCGAGACGCGGGCGAGCTGCCACTCGACATTGTTGGAATCGTGTCAAATCATGAAACGTGCAGGTCGATTGCTGATCGCCACGGCATCCCATTTCATTACTTGCCTGTTACCGCAGATACCAAGGCCGAACAGGAGACAGCGTTACTCGCGCTGGTTGAACAGGAGTCAGTTGACCTTGTAGTTCTGGCTCGCTATATGCAGATTCTGAGTGATAGTGCTTGCAAGGCACTCAACGGTCGGGTTATCAACATTCACCACTCATTCTTGCCTGGATTCAAAGGCGCACGTCCCTACCATCAAGCTCACACCCGCGGTGTCAAACTGATTGGCGCAACGGCTCACTTTGTTACCTCTGACCTCGACGAGGGACCGATCATCGAGCAGGATGTCGAGAGAGTTGACCACAGGTTCACCGCTGACGTTTACGCCGAGATTGGTCGGGATGTGGAGCGGCTGGTGCTCTCGAGAGCAGTTCGGCTCTTTGCACAGGATCGGGTATTTCTCAATGGCCAGCGAACCGTGGTCTTAGGGCCTATGTAGTCCTAAAGGTTCTCTCCAGCTAGCGACGCACTCGGCGCGCTTAGTTCACATATGTCCTTTGCTCTACTACCGTTGCTTGCGTCAGGCAATGAGCCGGCGCAAATAGGAGGAAAGCATGTCAGGAGTTGGAACTGTAACTCGGCCGATTGGTGTCTCGATCATTGCGATTTTGATGATCATCAACGCAGTCGCAGATATTTTCATTGGTTTCATGCTGATTTTTTCAGCATTCGGAGATAACCCAGAATTTGTCAACCAGATCACAGGTGAGGCCCAGACCGCATCCACATTCTTCTTGTGGTTCTACGGCGCAATGTTGATCTTCCTCGGCTTGATCTTCTTCTGGTTGGCCAAGTTGGCATGGATTGGTAGCGCCACAGCACAGGTCTTCATTTCAGTGCTCGCTGTTATCAATATCGTGTTCGGCTTCTTCAGCCTCGGTCACGGTGGCTTTGTTCAGGTTCTTCTTGGCCTCATCGTGGTCTTGATTGTCAACACTAACCATGCAAAGCAGTGGTTCACGCAGGTTCCATAGCGAGAATGCATGGGTGCCACAACAGGTGGTTCTTAAGACGCATTGGGGGTGTTCTCGTTCCTGGGAGCGCCCCCAATATCTATTTTGGTGTGGCGGAAGTTACGCAAGATGGTTGTGAGACGCAAGGGTCAAAACTTTTTTAAAAAGTTTTGAATTCGGCTTGCATAGAGTGGATTCTTCTGTCTAATCTTGGTACATCGCACCGCAAGGAGCGAGTCGGGCAAGAAAGCGCACTTCAATGAAGAAGCAGACCGCAAGGAATGTGACTGAGGGTCTTGGAATGTTGGCAAGGCGGAGTGCGGGGAAATGTTCGAGGGAAGCAACGGTTCGTCCGGTGGGCAGGGAAACCTGACCATGAGCGCGGCACACAACATTGGTGTCAGTGCCCTGAGAGATCAGGCGGAAAGCTAGCGACCTAAGGCGAAGGCCCCTCAAACTCATACTTTGAGGGGCCTTCCTCTATTTATACCCCTCACTGCCAAGAATTCGACCAACCGCCACGCGAGTAATGCGTAATTTCAGTTGTGTGATCAGTTCGACATCGCGGACTCTCGACCCCCGAGTTAGTGTTCAGCGGGCACTGCAGAGTAGCCATAAAGCGATCGCAGCTCCTGCGCTAGCAGTGCCATCGTCCACCTGCCCAGTGACTCGCACCTGACCCGGTTGATTCCCAGTTATGGACGGTGCTGAATGCAGCATCCTGGAAATAACGGGGCCATTTATTGGGAGGGGTCTTTCTCAGTTTCGCGAAGACTTTCTTGGCTTCCGATGTTCCCATTAATTTCTTGTGCTCGGGAAGCATCATCCATGTTGCCCCCTGAGCGAGTTCTTGTGACATTTGATATGCGCCAAAATATCTATTGCCACCACCACCGCGTACTTCGTAATAGCCCTCGCTCTCACGTTTGACAATGCACTTTCGTTTTTCCTCAACAAGAGGTTTGAAATATGCGCCCCGATACAGGCTCGGCTTGACACCTTTGAGGTCTCGGGTGTCCAAAGAACGGAGGGCAAAATCAGTAAACTTTTTTTGCTGGACAACTGTGTTTGAAATGAATGGCGTCGCAGTGCGAGGTGCCGAGATGAAAGGCGCAATTAACGATTTCAGCTTCATCTGATGAGCAGGTTTGATAAGTAGTGGTTGACTGACAGCTGGGATTTGCGCGACCACCGCGGACGGCAGAACTACTTGGCCTGCACCTAAAACGGCAAAAGTGATCACACTGAAGAGTCGAACTGAATTCATTATTCCTTCACGTGCGCGGGCATTCGCCCTGCGCAAATGGCTCGGATCGCGGCGCACTCAACCTCGGTATGTTCTAGTGCGCTCACCAAGCAGTCGCAGGCTGGCGACGAATCTCACGGCTACCAGTTGAGTCCAACGACGGCTTCTGTCAGTACCGGTGCAGCTCGCTTTACCGAAGTGAAGTGGACTGCACGTGCGGCCTAACAGGTGCCACATATTCATTACATGATGGGCAGTCAAACACAGAAGCAACTGGAGCGTTACTAAGGAAACGGACATATAGGACTTTTGTCATGTGACATATATCCCATAAAATTGAGATAATTCTAGGACATTTGGCCGATTCCCCTCAAAGGTCCCCCTATGAATGGGGTCTCGTGGCCCTACCTCAACTCTTGGATGCCCGACCAAGCTAAGTAGATGGTGAGAGCCATGAAAACCACGCCCATGATGGTGAATTGGCGGTTCATGGTGAATTCATACGTGGAGTGGAGGTATCTCTTGCCACGCGAACCAAGGATGCTTCGCATCGCTGGTGGCACTATTAAAGGTGAAAGGGCTAAAGCGAATAGCAAACCCGAAATTCCGAATTTGAAGGGCCAGGGAACATTGGCAACTGCAATATCGTGCATCGCGGGAATGATGAGAATAAAAGATGAAAAATCTTTGATACTCAACAAGAATGTAATGCCAAAAAATTCGATGGGCCGTGCATGAGCAACTCTTTGCTCAATGTTCCTGCGCACTCGAACTTGCAGTTGCGGGTGCGGAATGAAGAAATAGATCGCACCTACGCCAATGAGAAGCGCGGCAACTAAACGGAGAATCCCGCTTAAGACGTCCGTGCCTCCCTGACTCGTGGGGAGTTGGGCAAAGCCAAGGAGCAACATGCTGACGGCAATGCCAAATGCAGACGCGGCACCAAGAAAGGCTCCAAGCGCCTTAGCACCCCATGGGTCATTTCCCACGATGAGGAGTTGAAGGGCGAATAATGAAGGTGTGAAAGCTGCTCCAATTCCAAGAGGAATAACAGCAAGCAGCAGATCAATCACTAGTGCAGTGCTCCATTTCCATGTTTGGACCATAGTTCAAGCGATACCTATAACCTGAATATATCGGTGGCAAAGATCAAGAAAGGGAGTGCTTGATCCTGAGTTGCTCACTGGCTCAAATGTTCTGGCAACAGCAGGCGGCTATTGACCGTATTTCTACGGTACCCAGGGGTTGTCGAGAGGTATTTACTTGACTTCACACGAAGGAGTCGCCGCCGTTGAGCAGGCTGTTGCAACATCATCAACTTCCAAGGCGAAACTCGATACCGTTGCTAAAAGGCTCGTGACCAAGATGTGGAAATTGGCTGAGACCAATGACACTGCAGGTTTGGAAAAGTTCATTAATAAAGCGTTCCAGGCTCAAGACGCAGACCAACCTCGCTGGACCAAGCAGCAATTTATTGCTGTATTGGGCAAGGAAATATTGTCCGACTTCGCGCTGAGTAACTTACGAGCTACGCAAGCAGGTGACACGATTGTCGTCACTTACACGGCGACGGCATCTCAGTCCGTCAATGGCGTCGAACTATCAGGAGATCCAAAACCGAGGATGACTGTTTTTGTTCAATCACCCAAGACCAAGAAATACACGGTGATGTCGCACTCCAGCTTCAACGTTCCGACCACGCAGTCCTAGAGGCAGAGAGCTGGCAAACAAACAAAGTTCCCGTCAGGTCACCAAGTACGTGAACTGATGGGAACATTGCGTTGCGAGAGCAACGAGATTGCTCCCCCCGAGTTCTTCAAAAGGGGTGCCGTGCGACCCCAATATTGGGTCTTGGGTTTTGGTATCCCTTTGCCCATGAGAACGGTAATTGAGTCCCTCGGCGCAAGAACGGTATCCACGAGAAACGGATAGCTCGCATCTCGATGTTCAAGATAGTAGCCGTCCAAGGTGATTGGAGAACCGGATACATTCTTGATCCTGACAAATTCTTGATTAGCGGCCTTCGCTTTATTCGATGATGTGGAGACAGCATTAACTCTCGTAATTTTTAGTTTCCCTTGGGCTGGGTCAGTGCAATCTATGACGCATGGGTACTCAAACCACTCGCGCATTGCGGTTGATTTATCCAAGAGGTACGCACCATCGCCAACGAGTCGATCAGGCATCGTGTTAGCCAGCAGCGCGGTGGGGGAATTCATGTAGAGATCTCGGGGGTCCGGTGAGCCTGGGGTGCCAATCCCCGTGTGCACAACGCGGTAGTCGTTGGGAGCCAGAATGCTCCCTTCAGGAAAGGTGAACCAGAAGGAAAGGCTTGAATCCCGCAGCAACCAATCGGAGATATTGACGGGTTCGGAGCCAATGTTCCTCACGATCACGTACTCCCCATTCAGATTCGAGTTGTCGTTGCCCGGTGCATTCCATTGTGCAATGACACTCAGACTCGCATTGGGTTGTTCCGCCGGGCCGCAAAAGTTCGGATCCCATAAACCGATTCGCTTCTCCTGCGCCTGAGCGATCATTACGGCATACGGGTAAGAGAGTGCAGCTTCATCCGGCACCGTGAACCACATTGCAAGCCCCGACTGTGCGACAGCCGCTTGAACATCGATGTCGTACTGGTTTGTTGCAGGGTTGAGTGCGAATGCATAGCGGCGCAAGCGATCGTCGAGACCGAGGGCGCTCTTTTCCAGTGAACGAAGTTGCACGCGGGTCCCCGGTTGCAGAATTGATGACAGGACATCAGTTGCAGCGACTGCGCCACACATGTCATCTTCTCGATGGGCGTTATAGAAACCTCGCACCTCGGGAGCGTTGATTCCGAGGAGTCGAATGGTGACATATTCCGTTGTTCCATCTTGAATGAAACGAAATGTGTCGCCATCAGCGACAACGTCAACGACCCCCGTCTCTTGGATCGGAACCTGTGTGTAACTAACGCTTGTGTAGTCCGAGAACGGGAACGCATAATGCGATTCGGCTGCATGAGAGTTTGAACCGGTCAACATTGCGATCGACACCAGCATGGAACTCACGGCGAATAGTCTTAACCGATTTTCTTGCTTCATTACTTTTCCATTGTAAATGCCAATCCTTTGTTGCGGCAACTTTTGAGGTTTTGAGCAGATTTATGATGAGATTTGATTGGCACCCGCGCAATAGGGCGAGGTCACTTTGGGACCTTTTTTATCGGGGGGCTAATGTCAAAGCTGTTGATTATCAAGTTGTGGCATTCCTCGATAGCGCCGGTCGATACCTTGCGGACTTCCAAGCATTGGATCACAATCTCATCAGTGCATCGATCCGACTGTAGAGGCGCACACGGCAATTGCGCTTTCTAGTGTGCTCGTTACATGGCTTTTTTGGAGCCTGTGAGCCGAAGAGCAGCGTAGATGGCAAATCCGAAAATTACCCCGACTAGGTAACCAATTCCCCCTCCATTGAACACTTCGCGAGAGAACCAACCAATCCACGACAGCGCAGGCACATCCCCGGCAATTTGGTTGCCAATTGGGGTCGCGGTGAATGGAAGCAGTAGCAGCCATCCGAGCACAAAAGCAGATGCCGCCTGCCGTGGCTTTGATGCAGGGATGAGCCACGGCTTTGGCTCTCGTCTTCTCGCGATCAACTCAACCAAGAGGACCCCGAGCCAAGGTGTTGTGTAATACCCGGCGATGAGAACAATGTCCTGTGTCAAAGTGCCCAATTCGGTGTTGCGCGAAACGATTGCGAGAGTGAGTCCGGAAGCCGTGATGACGAGGGACGCGGCTACGCGGGGTATTCGAACACCCATTTGAACCAAACTGAGCCCGCCGCTAAAGTCGTTGAGAGCATTTGCCGTTGCCAATGAGATTCCGAGTGCGACAAGTGCCACAGCTGCACCCACGCCGCCACCGAGAAGTTCCTGAACGCGACCCATGGGGTTACTCAAGGAGGAGTCGGTTGAAATCCAGGAGCCAATTCCCCCGAGTACAACGAGCGGAATTGTCATGCCGACGAACACCCAGACGAATACCTTCTTGGGGCTCGTCCTTGGAGGAAGCGTTCGCGATAGGTCGCACGCTTGGACCGACCACGAGATAGAGCCACTGAGGCCCAAAGCCATTGCTAGTGCAAATTGTGAGAACGGGAATCCATCAACTCCGGCAGGGGCGGGAGCAGCAGGTGTACCGGCTGCAGCGAAGATTAACCACACCGAGACGATGAGCATGACTGAACTCAAAACAAGGCCGAGAATTCGCATAAGTCGAACGCCGAATGAGACAACGACTACCTCGATGGCAAGGATGCATGCGAGGGCGATGTAGAACTCAATTCCGAGTGCATCCGCGAGTGCATCGACACCGAAAAGATCGTTCAGGGCGTCGTAGGCGATAAGGCTGAAAATTAAAAAGACCTGCGGAACAACGTTTGCCGCCCCGAACGCCAATTTCCCCAGCGGCATTTGAGCTAGGCCGGTGCGAGGCCCCCAGACAGAGATAAGGGCTACGAAGAAGGTACCGATGATGATGCCGATTGCAAGACCTGTGAACCCGACACTGAATCCAGGACCAGCAGACCCGCCTGCAGCGACCATGCCGGTGATGATGGTTCCGGGCGCAAGCAGAACACCGGCCCACGCGGCGCCAAGAGTCCGAGGATTGCCATCGCGCTTGTCCTCACCCAACCGAATGGAGTCATCGGGGGCAGATGGCTCACCGGCTGTTGAGGTGGTTATGTCGGTACTCATGGCCGAACCCTACTCACAGTGTGAGGACGATGAGCGCGATTGATGAATGCCGGAGGCGAGTGAACGGCTCTGTTGCGGGCGCGGTTATGCCACTTTTTACGGCCAACACAGTAGAACTACGGTACGGAGTCAGGACAGGGTCTGGTAGACACTCCCCATGACAAACACGACCACGATTGCCCGCCATCTCTCCGAGCGATTGAGAGAATTGGGAGCTAATTGCGCCTTTGGAATCGTAGGAGATTTTGCCCTGCGCCTGTTCGGGGAACTCAATTCAGAAGATTTCAAAGTGTTAGTGACTACCGATGAGCAGGGAGCGGGCTTCGCCGCTGACGCTTTTGCTCGGATTCGTGGTTTTGGGGTTGTAGCCGTGACTTATGGCGCAGGGGGACTCAAGGTCACCAATGCGGCAGCCAATGCCTGGGCTGAACAAGTTCCACTGTTGATTGTTAGTGGTGCCCCCGGAATAGCTGAGCGTGAAAGCGATCCGCTACTCCATCACAAGGTGAAGGGTTTCGACACCCAGGTCAACGTTTTTGCTGAACTCACCTGCGCGCAGGCGGTCTTGGGCTCGGCCCATAACGCTGCGGATGAAATCGATCGTGTCATTCGGACCATGCTCTCTGAGCAGCGTCCGGGTTATATAGAGGTGCCAAGAGACATGGTGACGGTCGAGATCGATGCCTCAACGTCGACTATTGACCCGCACCTCCCGCACATTGATCCAGTTGCTTTGCAAGAAGCTTTGGCAGATGTGATGGCAGAGTTGAATCATGCATCAACCGCGGTGATCCACGCGGGCGCCATGATTGAGCGGCGCCACGTTGAATCCGATCTCATCTCATTTGCCACGACGGCAGGTATTCCTGTTGCAACGAGCTCATTAGCGCGTGGCGTTTTCCCTGAGCGTCATCCACTGGGCCTCGGCGTCTATCTCGGGGCACTCAGTCCTGAAAATGTTGTGCGTCGGGTTGAGGATGCTGATGTAGTACTGAGCCTGGGAGTTCTGCAAACCGATCTAACGTTAGGTGCGTTCACCGCCAACCTGGATCACAAAAAGGAAATTTTGTGTTCGGACACTGAAGTCACGGTGGGGTATCGCACTTACAAGGATGTTCCTCTGTGGGCATTTCTCCCGGCGTTGAATGCAGCACTTGACGGAAAGACCCTCGACATTTCTCATGAATCGATCGCTGATCACGCACAGTTTATTGCTTCCGATTCCTCTCTGACGGTCGAGCGCACCATCGACGCCATTTCCGCGCATATTGATGAACGTCATGGCTTGCTCCTGGATCCGGGTGAAGCACTTTTCGCCTCCGTGGACATGCGGGTGCCCACGTGGTGCCATGGCAGTGGTTATTACGCGACCATGGGGTACGCGGTTCCGGGTGCCCTTGGTGCAGGACTCGCTGATCCGGAACGACGCCCAGTTGTTCTCGTGGGTGATGGTGCCTTTTCCATGACCGGACTTGAAGTGGCAAGTAGCGCATTTCATGGTGTGCCCGCAGTGTTCATCATCCTGGATAATCAAGGGTTTGGAACGCAGCGACCAATCCTTGAAGGACCGTTCAATGAAATTCCAGCGCTCGCCGCTGAAAAGCTTGTCGATGTAATCGGCACGGGCCAAGGTTGGCTCGTTGAAACTGAAACAGAACTTGATGAAGCACTGAGTGCTGCGTTCAATTCAAATGAGGTGTGCATTATTCGAGTGAGACTGCCAAAGACTGCTCGAAGTGCTGCCTTGTCCCGACTGGGTGCTGCGCTGGCAGCTAGAGCCTAAACAGGTCGGTCGTCGACCAAGAGCATTTGTGGCATGACGGAAAACTTGTAGTTCCCATTGCTGCCGCGGGTGAGAATCCACACAATGTCAAACCGATCTTCTGGCCATGTGGCAGGGACATCGTTAATATTTTCAATTGAAAAGTGGGCCACAATTGCAGGGATTTCACCGTGATGCCACACAACCAAAGGATTTGTTGGCTCTGCTAGTAATTCCTCCGCGACTTTATGGGGGTGCCCGTGCGGATGAGAGTCGTTGATCTTCAGTATTAACAGATCAGCCGTTGGTTTGGCTGTATCCACTTCCCGTTGACTTTTGGCCTCAACGGATGCCTGCGTTGCATAAATTCGTTGAGGGTGGACGATTTGCTCGGTGGACGGTGACTTTGGGGCGTGTGAAAACAAAGCAGCCAATCCGCCGGCTCGGGTCCAGCCGCGCACCGACAGCGAGTGCGGGTTCTGGCGGCCGTGCTCATCCACACCGTGGGGGATTCCCTGATCACTCGGCTTCTCCCCATGTCGGATAAACATGACAACCTCGGGTGAGGACTGTGCGGAATTTTCCATGGGTGGAACGTACTCCACGTGCCAAGAATTGAACGCTTTCTATGGAAGACTATGAGGGTCTGTATCGATGTTCTCCTTTGGAAAGGCACACATGTCCACTTTGCTCGATGAAATTCGCCAGGGCCGCATCCGCGTGTGTGATGGAGCGATGGGCACTAGCTTGCAAGATCGAGGGTTGGATGACGGTGGCGCCCCTGTACTGTGGAATGTTGATCGCCCCGAAGTGATCCGAGAGATCTTCACGGAATATGCGCAATCAGGTGCGCAGTTGTTGACCACGAATACTTTTGGCGGCAGCCGTCCACGACTGCAAATGCACGGGCTCGAGGATCGAGTCCATGAACTCAACAAAGCCGCAGCAGAATTGGCCAAGTCTGTGGCGGCCAACTACCAAGGTGTTTATGTCTTGGGAGATATCGGTCCATCAGGTGACCTGATGGAGCCGATGGGAATCATGACCCACGATTCGGCAAAGGAACTTTTTGCCGAGCAGATTTCAGGTTTGGTGGCCGGTGGCGTCGATGGAATACTGATCGAAACGATGAGTGACTTGGGTGAAGTTGGAGCGGCAATAGCTGCGGCAAAGGAAGTCGATCCAGACCTGCCAATTTTTGCGACATTGAGCTTTGACACCAACCTCCACACGATGATGGGAATCTCACCCAGCACCGCAGTTGTTGAGTTGACCAGCCTTGGTGCTGACGTTGTTGGTGCCAACTGCGGCCGAGGCTTTGAAGAAATGGAAACCATCGCCATCCAAATGGTGGATGCTCGCCCCGAGGGCTCACTTCTCATCATGCAAACAAATGCGGGCCTGCCTGAGCTGGTGGGTGCTGACTTTGTGTACAACGGAACCCCTGAAGCCATGGGCGCTCTCACACAGAAGTTGAAGGATGCTGGCGTCGATGTGGTTGGGTCCTGCTGTGGATCCACGGCGGCACACACGGCCGTGATCACTTCAGTCATGATTGATTAATTATTCCCCGGTGAAGTTGCCTTCGCGTCGCTCAATGAAACTCTGAATACCTTCGGCAGCATCTTTACTTGCAAGAATCCCGGGCAGAGTCTGCCGCAGATGTTCAATCGCGGCTGCTTCACCCTCTGCCCTTGCGACCCGAGCATTAGCAAGTGTTGCTTGTACGCCTAACGGTGCCTGTCTGGCAATCAACTCAGCTATTTCGATGGCGCGCTCAGTGTCGGTTCCGTTCGGCACTACCTCTTGTACCAACCCGATTCGCAGGGCTTCTTGCGCTCCGAACTCTTCGCCGGTAAGAAGAAAACGCATGGCATTGCCCCAGCCCAGTTGTTCGGTAGCCCGGAGGGTTGCACCGCCAAAGGGCATGATTCCGCGTCCTATTTCGAGTTGACGGAAGCGAACGTTTTCAGCGGCAATGACAATGTCTGCGGCTAGTGCCAATTCGATGCTCAGGGTGAAGGCGATTCCGTGGACTGCCATGACGATCGGCTTGGTAACGCGTCCTGACCAAAGACCATAGGGGTCAATAGTTCCGTCGCCCGCGAGTGCACCGGGTCCTTGCTGGGCAACGGCGGGGCCAACCTCTGCGAGGTCCAAGCCCGCGCTGAAGTGATCCCCGTGGGCAAAGACGACGCCAACTCGGAGATCTGAGTCATGCTCCAGGGTTTCGTAGGCTGCAGCAAACGCGCTAATTGCCTCGAGATTCATAGCATTGAACTTGTCGGGGCGATTGAGCCCGATTAGTAAGACATGTCCACGCTTTTCCACCGTAATCGTCATGGGACCAATGATGGCAGTGATGCGAACACAGTTGCCGCTGTGGGTTGCAATTTTCTAACAGAAATGAACCAATCTGAGCCAGTTGATCGTTCGTGGACGGTGACTAGAATCGTTGCCATTATTGTGGCCAACTAGGACATCACCCCATACCTGACGTGCTGAGTCCGAGGTTTTCAGGGCAAAGCGAGCGCAGCGCTGCGCGTTAGGCAAAGATAGGCGCATGGAACTGGGATTGAGCCCACGTGGCGAAAAATTAATGTCGGACCTCAATGAATTCATGGGGAATGAAGTTTTTCCTGCAGAGGCCATTTACGCGGCCCAGCGCGCGGAACTCATTGCAGCAGGTGAGCTCAATACGGTTCCACCTGTTATTGAAGAGCTCAAAGTCAAGGCACGAGCACAAGGTTTGTGGAATCTGTTCCTCCCCGCATTGTCTGATGGATTAGGCGCTGTGGATTACGCGTATTTGGCAGAGAAAACCGGATGGTCGGTGGATATCGCTCCAGAAGCGATTAACTGTGCTGCACCCGACACCGGAAACATGGAAATTCTCTCAATGTTTGGAACCGATGAACAAAAGGCGAAGTGGTTCGTTCCACTCACTGAAGGCAAAATTCGTTCGTCCTTTGCCATGACAGAGCCCGATGTTGGGTCATCGGATGCGACGAATATTCAACTCTCCATTCAACGTGATGGCGATGAGTATGTGCTGAATGGGCGCAAGTGGTGGTCAACGGGTGTGATGGATCCTCGGTGCAAAATCATGATCGTGATGGGCAAGACAAATCCTGAAGCGCCACGGCATCTACAGCAATCAATGATCCTTGTCCCCGTGGAAACTCCCGGTGTCACCCGAGTTCGTGATCTCAGTGTGTTCGGCTATCACGATCAACATGGACACGGTGAGTTGAATTTTGACAATGTTCGCGTACCAGCAACAAACCTCTTGGGTGAGGAGGGAAGTGGTTTCGCCATTGCCCAAGCCAGGCTGGGCCCAGGGCGCATTCACCATTGCATGCGCACCCTCGGAATCGCCGAGCGCGCCCTAGCAATGATGGTTGAGCGCGCCCAAAAGCGTGAGGTATTTGGGGGACCGCTGATTGATCAAGGTGTTGTTCAAGAATGGATTGCAGAGTCTCGGATTGCAATCGATCAAGCACGTTTGCTCACTCTGAAGGCCGCTTGGGTGATTGAAAATTATGGTGCGAAGGCTGCGAGAACTGAAATTGCGTCCATCAAGGTCGTGGCGCCACGAGCAGCCCTACAAGTGATTGAGCGTGCGATGCAAACATTTGGCGCAGAAGGAATCGGCCCGGACACGGTATTGCCCCGCATGTATGCGGGCGTGCGCTCGCTGCGTTATGCAGATGGACCCGATGAAGTGCACCTGCGTGATCTTGCTCGAAGTGAAGTGCGTCGAGTTCAGTCGTGATGCAGGGTGAAACGCGCACCTCAAAGGTGCGCGAAGAGGACTCTATTGATCTTGATGCATTGACTCTGTGGATGGTTGATCAAGAAATTTCTCACGTACCCCCACTTACAGCACGTCAATTTCGTGGTGGCGCGAGCAACTTGACGTATCTGATCAGTGATTCCCGGGAAAACTCGTGGGTCTTGAGAACTCCACCACATGGTGCCAAAATCGCGAGTGCCCATGACATGGGTCGCGAGGCCCGTGTTTTGACCGCATTGTCCGCAAAGCTTGAGCAAGTTCCGAGTGTTATCGGTTACTGCGGTGATGAGTCATACATTGGCCGCGAGTTTTATCTTATGGAATTTATCGATGGTCACATCATGGTGACGGACATTCCCAGCGAGGTGTGTGAAACACCTGAGCAAACGCGGGCAATGTGTGAGGCAATGGTGGATGCATTGGCCCAATTGCACAATGTTAATTTGGTTGATGTTGGGTTAGTCGATCTCGATCGTGGGCCAGGTTACGTCGCTCGACAAGTGGCTGGCTGGTCCAAGCGATACCGAGCGGCACGTACGCCCGATGTCCCAGAGGCAGAAGATGTCATGCAATGGCTAGATGCGCACCAGCCGCCTGATGTCGCACACGTTTTGATTCATGGCGATTGGCGTTTTGACAATCTGGTGATGAGCCCTGAGGCCGAGATTGCTGGCATTCTTGACTGGGAAATGTCGACGGTTGGTGATCCGTGCATGGATCTTGGTGCCGCTCTCGCTTACTGGGTGCAAGCTGATGATTCACCCGAATTTCGCAGCCTGCGCATGCAACCAACTGACGCACCAGGAATGCTCACTCGGGGTGAAGTAGTCGAGCGCTATTCCCAGAACATGAGCGTGGAGGTGAGAGATTCGCTCTCTGCCAACTGGTTGTTCTACGAGGTTTTTGGACTCTTTCGCCTCGCTGTTATCGTTCAACAAATTTGGGCCCGATACCAAGCGGGCACCACCACAAACCCACAATTTGCGGGGTTTGGTGCAGCAACGAATATGCTGATTGGCAGGGCGCGACTCCTGTTAGCTTCAGAGTCTGAGCACTAATACTTTGGGTGAGTGGAAATCGGCTGACCCCTGTCTCGCGAGTTTTTGTCTCATGGTGGTTGTGATTTGGGTAATATGAAAAGGGAAGATAGATCATGGAAAAATTGAAAGCTCAAGAGTTCCTTATCGCCGAGATCGATACCTACTCTGATCCCGCAGTGTCGTACCCAGCGAATCATTTTGCATTCATTAAAGCCAAGGAACGCTTTGCGGCCAACAATGTCGAGTCTTTGGTTGAAGTTGGCATTGGTCATGGAAATGCGATCCCAGTCTTTACGGCCGAAGGTTTTGAAATGTCGGGGTTCGACAACAACCCGGACCTTGTCGTTGTGGCTCAGGAGATGGCGTTGAATTATGGCCAATCACAAGAGCAGGTGATCGTTGCTGATATTGAGCAGGCAGAGTCTTACAAAGACTTAGCAGGAGTAGGGCAGTTCGATGCCCTCGTGGCCATGGGTGTAATGCCACATGTCTCAAATGAAGATCAAGCCCTGTTAAACATGGCAAAATTGGTCAAACCTGGCGGTGAGGTCCTCATTGAATTTCGCAACAGTCTCTTTTCGCTATTTACGTTCAATCGTTTTACTCATGAATTCATTCTCAATGAACTCCTGCCTGATGTTTCTCCAAAGAGTCGCGAACTCATGGACCAGGCAATGCGAGAGCGATTTGAT
>JALRGY010000019.1:0-235 GCA_023253325.1 Candidatus Nanopelagicales bacterium | reverse complement strand
CCTGGTCCCGCTACGTCCAAGTTTCATAACCCGTTTGAAGTGGAACAGAAATTCAAGGAATTCGGTTTTGTAGGTATTGAAGTTATTCCATTTCACTACCACTCGACCATGCCCTCACTGGAAAGCCAAGACCCTCAGGCATTCCGTGATGACTCAATCGCTTTGGAGAGTGAGACCTCCGGTTGGCGAGGCATGTTCCTTTGCTCGGCCTTTGTCGTTCACGCCTTCACGCAGT
>JALRGY010000199.1 GCA_023253325.1 Candidatus Nanopelagicales bacterium | reverse complement strand
TTGATGCTGCCGATGATCTTGTACGTCTTCCCCGACGGCTGCGCCTCGCCGGCCTCGAACGCCTTCATCGAGATGTCACGACGGATCAGCTTCTCCTTGAACACATCGACCGCGGCCTTCACCCGCTCCTCGGTCGAGGACACCAGGATGATGCCCTCCTCGCCCTGCCACTCGATCGTGGTGTCGGTGCCCCGGAAGTCGAACCGGGTGGACAACTCCTTGGCCGCCTGGTTGAGCGCGTTGTCGACCTCTTGGCGGTCGGCCTTGCTGACGATGTCGAAGCTTGAATCCGCCATCGGACCCTCCTCATAGTGCCGTTTTCGTCTTCGGTACATCCTCGTTGTACCCTGCTACTCGCACCAAATTCCGGCAGGTTGCCCGAGCGGCCAATGGGAGCGGACTGTAAATCCGTCGGCTAACGCCTACACAGGTTCGAATCCTGTACCTGCCACACTGATCAGGCCCCCTTTCGAGGGGGCCTGATGTGTTTGTGCAGTTGACGGCGGCGAGATCGGCCGCGAAACACTGCTCGCCCGCAGGCGGATTCCTCGGCGGGAAATGGCAGGGTGGTAGCGCCGCACCGAGGTGTCCCGGTCACATACAGCTGAGGTAGCGCAGGGCTGATCTTGCGGCGTTG
>JALRGY010000198.1 GCA_023253325.1 Candidatus Nanopelagicales bacterium | reverse complement strand
GATTGAACCTTCTGCGGGAGTGAAAGGCAGCCAGGTGACAAATCTTTCAAAAGATCTGGCTAGATCATTATCTGTGACTAGTGTGAGGGTTGTTGAAACCATTCCTGGAAAAACATACATGGGCCTTGAGATTCCCAATAATAAAAGACAGATTGTTTATCTTTCAGAAATTATGAGTTCGAAAACGTTTGCAGACACTGCATCGCTTACGACCATAGCTCTTGGTAAAGATATTTCAGGAAAGCCGGTGGTTGCTGATCTAGGCAAAATGCCACACGTTTTAATAGCCGGTACAACAGGGTCTGGTAAGTCTGTCGCCATTAACGCTTTGATACTGAGCTTTTTGTATAAAGCCAAAGCAAATGAAGTGAAGTTAATCATGATTGACCCAAAAATGTTGGAGTTATCTGTCTATCAGGACATACCTCATCTCCTCACTCCTGTAGTAACAGATATGAGAGAGGCCGGTCATGCACTTAACTGGTCGGTCAAAGAAATGGATCGACGATATAGGTTAATGGCAGAATTTGGTGTGAGAAATATTTCAGGGTTTAATGAAAAGTTAAAACAAGCTTCAGATTCTGGGTCCCCACTGACCAATCCTTTTTCTACTGATCCTGAAAATCCAGAAGTCCTTGAAT
>JALRGY010000197.1:396-647 GCA_023253325.1 Candidatus Nanopelagicales bacterium | reverse complement strand
ATCAAGGTCCCGCTGATCATGGGCCGGAACAGCCATGATGGCGCCAGTCCCATAGTCGGCGAGTACGTAATCAGCGGCCCAAATCGGCAAGCGCTCACCGTTCACCGGGTTTATTCCGTAGCGCTCCAGGAACACTCCGGTTTTCTCTCGGGACGCGTCCTGGCGGTCAATTTCGGTGGCTTTCTGGGTCGCCTCCAAATACGCAGCAAAAGCGGCACGAACTTCTGTGCTTGACCCCTCCACAAGCTCTG
>JALRGY010000197.1:0-370 GCA_023253325.1 Candidatus Nanopelagicales bacterium | reverse complement strand
CGAGATCAGAATCGGGTGCCACCACCATGAAGGTCGCACCGAATAACGTGTCAGGGCGAGTGGTGAAAATAGTGACCGGGGTGTCTCTGCCCTCGATCACAAAATCAACTTCGGCACCCTCTGAGCGACCAATCCAGTTGCGCTGCATGGCCAACACTTTGGAGGGCCAGCGACCTTCCAGCTGGTTAAGGTCTTCTAGAAGCCTGTCGGCATAATCGGTGATCTTGAAATACCACTGGGTGAGTTTCTTCTTGACCACCATCGCGCCACTGCGGTCCGATGTTCCGTCCGGTAAGACCTGTTCATTGGCGAGCACCGTCTGATCGACGGGGTCCCAATTGACCCAGGAATCTTTCCGATAGGCCAAGCC
>JALRGY010000196.1 GCA_023253325.1 Candidatus Nanopelagicales bacterium | reverse complement strand
CGATCAAACACGATGTAGACCCCAGCGAAGTTGTCACCGTGGGTGACGCTGTAGAGGCTCTTGTTCTGCAAAAAGAGGACAAAGAGGGTCGCCTCATTCTTTCCAAGAAGCGTGCCCAATACGAGCGGGCTTGGGGCGATGTGGAGAAGGTGAAAGAGACTGATGGTGTCGTCACCGGAATGGTCATCGAGGTTGTTAAAGGTGGCCTCATTGTTGACATCGGATTGCGTGGGTTCCTTCCCGCATCGCTCATTGAACTCCGACGTGTTCGCGACCTCTCTCCTTACTTGGGACAGGAAGTCGAAGCCAAAATTCTGGAGCTCGACAAGAACCGCAACAACGTAGTTCTTTCCCGCAGAGCGTTGCTCGAAGCAAGCCAGAGCGAAAACCGCTCCTCGTTCCTTGAGAACCTTGCCAAGGGTCAGGTCCGCAAGGGTGTTGTCTCCTCCATTGTGAACTTCGGAGCATTCGTGGATTTGGGTGGCGTCGACGGCCTCGTCCACGTGTCAGAGCTCAGCTGGAAGCACATTGAGCACGCCAGTGAGGTTGTGGAGGTCGGTCAAGAAGTGACTGTCGAGGTGCTCGAGGTCGACATGGATCGCGAGCGCGTGTCCCTTTCACTGAAAGCAACACAGGAAGATCCGTGGCAGGTGTT
>JALRGY010000195.1 GCA_023253325.1 Candidatus Nanopelagicales bacterium | reverse complement strand
ATACTCGTACACGGAATTCTTTATCAACCTCTGCGATCTGTTCTACGATCCAACGGATACCGTCTTCAGGCCAAGACCATGCAGATGTGATAGACAGAAAGTCATCACCATAATCTTCAAGGTAGTTCCACTTAGGACCGATGAATTCTGTAGTCCATGCATATTGTTCAGTCTCTTCGTATGTAGGAGAACCCTCTTTACCATCAACCCACATGTCACCCATCCAACGGTAAGTGCCGTCGGTACGAATACGTGATGTTAGTTCTTGGAGTTTCGCTTTACCAGCGTCTGAAATGTTTTCGAATGAAACATATGTGTTCACGTTGTTTGCCATAATATAATCCTCTTCATACAAAAAGTGTGTGTGGAGCGGGATACCAGAATCGAACTGGTAACTCTAACTTGGAAGGATAGCGTTTTACCACTAAACTAATCCCGCAACACTGGTGCCGGATGTCGGATTCGAACTGACGACCTACCGCTTACAAGGCGGTTGCAACTACCACTGTGCTAATCCGGCAAATTTTTATTTATCGGCCTCCAATAAGTCAACAATGCGATGAGCCAACTTAATGAAGAAAATATCGTTATGACCTCGAGTTGTTTCAGCTGCAGTACCAATACGAATACCACTAGTTTCTACAAAAGATCTCGGATCATT
>JALRGY010000194.1 GCA_023253325.1 Candidatus Nanopelagicales bacterium | reverse complement strand
AATCGCCTCTGCGGAGCGGGCGGAAAACCTCTTTGGCAACGGGAATCTCAGGGTTGTTGGAGGCAAGGTTCGCTACGACGCAGTGGCTCTAGACCTGCAGATTTGGCGTTTGCCTAGCGCCGTTCGCTAGTGCTAATCTTTGCAAGGCTAAATGCCCCGATAGCTCAGTGGTAGAGCACTTCCATGGTAAGGAAGGGGTCGACAGTTCAATCCTGTCTCGGGGCTCGATCTTTTAGATCACGTTTCGGCGGGGTAGCTCAGGTGGTTAGAGCGCACGGCTCATAATCGTGGTGTCGCGGGTTCGAGTCCCGCCCCAGCTACCAGACCCGCACGACGTACCTGAAGAAGAAGAGGCAGAGCAGTGGCGAGCAAGAGCTCCGACGTTCGACCCAAGATCACCCTCGCTTGCACCGACTGCAAGGAGCGCAACTACATCACCAAGAAGAACCGTCGCAACGACCCCGATCGTCTCGACCTCAAGAAGTTCTGCCCCCGTTGCAAGACGCACCAGGTGCACCGCGAGACGCGCTGACCGCGTCCCCCGCGCTTCCGAGACCCCCGGCCACCGGCCGGGGGTCTCGTGCGTCCGGCCACGGCCTAGGCTCGACGTCATGGACCTCGCGGAGCTGACCACGCTGCGCCTGGGCGGGCCCGCGGCCGAGGTCGT
>JALRGY010000193.1 GCA_023253325.1 Candidatus Nanopelagicales bacterium | reverse complement strand
AGATATTTCTGTAATTGCATACGACGATTCACAATATGCAAAGCTGAAAATAGCTGATTTAACTTCGATTAAAGAGTCTCTCTTTGAGATGGGCCGCCTTGGATTTGAACTCCTCACTACTCGCCTCGAAGGCAAGCGTGGAACCCATTCACCTCAGCTACTTCGAATTAAACCTGATCTCGTCATACGTTCTTCAACTGGCCCTGTAAAGAAGTAGCTACCTCTACAGATAGAATTCACGCTCAATCCAGTTTCGCTGGAGGCGGTAGCTCAGTTGGTTAGAGCCCCGAACTCATAATTCGGTCGTCGTCGGTTCGAGCCCGACCCGCCTCACTTAACGTAAACTCATCAAGTGCTAGAAAATTTGGTGAGTTTTGCAATTCTTGCAGGCTTACTCACTCTCCTTCCTGGATTAGATACTGCTCAAGTTTTGCGCTCTGTTGCCATCGGTGGACGTAGCACTGGCTTTGCCACGCTCTTTGGAATTCTCGGCGGAGTGTGGATCTGGGGTGTTGCTGCAGCGCTAGGAATTAGCGCACTTCTGATTGCATCCGAAATTGCTTACACGATAGTGAAGTGGATGGGAGCTATTTATTTAGTCTATCTCGGAGTCAAGATGTGGATCGATTCAAAGCACATCACTACAGAAACTATTACGGCAAAATCAGAGCAGAAGCGCACCT
>JALRGY010000192.1 GCA_023253325.1 Candidatus Nanopelagicales bacterium | reverse complement strand
CAGTTGGGTAATCCGGCACTGCCCAAGCAGGTGCAATGGTGAATCCGGTAATGATTAGGCCGATGCCGGCAAAAGCGGCAATTGCTTTGCGTGCGCTGAGTTTCACGGCACCTCCTCACCCGAATCTAACCCAAAGCTTCAAGTATTGCCTGAGAGTTAGCTAGGTGTTGCGCAACATGCCAGTGAACCAGTATTGTTATGCGTCGGTGCTTTTGAAGTCGCCAGCTTCTGGCCCCATCGTTTAGCGGCCTAGGACGCCGCCCTTTCACGGCAGTAGCACGGGTTCGAATCCCGTTGGGGTCACAAAGGCGATGACTAGCACCACTCTGGCTCCGTAGCGCAGTTGGTTAGCGCGCCGCCCTGTCACGGCGGAGGTCGCGGGTTCAAGTCCCGTCGGAGTCGCTTCGCTTTTTTAGCGAACGGGGAGATTTCTCTCCGGGCTCTGTAGCTCAGTTGGTAGAGCGAACGACTGAAAATCGTTAGGTCACCGGATCGACGCCGGTCGGAGCCACCGCATAGGAGGCGGACAGTGACGATAATTTTCGGTTTACTGTCCGCCTTTTCTTATGGTTATGCAGACTTCGTCGGCGCACTAGCTGCCAAAAAAGCCAGAGCAATAGCCGTTACGAGCATTTCACTATCAATTGGTTTAGTAATCGCACTTGTTCTAAGCGTCTGGGTTGGAGCAGATTTCT
>JALRGY010000191.1 GCA_023253325.1 Candidatus Nanopelagicales bacterium | reverse complement strand
CGATCGATCAGTCCGTCGCGATGCCCGGACTCGATCAGTGGGCGTCCCTGGTGGGGAACACGCCACGCGCTGTCGTCACGCTCCTGCCCGAAGACGTTGCGCGTGCGGTTCTGGCCCACCATGGCGTTGAGGTCGAGACCATCATCGGTCGCCACCCGCAGGTCCCTGCCAAGCCATCGGGTGCCGGGCTGATCGTCGCGGCGGGTCGTCTTGGGGTTCCGATCGACGCGTGCGTGATGATCGGCGACTCCTCTTGGGATCACGCGGCGGCGGTGGATGCTGGAGCGGCGTTCATCGGGGTGCCGGTGAGCGACAAGGCCTTCGGTCCGGACGTGCTGACGGCAGGCGACCTGTTAGCAGCGATCTCGGCCGTACAAGCGATGTAGTCCCCAGCGGGGTCGATTGGCACCGATGCGGGACCGCTGGCTACCCTAGGTCGCCCTGGCAGGTTGCCCGAGCGGCCAATGGGAGCGGACTGTAAATCCGTCGCGAAAGCTACAGAGGTTCGAATCCTCTACCTGCCACGTGAGTGGGCCCCCGTCTGATCCGGCGGGGGCCTTTCGCATGTCACAGTTTTGTCGCAGCGTGCTGAGCGATGGGGTGCTAGTGCCCCGGATTGGCCCAAATGCTGGGCGATGGACATGGACTCTCCCTAGCCTCCGGTGCATGCGTAGGGGACTCATCGCACCGTTGTCATTCATC
>JALRGY010000190.1 GCA_023253325.1 Candidatus Nanopelagicales bacterium | reverse complement strand
CACTTTTACCAGTTTTCATAGCTAATTTAAGCTGCTTGTTGCCTTGATACTCTGTGTAGTGTTCTTTCTGAGTTGACACAAAGTCAAAGAATTGTTTTAGGTTTACAATAATCTCACCTTTTACAAATTCTGGTGCAGTTTCTCTTGGGTTGAAGAATCTTAATCCTTCTACATAAATAGGCTCTTTTGTTGTACTCATTGTGTTAAATTTAACGTTAATATTAATTTTTACCAGCGTGATGCTGAATTACCTTGTGTAGCAGCTGCTTTAGCTACTGCTCCTTTTCCGTGATCGTTTGTTGCATCTGCATCTTTTGTGTCGTCTATAAGTAGAAGACCATTAAGAGCATACTTTCTTGCATAAGAAGAAGAACTACCAAAGCTTTGAGCAATGTCCATTCCCTTTCTTGTTGGGTCAATACCAGCTTGAGCTTTAGCTTCCACAGAGTTGCCTTCTGCGTGTAAGATTGCTCTTGCTTCTACAAAGATAAGATGTCCAACTTCTTTAATCTCATCCGTGATTGTTAAGCCTAATTGATACTTCTGTAGCAATGGCTTTAGTGCCTCCAAGATGTCCTCTTGGTTTCTGTACTTGTACTTCCCAAATGAGTTGTACTGATTTTTTGGTGCCTTTAATTCAGTTTGAACTGCAATCACCTTTTCCTGGAATGTTAATGTTTGTGACATAATTTACTGTTTTAGTTTATAC
>JALRGY010000018.1 GCA_023253325.1 Candidatus Nanopelagicales bacterium | reverse complement strand
ACTCCTGCTTGCATGAGAATCATTGCGGCCTCCCTCAACGTAGATCCTGTTGTTGTTACATCGTCAAAAATTACGACGGGATTACCTTTTTTGATTACTCGATGAGCAGTTGGTGTGATGGCGAATGCATCATGGACTTCACGCGATCGAGCACGTGAATCTAAGGCCTTTGAGTTTCCAGCGGTCCGATTGTCTGTCAGCATGTGTTCAACAGCATGGCCTCGCTTGATCAAGTGCTTGGAAATAAGTCCCGTCGCGTCGAATCCCCTGCGTCTAATTGCTGCGTTACGGGTGGGGATGGGGGTAAGAGTTGCTTTCGGCACATCGGCCTTGGCAAGTGCATCAATTGCTGCCTCGAGGTAGCCGCACAATATTGGCGCCAATGCAGGGACATGTGCATCCTTATAACTGTAGATAAGTGTGCTCATCGGGGGTGCGTACACGCCGGCGACTGCCAGCGGAATTCTGAGGTCCTCTTGAATGTCATCGAAGCGAAAATCTCGAGCGATGTGAGCGCGTCCTTGGATTTGTGAATCGCACTTGGGACACAGAATTGCGGTCCCCTTGTCGCAGCCAACGCACCGACGACCGAGCACCAGGTCTGCGATGTCGCTCAGGATTCCAGGTTTGATTCCAGGTCTGATTACCTGCATGAACTCGTTCTACAGGCTAGGGAATCTGGTCGAAAGGGGCCAGATGGGCACTGTGGAAATCCGGTCGCCGGCCGAGAATGGGCGGCAACTACGATGGCAGTGCTGTCTTTATCTAATCGTTATCTGTGGAAGGTTCAATTGTGGGAGTTCTTGACAAGATCCTTCGGGCGGGAGAGGGCAAAGTCCTTCGAAAGTTAGAAGGAATCTCGCGGGCCGTCAATGCCATTGAAGCCGACTTTGTTGACCTCACAGATGACGAACTCAAGGCGCTAACCACCGAGTTCAGGGAACGATATGCCGCGGGAGAGTCACTCGATGATTTGATGCCCGAGGCATTTGCCACGGTGCGTGAGGCTTCCAAGCGAACATTGGGTCAACGCCACTACGACGTCCAGATCATGGGCGGTGCGGCACTGCACCTTGGCAACATCGCAGAAATGCGGACAGGTGAGGGCAAGACCCTCGTTGCCACCTTGCCCGCATACCTCAACGCGATTTCCGGCAAAGGCGTACATGTTGTCACGGTGAATGATTATCTGGCTGAACGTGACTCCGAATGGATGGGGCGAGTTCACAGGTTCCTCGGGTTAAGTGTCGGAACGATTCTGAACAACATGTCCTCGGCGCAGCGCCGCGAGGCCTACGCCGCCGACATCACCTACGGCACCAACAATGAATTTGGTTTCGATTACTTGCGTGACAACATGGCGTGGAGCGCCGAAGAAATGGTTCAGCGCGGCCACAATTTCGCAATCGTTGATGAGGTTGACTCTATTCTGATCGATGAGGCCCGAACACCATTGATCATTAGTGGCCCTGCAGATCAAGCGACCGACTGGTACGCGGAGTTCGCGAGAATTGCACGCAAACTCAACAGGGAAGAACATTACGAGGTCGACGAGAAGAAGAAGACCGTGGGCGTTCTCGAGGCCGCGATCGACAAGGTCGAGGATCAGCTCGGCATCGACAATCTCTACGACACGGTGAACACCCCGCTCGTCGGATACCTGAACAACGCAATCCGCGCCAAAGAACTCTTTCGCAAGGATCGGGACTACGTGGTCATGGACGGTGAAGTGATCATCGTTGACGAGCACACTGGTCGAATCCTTAAGGGTCGCCGGTACAACGAGGGTCTCCATCAGTCGATTGAGGCCAAAGAGGGCGTTGAAATCAAGGCTGAAAACCAAACGCTTGCGACAGTGACATTGCAAAACTTCTTCCGCTTGTACGACAAGCTCGGTGGCATGACGGGCACCGCTATGACCGAGGCCTCCGAGTTCAATCAGATTTACAATCTGGGTGTTGTTCCTATTCCAACCAACCGTGACATGGTTCGAATCGACAACCCTGACCTCATCTTCCGCACGGCCCAAGCCAAACATGACGCAGTTCTCGCTGACATTATTGAGCGTCACGCAACAGGTCAACCAATCTTGATTGGTACCACGAGCGTTGACAAGTCAGAGGAACTCTCAGCCATGTTGAAAAAGAATGGCATCCCGCATGAGGTACTGAACGCCAAGCAGCATGAGCGTGAAGCTGCCATTGTCGCGATGGCCGGGCGCAAGGGTGCCGTGACGGTAGCGACGAATATGGCCGGTCGCGGAACCGACATCATGCTCGGAGGAAACTCAGAATCACTTGCAGCCATGGATCTGGCACGCAAGGGCATCGATCCCGTGGAGGATCCAGAAGGCTATGAAGCGGCCTGGAAGCCTGCGTTGACAGCCGCTGAGGCCGCGGTCCACAAAGAGCATGAAGAAGTTGTGGACCTCGGCGGTCTCTACGTTCTGAGCACTGAGCGCCATGAGTCTCGTCGCATTGATAACCAGTTCCGTGGGCGCTCAGGGCGTCAAGGTGACCCGGGTGAGTCGCAGTTCTATCTATCGCTCGAAGACGACCTGATGCGTTTGTTCAAAGCCGACATGGTCGATGCATTCCTGCGACGGTTCAATGTGCCAGACGATGTCCCCATTGAAGCAAAAATGGTGTCAAATGCGATTCGTTCGGCTCAAAGTCAAGTTGAGTCACAGAACTTTGAAATTCGTAAGGATGTTCTCAAATACGATGATGTGCTTAATCGCCAGCGTCTCGTTATTTACGATGAACGACGTCGTGTGCTCCAAGGTGAGAATATTGAGGAGCAGGTCCGCACCTTCATCGCAGATACGGTTAAAGGATACGTAACCGCTGCTACGGCTGAGGGTTACCCGGAGTCATGGGATCTTGATCGCATGTGGGAGGCGCTCCGCCAGCTATACCCAGTTCAGGCCTCCCTAGATAACATCATTGAGGAGTCCGGTGGTTCAGTCAGTGGCTTGAGCGCGGACCTGTTGACAGCCGAGCTCGTGTCTGATGCTGAGCAGGCCTATGACAAGCGAGAAGAGGAATTAGGCGAGGAAGTCACGCGCGAACTAGAGCGCCGCGTGATTCTTTCTGTGCTGGATCGCAAGTGGCGTGAGCATCTCTATGAAATGGATTATTTGCGTGATGGCATTGGGCTGCGCGCAATGGCTCAGCGTGATCCGCTTATCGAATACCAGCGTGAAGGTTTTGATTTGTTCACGGCCATGATGGATTCGATCAAAGAGGAAACGGTTGGCTACCTATTCCACGTTGAGGTGCAGGTGAAGCCAGAGGTATCCGAGGAAACCGCTGAAGCTATTGACTCGCTGGTTGATGCGTCCGCGGTGTCGGGTGTTGCTCCGCAAATTGATGCCAAAGGTTTGGCGCCTGAGCGACCGCAACACTTGGAATACTCCGCGCCCGATGAGGACGGCGGTGTTGTCCACGGTGACATCGACACCAGTCAAGGTGAATTCATCGAAGTTGATGAGAATGCTTCTCGTGCCGAACGCCGACGTGCTGAGAGGGCAAATCGCAAACTCAGGGGCTAGCGCATTTCAATTGCGGTCAGCAACCACTGGGAGCCACGAGCCTCCATGCGCATTGCTATAGCGTGTGAGCGCGCGGTACCCACGAGCACAGCGCTTGTTTCAAAGATCCCAGGGGCAACCTGCATGGCTCGAACGGCGCGTACTTTGCGCAGGCGCGAGAGTCCTTTTTGTGCCCGTGTTGCCGGGTGTCGGGCGTAGCTTTGACCCCGCAAACCGAGAGTTGCCAGTCGACCTCGGCTAACCCATTTGTTGAGTTGGGCGGCCGGGCGTTCTCCGCAGCCGACCTCAAAAACCATGCGCGCCATGTTGCTGGCGAAGACCATGGGGTGGGGTAGCGAGACGATCTCCCCTTGATCATTGATCACGTCAATGTGGCTTGGCATACCGGCGGGACCCGGTTGCGAATTGTGCTCCGCGGATTGAGCGGGATGCACGGCAGGCACTCCGGGTGCGATCTGCCAATGGAGAGCCAAAGGGATTTGCTGTGGTTCTTGAGGGGATTCCTTGGTATTTCCCCGGACTATCGTCAGATGGCGCTCAGGGGTGGTTTCCAATGATTTCGCGGAGTCCCTGTTGGGGATCAGTGGAGTGGTCATGACTCTTCCTTTTCATTCCTTCGTTTGCTTATGTTTGCTTATATTTGCCTGAGATCGCATTATGTGCCGATACGAGGCAGCCTTGTCAAGGAGTGGGATCAATCTGTGGATAAATCCCAGGGGAAGTGTCACCTTGGTTGTGCTGGTAACGCAGTTATGCCCCGTAGTCCATGTTTCTAAACACAAAAATCAAAACTTTTTCAGGAGTGTTATCAACAGGCGATTTTCGCGGGTTCACATGGGCGGAATCCATTGAGAGACTCGTGGAGTGGATGCCCTCGGCGAATTGATGTGGAAACACGCTCAATCTGTGGTGCAGGCTGAGCTGGATTTCGAAACCTTGGAGGAGGCGCTCGAGGTAGCCGCAGCGGAGATGTCAACCGTGACGTTGGTGGAAAGGTTGCGAGACTCCCTAGGCCAGTGGATTACTTGTGCCAATGCACCTGCGTCCTCGTGGTCAAACCAAAGTCGTGGCGGAGTGGTCACCATTTCGGGGCAACTCATCGAGATCAGTCGGGATGGTGGGTGGATCCACCTGAGGAATCAGAAATCGAGTTACCTTCGTGTGGATACTCTCGATCAAATTTCAGGGCTGGCATGCGTGGCGTCTGCCGATCACGCGCAATGCTCTAGCGAACGCACGGTTGGATCTTGGCTCAGGGAGCTCTTGGGCTCACGTATCAGTACTAACTCCTCTGTTCTCGGCCATAGGGGGCGACTCGTCACTGTGGGAAGTGATTTCATTGAAATAGGGGAGGGCGTTCATCGTCCCTATCAAAGAGTGGATCTTGGAAACAATTTCGTGGTTCCCCTTTCCGCGATCTACCTGATAGAGGAGCAAGTGTGAGAGTTCACGTTGATTTGGGGACGCAACTCGTCATTCGACAGGCGATCCTTCATCTTTGCCAAAGGGGTGAGTCGTGACAAAGTCCCGAGTTTGTTCATACATCTGTGAAATGTAGGTTTCGAGGACATCGGCTTCGATGCGCCACTGCCCGCGTCCGCCAATTTTTATTGCAGGGAGCTCGCCATTGCGCACTAGAGCGTATGCCTGAGCAGCTGAAATGTTCAGCGTTTCGGCAACATCACTCAAAGTGAGGAAACGGGGCATGGGCACATCGTGCCAAAACATTTTTCACCGCGCAGCATCGCCTCGCCGCCTGTGGATATCCATTTTCATTTTCTGCTGAAATGGCGCATAGTCATGTTCTTGCTTGAATGCGCCATTGGACGAAAGGGATTCGCATGAAATGGGGAAAGAAGATAAAAGCTCCGCGCGTCAAATCCTCGCGATGGAATGACCTCAGACTCTGGCTGGGAGTAAGTCTGCTGCTGGGTTCAATGTTCATTGGTGCGCGGGTCATGGCATCTGGAGAGGAGACCGTCACAGTGTGGCGCGCCACCCAAGACCTTGCGGTTGGTAGCAGCGTGAGCGGTTCTAATTCGACAATTGAGTCGGTAGTGGTGCCTGCGGTAGGGCTCAACGGCAGCTACGTGGCGGGTCCTGAAGGGCCTAGGGGGGTGATGCTCCGAGCCGTGGGTTCAGGGGAGTTGATTCCTTCAAGTGCGGTGGGACGCGAACTGGAACCACAACACCGAATCATGACCATTCCCATGGATCCATTGCACATCGCTGTCGGACTTAATCAGGGTGATCAGGTGGATGTGTGGTCAAGCCCAGACGAATCTCGAGTACCTGCATCCTTTGGTCCTGATTCATCGCAGGCTCTGGGTGCATCGCTCATTTTATCCAACGTGACCGTGCTCAATATTGCCAGCGACGTAGTCGGAACAGGTGGCGATATTGGCGTTGTGTTGGCAGTTCCAATGGACAGCGTGGCGATCCTGGTACAAGCCGTTCGCTCGGGAGTTATTGATCTAGTTCAAGTTCCGTTGGAGAGCACGGTCTTGAAATGAGCATTGATGTGGAAAGACAAACTGTAATGATTTGGGCGTTGGCTGGATTGGAATCAGAGCCGCGGTTGCTGGTGAGCGCGCGGGATAATCAGATTGACGTCAGACGCCGCTGTCTTGACGCTGTCGAACTTTTGGCGGCATGTGCTGTGTCACCAGGTGTGCCTGTCGTTATGAGTGCACGATTACCCCGCATGAGTTTTGAAGTCATGTCGCGACTTCGACAACAAGCGGGGCATGTGACGGTGATTGTTGAGAACGACGTCGACGCCCGAGTGGCGCAATCATGGGGCGCTGAGAATATTCTGCGCGATATCGGCGACAAGGTCTTGGATTTCGATGCCTTGGTTGGTAACCAATCCGTGCAGCAGGCGATTGGTGCAGGTGCGAATCGCAAGGCAAATGCTCAAATCACCTGCATGTGGAGTCCAGTTGGATCAACAGGACGATCAACAATCGCATTGGGTCTGGCCGAGGCTATGGCGCAGGCGGGACAAAGAGTCCTACTCATTGATGCAGATACCTGTGCCCCGTCCTTAGCCACGGCATTGGGAGTTATCGATGAAATCAGCGGGCTCGTCATTGCGTGTCGTTATGCCGAGGCGGATTCGCTCAATGAGCGGGCATTTGCCACCACCTACCGTGAGATCTCGGAAAATTTCTGGATTTTGACAGGACTCCAAAGCCCATCAGGCTGGTCGCAGGTTCACCCCCGTGCTTTCCAGCGGGTTCTTGATCAAGCTGCACAAGACTTTGATCAGGTAGTCATAGACATTTCGCCGCCTCGGGGGAGTTTGGTGAGTGAGGACATGTTCGGCTCTCCACGGGGCCTTGGGCAGGACAGGGATGGCATCGCGCGCCTGGCATTATCGAGTGCAACGACGGTTGCGATCGTGGTGCGCCCCGATCCCGTTGGTGCAGCGCGACTCATTCAGGACTTCGGTGAAATTTCTAGCGCGATAGTGCAGGCCAGGGTTGTAATGATTCTCAACCGAATGCCACGGTCAAAGGCTGATCAAGTTGTTAAGGAATTCCATGCAGTGTGTAATCGGCTAGCTATTAGTTATTCCATGTTTGCAGTGCCTGAGGATTCATGCGTTGGACAAATGGTGCGCACGGCCAGCACCATGGGCGAGGTCAGTAGTGGCTCGAAGGTTTTTCGCGCCCTAACGAATGTCGCAGATGAATTACGGGGATTCCAAGACGATGACGGTGTCGCCAACGTCGGCCCACTTGTAAAGCTTCTTCGCATCAGGGGCCGCCATGCGAACACAACCGCCGGTGGCAATGGGTAGGCCAAGTTGATCTTCAGCGTGCATCATCGCACCGTCGTAGTACTTGGGAATACTGTGGAATCCAATGGCTGTCTTGCCGTCCATGCCAAATGCGAAGCGGGTCATGTGATCGAAGGTCACCTTGGAGTTCGGATTACCACTGCGAGGCGATTGAGAGAAGACTTTGTACTCACCGGCGACTGGTCGATCCCAGCGCCCAACGACCGGGAAGCGGTAGACAATCTCATTGTTTTCATCCATGACCCAGACGGTCATCAGGGCTTTGTCGTAAACGATTCGTCGACCGGTGTTTTTGTCCAGCGGCATGGCAGGAATGTTTTTGGCCTTGCGCTCACGAGTAGCAGGCTTGGGTGCTTTGGGCTTCTGGCGGGTGGATGCCACTTGAATGGCTGTTTGACCCGTGTCTGTCTGGGTCGTGTCTGTCTGGGTCGTGTCTGTTTGGGTTGTGTCTGCTTGCGCTGGGGCGCTTTCCGATGGACTTGGTTCAGGCGAGGATTCGGGGGTTGATTCTGGGCTTGATTCAGGGGTGGCCTCCGAGGAAGGCTCAATGGCTGCAGCGCTCGAAGTAGAGGTGTCTCGGGCTAAACCCAAGGCGCCACCAATGAGCAGGCTCACGGAGAGCAGCGCCACGATGGCAACGGGTGTCTTGCGCAGCAGCCGTGACAAATGCGATGAAACTGAGCCGCGTGAGAACAAAGATGGGAAGTCCACGGGCCAATCATGACATGGACGTGGGCAATATCGCGTGAGGGGACAAATCCCTGTGGCGGCGTGCAAGAATGGCGGGGTGTTGGCTCAACTCCCACCCGTTGCGAAAGTCAAGGGGCTCAACCGAGGGAGTGGTCGTGGATCGGCTCAGTAGCCTGGATGCCTCGTTTCTCTACATTGAGACCGAAGAAGCTCCACTCAATGTGGGAACGGTGTCAATTTTTGAGCCGGCAGAGGGTGGGCTTGACCACGAAAAGCTGGTGAATTTGATTCGCCGCAGACTGGCATTCGTGCCTCGGTACAGGCAACGGGTCAAAGATGTCCCTTTGGGTATTTTTCGGCCCATTTGGGTGGACGACACCTCATTTGATGTGTCCTTCCATGTTCGCCGCTCGGCCCTGCCCAAACCAGGATCACCCGCTCAACTCGATGAACTCGTTGCGCGACTGATGAGCAGGCCACTGGATCGCAGCAGGCCATTGTGGGAGATGTATCTGATCGAAGGGCTTGAGCAGGGCAGGCTTGCCATCGTGACCAAGAGCCATGAAGCCTTGGTCGATGGGCTTGCCGCCCTTGATATTTCGCAGGTGATTCTTGATTCCCAAGAGCACGCACCCGCGGGGCCACCTGACTCATGGCGCCCGCATCAGGAGCCCAGTTCCATCGAACTCGTCAGTGCAAGCGTCACTGAAATTCTGACCCACCCAGCAGCGGCCGCGGAGATGGCGGTGGATACCGCGCGCGATGCGGTGTCGGGTGTTCAAGCGATCATGTCCAATGTGGTCACCTCGTCATTTGAGGCAGCGAGCGGGCTCGTGTCACTCGCTCGTTTTGGCGCAAAGTCACCGCTTAAAGCCAAACTTGGGGCGCAACGCAGATTCAGTTCAGTTGACCTTGACCTTGAATCGCTGAGAGCGTTGAAGCGAGAAGCTGCGGAGATCAATATTGAGGCCAATCTGAATGACGTCATTTTGACGGTGGTGACTGGAGCACTGAGAACGTGGTTGATGCGACACGATGCAGCCAGCGCACTACATGAACGTTTTCGGGCGCTCGTGCCGGTGTCCATGGATGATGCACCGTCGAGTTCGGGAATCGACCAATACGTTGACCTCGACTCACAGGGACGAAACATCAACGCGTACTTGGTTGATCTCCCGGTGGGTGAATTTGATCCAGTGGACAGGCTCGTATCGGTCACCGAGCAAATGGCGGTACTGGACCCCAGCAATGAATTTATGGGCGCGGGAGCGCTGGTTGAAATTGCCGGATTCGGCCCGGCGACCTTGCATGCACTAGGTGCTCGCGTGGCATCGACACTGTCTCGCAGGGCCTACGACATCACAGTGACCAATGTTCCAGGGCCTCAACATGCGCTTTATGCAGCAGGGTCCCGCATGATTGCCACCTATCCGTGTATCCCACTTGTTCCGGGTCAAGTATTGAGTTTGGGGTTGACAAGTTACGACGGTGCACTCCATATCGGTTTGATGTCTGACCGGGATGCAGTCAGTGATCTTGATCGAATCTCACGTGGCTTTGAAGAATCCCTCATTGGGCTCAACGCTGCACTCAAACAGCGACGATTCCGCCAAGGGCCTCAACTGCGCGTGGTGAGTTCATAATTGGAGCAATACCAAGTTAGGCGCGCCATTGTCATTGGTGGTGGCGGTGTTTTAGGTGGAACGTGGGCGGTTGGTGCACTCAAGGCGCTTGAAGAGACCTTCGGGTTTCGGGCCGCAGAGGCCGACCTCCTCGTGGGAACTTCTGCAGGGTCCGTCCTAACCGCATTGGTGGCATGTGGTGTGAGTACCGATGAACTGGTAACCCACTACAACAGCGAAAAAGTCCTGAGTGGTCCGCTGTTGGGATATAGCTGGGATCCGGTTCGAGCAACGGGTGGAGATCGGCCAGGTTCTCCCTTGCGATGGCTGCCCGGCTCACCGGGACTACTGCGAGCTGGTCTATTCGGGTCAGGCTCAGGAGGCAGAATGCCCTTGACCGCCGTGCTGTCGGGCCTGTTGCCAGAAGGTGGCAAGAGTTTGGAACGGGTGGGTCATCTGGTGGATGCGGTGGCACCACTGGGCGGCTGGGTCGAAACAGAAAATGGCAGAGAGTTGTGGATCGTTGCCATGGATTATCAGTCGGGCAAGCGCATTGTCTTCGGTCGATCAGGCTCACCGGTGGTTTCGTTGGCAGATGCCGTCATGGCATCGTGCGCCATTCCTGGATGGTTCACGCCAATTCACATTGATGGGCGTACCTATGTCGACGGAGGTGCAATATCGGCAACGAGTGTTGACGTGGTGGTGGAATCAGGATGCGATGAAATCTACGTGTTGGCGCCGATGGCCGCAACAGCATCAGATAATCCATCTGGAATCGGGGCAAAGTTAGAACGGCGTTGGCGCGGTCAAGTGACCAAGACCGCGGTCGATGAAATCGACTTGGTCAAGGGCCACGGCGCCCGTGTATTTTTTGCGAGCCCCACACCTGAGGATCTCAATGCCATTGGGGCGAATTTGATGGATGCCTCACGTCGTCGCAATGTGTTGGCTACCTCTTTGCGCACGAGTGTCGCGACATGGGAGAGCAGCTGATCTAGCCCAATTGCTCGCGAGCAACTCTCTCCTCAGCGTTGAGATACCGGGATGTTTGTTCGGCCGCGACCTTTTCAATCTTGCCACCAATGAATGGCACATTAGCCGTGAACTTGCCCGTTGTGGTGATGTGCGATCCGTTTTCGCCCTCACTTTCAAGTCGCAGGCGCCCTTCGAACTTCATGGGACCTGAGAATTCAACGCTCACGGTGGCTGTTCGATTACCCATGGAATCTGCTGCAGACCAGCCTTGGGTTTCTGTGACAGTGATGGTTTCACCCACCAGTGACTTGGCGGGCGCTGGTAGATCTGCCGGTAGCACTCGGACGCTGATCAATGCGATGGGTCCGGGGAGCGCGCCATCGATTCGAGCCTCGGCAGAAAGCGAGCCTGTTGCCTCACATTTGGCAATGATGAACTCCTCGGTGGCCAATAGCCTCATGAGGGCCTCGGGGGGTACTGGAAAGTGCTGGGTGTGCGTGAAGTCTGTTGCCATGGTGGTTTCACTCCTGAGTACCAGACGGGATTTGAGGAGGTAAGAAAATTTCGCCTAGTTGGGTACTACCGTAGGGGAGTGACCACGGACGCTGAACGATCCCCAGATCAATCAGATCTTGAGACAGTCCTCCGAAGGCTGTATCGCGGTGTTGAATTCGCACTTTCCGACCCTGAAGTAACAGCTGATCTCATTGACTGGGCCGCTGTGCGCATGGTCGGCGAAGTCAAGGTCCGGGCTTGGACGCCTGAAGCAGCCCATTATTCGGTCATTGAAATAGTCACCGATGACATGCCGTTCCTGGTGGATTCGGTGACCGCGGAGCTCTCGCGCCAAGGGCGAGACATTCAACTTGTCGCGCACCCTCAACTTGCCGTATCGCGGGCAAGCGGAGTGCTTACGCAGGTTCATGATCTAGACGTCGATGAAATTCGTTCAGGAATGATCGCTGAATCGTGGATGCATATTCACGTGGATAGAGACTTTGTCTCGGATGATCTAGCCCCGCTCGTCACAGGTATTGAGCACGTACTTGCCGATGTAAAAAAAGCTGTCGAAGACTGGGCGGCCATGCGCACAAAAGCGGTTGAAATTTCAGGAGATCTGCGCCGCCATGGTCCACAGGGGATAAGCACCACCGAGCTCGATGAGGCCGTGTCACTTTTGGACTGGCTAACACAGGACAGCTTCACTTTTATTGGATACCGCGAGTATCACTTGATCGTGGTTGAGGGCGAAGATGCACTCGAACCAATTCCGCACACTGGACTTGGCATATTGCGGGATTCCGCATCGAACAAGGTTCCATCAAAAAGTTTCGGAATCTTGACTCCCGCTGTACGGGCCAAAGCGCGGGATAAAGAATTGCTTGTGCTGAGCAAAGCGAACTCCCGTTCAACTGTCCACCGCCCGGCTTATCTTGACTACATCGGGGTCAAGACATTTGATGCGCGCGGCGAGGTAATTGGGGAGCGGAGATTCTTGGGGCTATATGCCGCCAGGGCCTATACAGACAGCGTGGCCGATATTCCAGTCCTGCGCGAAAAGTATCGAACGATAGAGCGTGATCTTGACTATGTTCAAGGATCGCACAGTGCAAAAGATCTAGAGCAGTTCATTGACACGTACCCCAGAGATGAACTGTTTCAGGCAACTATTCCCGAGTTGGAGGACGTTGCGCGCTCGGTGCTCGCATTGCAGGAGCGCAGGCAAACCAGGCTGTACCTGCGATATGACCCGTATGGGCGTTTCATTTCAGCCTTGATCTATTTCCCTCGGGATCGGTACACGACCACGGTGCGACTCCAACTTGAGGCCATCTTGCGGGACACATTTGGAGGAGTCAGTGTTGATTACTCAGCTCGGGTCACCGAATCGGTTCTGGCCCGACTGCACTACGTGGTGCATGTAGAAGCCGGTGAAGACATCCCTCAGATTGACGTCAAAGAACTTGAAAGTAGATTGGCTAAAGCGACTCGAAGTTGGCAGGATGACTATCAGGCCCTGCTGGTCGAATCGGGGGATACGAATCTGATTCCTACCTACTTGGATGCTTTTCCCGAGTCGTACAAAGAAGATTTTGATCCCAGCATTGGCGTGGCTGACACGCTCTCGCTTGAAGCTCTGCAGCAGGATTCTTTGGCGCTGAGCTTGTATGCACCATTCGTCACGGATTCCCGTGAGCTGAGGTTCAAGGTTATTCGCGCGGGAGCCGCAATGTCGCTGACGCGGATTTTGCCCATTCTGGAGCGTCTGGGCGTTGATGTTCTTGACGAACACCCCTATGAAATTCAACGCAAGAATCAAATATCTGCATGGATCCTGGACTTTGGCATTGTTTTGCCGCCGGGTGAAATTTATGGTCCCGACACCCTCTTTGAGCGCTTCCAGGATGCATTTCGCGCCGCATGGCATGAAGACATGGAAACGGATTTTTTCAACTCGTTGATTATCACCGCTGGATTGACATGGCGAGATTGCACCGTTATCCGGGCATACGCGCGGTACATGCGTCAAATTGGCTCAACCTTTGGACAGGGATACATCGAATCAGTCATTCTGGGAAACAGTGTTGTAGCTCGATTGCTCATTGATTATTTCCGAGTGCGCTTTGATCCTGATTTCGGCGGGGATCGGGATGCTGAGTGTGTGAGTGCCAAGGAGCAATTTGAAGATTGTTTGACACGAGTGCCATCCCTTGATCACGATCGAATTTTGCGTTTGTTCTGGGAAATGATTACAGCAACGACCCGAACGAATTTTTATCAAAATGGAACGACGATTGCTGTCAAGTTAGAACCCGCGCTGATTGCCGAGACTCCGCTGCCGCGCCCTGCCCATGAAATTTGGGTGTACTCACCACATGTCGAAGGTGTGCACCTTCGCTTTGGAGCCGTGGCTCGCGGAGGGTTGCGGTGGAGCGATCGGCGGGAAGACTTCCGCACAGAAATCCTCGGGTTGGTGAAAGCGCAGGAAGTAAAGAATGCGGTCATCGTTCCCGTTGGCGCGAAGGGCGGATTCTTCGCTAAAAAACTCCCGGACCCAACTGTTGATCGTGAAAAGTGGCTGCTCACAGGAATTGCCGCGTACCAAGACTTCATCAGGGCGCTGTTATCGGTCACCGATAATTTGATCGACGGAGTCGTGGTGCCACCTGAGCGGGTGGTTCGTCATGATCCTGATGACACTTACCTCGTGGTGGCGGCCGATAAAGGCACGGCAGCATTCTCTGACATCGCCAACACAATCGCGATTGAACAGGGCTTCTGGCTGGGCGATGCATTTGCATCCGGAGGATCCGCGGGCTACGACCACAAGGGTATGGGGATCACGGCCAAAGGTGCATGGGAGTCGGTCAAGCGTCACTTCCTTGAAATGGGCCTAGACGTACAGTCCGAGGACTTCACAGTTGTCGGCATCGGAGACATGAGTGGTGATGTGTTTGGCAACGGCATGCTGCTGAGCCCGCATATTCGTTTGCTTGCTGCCTTTGATCACAGGAACATTTTCATTGACCCTAATCCCAACGCGGCAACGAGTTTCACCGAACGCTTGCGACTGTTTGGATTGCAAGGTTCGTCGTGGGCTGATTACAACCCTGAATTAATTTCAGTCGGCGGTGGAGTTTTCGCCCGAAATGCCAAGTCAATTGACCTAACCCAAGAAATTCGCGATGCCCTCGATTTCGCAGACGCTCTGCAATCATGCACTCCGGACCAACTCATCACGGCAATCTTGAAGGCCCCTGCGGAACTCTTGTGGAATGGCGGAATCGGCACCTACGTCAAGGCAAGCACTGAAACAAATGTTGACGTGGGCGACAAAAATAATGATTCGATTCGTATTGACGGATCAGATTTGAGAGCCCAGGTTGTGGGTGAAGGTGGAAACCTTGGTTTCACCCAACTGGGCAGAGTGGAAGCCGCTCGCCGCGGAGTGCGCATCAACACCGATGCCATCGATAATTCTGCAGGCGTGGACACCTCTGACCATGAAGTGAATTTGAAAATCCTTTTCGCGCCACTCGTCGCCTCCGGCGAAATGTCAATGGAGCAGCGCAACTCATTGCTCAGTCAAATGACTGATTTCGTTTCCTCCCATGTTTTGCGGGACAACTTTGATCAAAATGTTGTCCTATCTAATGCACGGGCAGGCGCCGTCCGTTTACTCAGCGTGCACCAGAGAATGATTAAAGAGTTGGAGCGGTTGGGGCTGCTGAATCGCGCGCTTGAGTTTTTGCCTGATGACGAAGAATTCGCCACTCGAAAGGCCGCTGGTGATGGTTTGACTTCACCTGAGTTAGCTGTGCTTTTGGCTTACGCGAAAATTCAAGTCTTGCAAGAGTTGAATGCATCGGATCTCGGCCTCAACCCTTGGTGTGAACACATAGTGGTGAACTATTTCCCCGAAAGGCTTTCGCCTGAGTTTGATGCACAAATTTTCAGTCACCCGTTGCGAGGTCCCATAGCGAACACGGTGATTGCAAACGACCTCATCAACATCGGCGGAATCTCATTTGTATTTAGAGCATTAGAAGAAACGGGCGCGAGCGCAGTTGAGGTGGTCAAGGCAGCTCTTGCGTCGCTCGAGATTTTTGGTATCAGAACGACTTGGGAGTGGATTACCTCGTTACCACCCACCGTCCCGGTTAGCGCTCGAATCGCACTTCACCTTGAGGTGCGCAGACTCCTAGACCGCGCGGTGCGATGGTTCCTGCAGCATCGCGGTGCTGGCATCGACATTGCTCATGAAATCGAAGCGTATGGCGTACTGGTGAGCGAACATTCACAAGTTATTTCGAGTGCTCTTAAAGGACAAGAGTCTGAACGGTTCTTGCGCATGGCGCAACGATTCGTCGATGCTGGTGCACCGGAAGACTTGGCCCGTTCTGCCGCTGGTGGGCTGGACGTCTTTAGTCTGTTGGATATCGCGGAAATTTCCTCAGCAACGACCATGAGCATGCCTGATGTCATTGAGATGTACTTCACGCTGTCGGAACGTTTCGACGTGGACAGACTGTTGGTCAGCATCACTCAACTGGAGCGAGGAGATCGTTGGACGGCACTAGCACGACAGGCAATGCGAACGGACCTCTATGCAGTCATCGCTGAATTGACCAGCAAGGTAATTACCACCACGGGAGAGGGCAGTGTTTCAAGTCGAGTTAATGAATGGGAACTCTCTCGCATCGAGGGCATCTCACGCACTCGCAGCACCCTCGATGACATTTTCAGCGTTGAAGATTTGGATTTGGCCACTCTCTCCGTAGGCTTGCGGGTGCTGCGTAACCTCGTGGCGCAGGCGGATTAGTGGTGGCCGAATAACTGCGGCTTGTGTCCTCGTCGTCGGATTCGGAAGTCTGGGCTCACCTTCACTCATGTATTTGGCCGCGTCAGGTCATTTTCTCCGAGGCTGCCCGAAGGGTGCAGGAGTTGAAGTCAACGGTGACCGTTGAGGCGCACAATCCACTTCTCTCTTCGACTAATGCGTGCGCGATCATCGCGGGTTTTGACATTGATTCGAACGCTTACTGATTTAGGGTTCACGCGATTGCGACATTTTTCCGGCGGTTATGTCGAGTGGTCGTCAGGAGACTAAAGGGCGCCCTTTTTGGTCAGGTAATTGAACGCCCAGTAACCGGGGATCGTCGGTATCCAGAAAGTGAACATGCGGTAGAGCAGTACGGCCGAAACCGCCAAGCCGGCATCGAGTCCGGCAGCGGTGAGACCCGCCGCCAAGGCGGCTTCGACGGCACCAAGTCCGCCTGGTGTGGGTGCGGCCTGCCCGATTGTGGCACCCGCGAGGTATACGACCGCAACAACAGCAATGCTCAGGCTTCCACCAAATGCCTCAACACACGCAAATAGGACCCCAACGTATGCCAGGTTCAGCAGCAGGATTCCACCGATTCCCTCAATAAGTTTGCCGGGGCGTTGAGCCACGGTCACAAGGCGTGGAATTACTTCTTTGACCAGCGGTCCGATTCGCTTAACAATCTCCCGGCGGACCGCGGGTACAGCAAGGAGCGCCAGTAGCGCAACCGCAACCGCGGCTACACCGATTACCGCCCACATTGGTGGGTCAAATGTGAAGTCAGCCTGCGTTCCTGCGGCAATACCAAACCCGAAGAGCAGACCAATGTGAGTGATGAATGCCGCAACTTGGGCAACGCCGACAGATGCTGCGGCTAAAGCGGGGTGGAGTCCCGACTTCTGCAGATAGCGCACGTTGATCGCGATTGCACCCAACGTTGGTGGCGATACGAGGGTGGCGAAATCTCCAGCCACCTGCGCGAGCAGGGTGCGCATGAAAGAGAGCTTTTCGGGCACAAAGCCAGATAGTGACCAGGTTGCGCCAGCGTAGGTGATCAAACTGAAAATCAAGGCTGCCAGCATCCACCACCAATTTGCCGTGCTGAATAAAGTGGCAAGGTCAACGGATGTCAGTTGGGAGAGCAAAACGTAACCTGCGATTGTGCCGACCACGATCATGATCAAGGTGCGTGGCTTGATTCGTTGTAATTGAATCTGTTCGGTATCGGCATCCGGGCGCATTTCAACGATTGCATCCCGCAGGGAGATGATCATTCCTTTGTGTTTGCGCAGAGCTTTTCTCGTTGATGCGGATAGAGCAACTGGCTGCAGTGCAGGAAGTGCACGCGCCAGGCCTTGGCTTCCCAGAACTTTTCGCCCCGATTCGACAGCGCGTTCAACGCTGGTGAGCATTGCCAGTGAACACAGGAGTTCTGCTAAGTCGAGTCGCTGAGCAACGTCGCTGACCGCGATGGCACCCTGTTCCATGCCCAGAAGCCAGACGCCGCCGCTGTCTGCTCGTAAGAGGTGGCGCGCCGAGAGTGCTCGGTGGCTCATTTGATGCTCATGAAGTGTGCGCAATGCACGCCAAGCCGAATCCAAGTCGTCATTGGAAATGCCGCCGGTTGCAGCAAGACGTTCGAGAGTTTGCCCGGATACTCGTTGGTACACGAGTGCACATGAGTCTGGACCGACCTCGGTAGTCAGCAACAGTCGCGGGATTGGAGCGCCGGCATTTTCAGCGGCATAGGCAATTAATGCCGCATGATCAACCGCGCGACGCATGTTGAAAGCGCCCTTTCCGGGTTCATCGCGCAGACGCAAACTTGTCCAGATTGCATTGACCAAGCCGGCGCCTTCAAGGTCTCGGTCAAAAACTGTGACACGCAAAGTATCGCCACTGCGAGTGATTGCCTCGTACCGCCGGCCGCGTGCGGTGAGGTTGGAAAATCGAAGTTCAACAAGTGGGAAGCCGCCGCGGGAGAGCGCAGCAGCAACTTCGGTTCCGCGGGGGCGTGTGGTGCTTGTGCCGAGGGCATACCGGGTGAGCAGGCCGACCGCCCATCCGACGGACAAAGACAATCCAATTCCGGCAAGTGCGATCCCGGCGCTTAGCACGGTGACAATGATCAACGAGGCAACAATCACCGCAGAAATGACATTCCACGGTCTACGTCCCATGAGGCGAGCAACCGTGATGAACGCGATGATGCCGCCCAAGATCGGTGCGGTCGCGCCGCTGGTTGAACTCGTGGAACCGGCGAGTGCAACCAATAGCTGGGTGTTGTTCAGACTTCCGATTACATAGGCAATAAGAAACAGGAGTGAGACAGCGAGGAACATGGCCACAAGGGAGTCAAAAAGTTGCCGGACTCTTTTTCGAATAATCAGGTTGATGGCACCCGCGACGGGAAGTCCCAGGGTCCCGATACCGCCGACGATATTAAGCATGAGCACCAGGATCGATGGGATCAGGGAAACACCGGACTCAAGGTCACTATCGAGGCCGGCCGTGGTGCTCGTGGCGAACCATCCCAGAGCGATGGTTCCGGCGGCCAAGGCAACGGCGACCGCGAATCGAACCAGGTCGAGTGGGCGTCGAATGCGCTTACGAACAATTCCATCGTCGATCACCACGACACCGTTGGTGCTCTGATTGACGTCCGTGTTGGGATCAGTGTTGGGATCGGGGGCAGGCTCGCTGGCATCAGGTAAATAGGGCATTGGCCCGGCAATTGTGTACTCAGTCCGGATTTGTTGGTTCGGATCGGGAGTCACAGGGTGATCGTGTCATACAAAGGTGGTATTCATGCACCATGCGGTGGGAACTTGAGGTCACGGGACGCTCAGCGGGGCCATTTGCTGGGGCATGTGGTGCTGATCCCGCTCAGGAGGCTGTCCTCGGGCACTGCACCGGCCCCCTCCTCGTCATGGGGTCGGCTGGCTCGGGCAAGACTCGCACACTGGTCAGGAGCGTTGCCGCTCGGATAGCCGCTGGAGTCGCTCCCGAATCGATTCTGGTGCTGACTTTCGGCAAACGTGCCGTTCGTGAGTTCAGAGAGGCACTCGCGCCTCTGGTCGAGGATGCCACTCTGCCGTTGGTGGCGACCTTTCATTCACTGGCGTTTTCGCTACTCACGAGTTCTGTATCTCATGGGGCCGGATCGAGTGACCCTTATGTCCTACTGTCCGGTGCTGAGGAGGATGCCCGAATCCGAGAGATTATTCGTGGTCTGCGCGAGGACTCCGCGGTTGCTTGGCCCGAGTCACTTGTCGCCGCATCAGGCACCTCGACATTTGCCAGGGAAATGCGAGCCGTTATTGCCAGGCTCAAAGAGTTGGGCATGTCCGGTGCTGATCTGGTGAGAATCGGTGAGCTCGAAGAGCGTCCCGAGTGGGTTGCCGCTGGACTCGTTGCCTCACATGAATCTGACCTCATGGACTTGGAAAACACCATTGATTACCAAGAACTCGTCATTCGAGCGCAAGCCTTGGCTGCCGATTCCCCAGCCCTGAGGTCGGTTAAGCACATATTTATCGATGAACTCCAAGAGGTTCCCCCACTGTCCTATGAACTTCTCCAGGAATTAGTTGCTGCAGGCAACCATGGAACTGGCGTGAGCGAATTTATCGCGGCTGGTAATCCAGATGAAAGCGTTTTTACTTTCCGCGGCGCCCAAACATCGCTCCTTGATCGATTTGCACAAGATTTTTCTGGTGCAACACGAATCGAGTTGAGCAAGTCCTGGCGCAACGGGGCAACCATTTCTTCGGCTGCGCAATGTGTGTATCCGCAGGGGCCAACAATTGCAGTCACCGAATCAGTGGACATCACTCCTGACACCGCGATGATTCAACGGTATGGCAATCGCAATGCGCGAGCAGCATTTCTCGCGCAGGAGATTCGTTCGGCCCATATCGAGCACGGGGTCGGCTGGCGCAATATGGCCGTGATCGGGCGGGCGAGTTCTGATATCCCAGCAATTACTCGCGCGCTGTCTCGTGAGGGGGTGCCCGTTGTTGTCGCAACCGATGACATTGCCCTCAAAGACGAACCCGCGGTCAGTGAGCTGCTCAACATATTGTGGATAGCCACCAATTCATCGAAGGCGACATCACAAGCGGTGCACGACCTGCTGGTTGGGCCCATGTGTGGTCTTGATGCCCGTGATCTACGCCAACTCGGTCGCGCATTGCGATCCATCGATCGATCTCAGTCCAGTCGTGAGGCAATTCGACAACTCATCGTTGATGGTGCACCCGCCGATATCCCTGCGTCTTTGGCTGGTCGCGGCAGTTCCATGGATTCTGATATCGCAACCAGAATTGCGCGGATTCAGGGTCTCATTGCATCGATTCGTAAACAGGCTTCAGGGAATGCGAGTGTTCCAGATCTCTTGTGGTGGGCATGGACGGGTGGACCCAAACATGCGCACGGGTGGCCAGCGCGGCTGCGCGCCAGCGCATTGGCGCATAATCCCCATGCCCATCATGATCTCGATGCGATCATGGCCCTGTTTGACACAGCGGAGCGCTATGCCTCTCGCGTAAATGCAGGGTTATCGGGTTTTCTCCACTCACTTGCCGCCCAAAATATTCCAGCCGAGCCCGTCGCAGCACGCGGTTTAAGGGCCGATGCCGTCCAGGTCATGACCGTTCATCAGAGTAAAGGGCAGCAATGGGAACGGGTGTGGATCACAGGCTTGGAAGAAGGCATCTGGCCGAACCTGGTTGCACGTGGCAGTGTTCTGCACCCTGATGAAATCACTCCAGACGGTGTCGGCGCTGGGGCTAATGCTGTGGCTCTGATGCGCGAGGAACGCAATCTTTTCTATGTCGCAGCAAGCAGGGCCATTCATCAGGTTGTGTTCACCTGTATTGATCAAGGCGCCGAAGGTGGCGATCAACCCAGTCGATTCATTCATGACCTTGTGCGCGCCAATATCCCTGAATTCACATTGACGGGCTTCCCGCGAAGTCGTGCCACCTGGTCTGGTTTGGCCGCGGAGCTTCGCACGACACTGGCGGATCCACATAGTTCCCAAGGTTTACGCGCGAGTTCTGGTTCGGTGCTCGCATCGATGGGCTCTCAAGTTGGGCCTGAAAATTGGTGGGGGCTCGCACCGATCACTGAGTCAGCGACACCGATTCGTCCGGTTGATCAACCGCTGCACATGTCCGGCAGTTCCCTTGACTCGCTCATTGCATGTCCGTTGAAATGGTTCTTGGACAAAGAAGTCAAGGCGCAGTCTTCACGTTCAGCCAGTGCTGCATTTGGAAGTATTGTTCATGCCGTCGCCGAGTATGTTGCCAAGGGGCAGGTCCCTGCCGACTCCGTGGCCATGAATGAATTGATCAACTCGGCTTGGCATAGCGTTGAATACGAATCTCCATGGCAATCGGCCAGTGAGTTGATCCAGGCCCGGGCGGCAGCAGCGCGGTTCTTGAAGTACCACAATGAAAACGAGAGAACTTTCATTCAAGCAGAGGGTGCTCTCAACTCACTTGTTTCGGTCAACACGCCGTCAGGGTCAATGGAACAGATCGCGTTGACAGGATACGTGGACCGCATTGAGCGCGATGCTGATGGCGGTTTGTGGGCCATTGATCTCAAAAATGTCAAGAGTCCACCAGCGAATTCTGAGATTCCGGAGTTTGGTCAATTGGGTGTCTATCAAGTGCTCTTGCAGGACCAGCAGCCTGAGTTGCCGGCCGGAGGTGCCGCACTTGTGCAACTGCGAGTAGAGACCGCTACGGGTGACCCCAAGGTGCAATTGCAGGAGGCCATTAATTTCAATGAAATTGATGTGACCGAGGCGCCATCAGAAGAAACCGCTCAAGTTGCAGCTTCGAGTCTCGAGGGTACGTGGATCGGTGAACGTTTGGGGCAGGCCGCGGAAATAATTCGCACCGAGAACTTTATTCCCATTGTGGGCAAGCAATGTGACTTTTGTTCATTCCATGATGTGTGCCCCACCAAAACCCAGTCCATTTTCAACCGCAGACCGGTCGGTGATGATGATGACTGATCTGACCGGGCGTGACCTTGAAACCATTTTTGGCTTTGGCCTGTCAGAGCAGCAATTGGCCGCGGTTACGGCGGGCATGAACCCTGCGGTCATGATTGCAGGGGCTGGTTCAGGCAAAACGACGTCAATGTCGGCCCGAATTGCTTGGTTGGTGGGAAGTGGCTATGCACGCCCCGAGCAAATTCTTGGATTGACTTTCACCACTAAAGCAACTTCTCAATTGCTGGATTCAGCACGTAGGGCCATCAATAGTTTGGCGCAGAACATGCCTGAGCGATTGCCGGCTGAAAGTTCTGATCCGGTGATTTCCACCTACAACTCATTTGCTGCCGGCATTGTCCGGGAGTTCGGTGCGCTTCTGGGTCGAGACTTTGATGGGGGAGTCCTCTCTGAGGGCGCCAGGCATCAGTGGGCCTACCGCTTGGTCTGCAGCACAGGCATCGACATGAGTTCAGTGAGTAATGCTCCATCGACCATCACCAAGAGTTTGCTATCCCTTGATGGTGAGCTCAGTGAACTCGCCATTGAGCCCGAGAGTGTGATCACCCATGACCGGGGGTTGCTGGACTACTTCTCGTCATTTTCCAAACACAATGACTCCACGCGAAAGATGATTGCAGCGGCACATACCCGCATCGCGTTGGCGCAGTTGGTCCAGCAATGGCGTGAACTCAAGGCCGAGCGCGAACTCATTGAGTTCTCCGATCAAGTTCGATTAGCGCGAGAGATTGTCACCAAGTTCCCACGTGTTGCCGCTGATATTCGGGGGCGGTTTGCCGCGGCTCTGCTCGATGAATACCAGGACACGTCAATCAGTCAGCGACTGCTGTTACAAAAAATTTTTGGTGACGCATTCCCATTGACCGCGGTGGGGGATCCATGTCAGGCCATCTATGGGTGGCGCGGCGCCAGTGTTGAGAACATCAATGATTTTGATGGTCACTTCCCACTCGCTGATCTCACCCGGTCACCGACCTTCCCGCTCACTGACAATCGTCGTTCTGGCGTGCGAATCCTTGAGGCGGCAAATGTAATCTCCGAACGCTTGCGCACTGAGCATCCATCGGTGGAAACACTTGTTCCCACCAAACGTGAGCGTGGTGAGGTAGTTCTTGGCATGTTCCTGACGGCGGAGGAGGAACTGGAGTGGTTGACCGAACGCATCGCCGCCCAACATGCCGCTATCAATGGGCTGAGCAACCCTGAAAACATTGCTGTTCTGTCACCCACCACCAAAGTGCTCGTACAGTTGCGCGATTCCTTGTCTGCGCGTGGTATTCCGGTGCAACTCCATAGCGCGGCGGGGTTACTCTCCGAGCCCCTTGTCATCGATCTGCACGCCCTACTCACGGTGGTCCATGAACCCACGGCCAATCCTGAGTTTGTTCGCTGGGCGAGTGGCGTGCGTTGGCGCATCGGTGCGCGCGATCTTGCGGCGCTTGGGCGGCGGGCAGCTGAAATTGCCCGGGTCGCTTCAACGCGAAGGGCAGAAAATGTCGATGAGGCTTTGGCTGAAGCCGTTGATGGCAGCGATGCCGTGGATGTTGTGTCACTCTCTGATGCACTATTTGACCTCGGCGATCTGTCTGTCTATTCC
>JALRGY010000189.1 GCA_023253325.1 Candidatus Nanopelagicales bacterium | reverse complement strand
CTTCGATCAAAGTCGCAACGATTTCGCTCTCTGGAACGGTCTTAATGACTTCGCCCTTCACAAAGATCTGCCCCTTACCGTTACCTGAGGCGACACCGAGATCGGCCTCACGAGCTTCACCAGGGCCGTTCACTACACAACCCATAACCGCAACGCGAATCGGAACCGTTAGGTGCTGAAGCCCCTCGGTCACGTTGTTAGCAAGGGTGTAAACATCCACCTGAGCACGACCACATGATGGGCAAGAAACGATTTCAAGCTTGCGAGGGCGCAGGTTTAGAGACTCAAGAATTTGTGAGCCCACCTTGATCTCCTCAACCGGAGGGGCAGAGAGTGATACGCGAATGGTGTCGCCGATACCCTTGGACAACAGCGCACCAAAAGCCACAGAAGACTTGATGGTTCCTTGGAATGCCGGGCCAGCCTCAGTTACACCCAGGTGAAGCGGCCAGTCGCCTCGCTCTGCCAACAGTTCGTAGGCACGAACCATCACTACGGGATCGTTGTGCTTTACAGAAATCTTGAAATCGTGGAAGTCATGCTCTTCGAACAAACTGGCTTCCCAGACCGCAGATTCGACCAAGGCTTCAGGGGTGGCCTTGCCGTATTTCTCCAGGAGTCGTGGGTCTAAGGATCCGGCGTTTACGCCGATCCGAAGAGAGACTCCAGCGTCCTTTGCAGCCTTGGCAATTGCACCGACCTGGTCATCAAATTTACGAATGTTGCCAGGGTTTACTCGAACTGCA
>JALRGY010000188.1 GCA_023253325.1 Candidatus Nanopelagicales bacterium | reverse complement strand
TTTTATAAAGTCATCAGCACCAAGTTTAAGACCTAAAAGTTCATCTACTTCATCATCTTTGGACGTTAAAAATATCACAGGCAGTGAAGTTTTTTTTCTTAATTTTTTTAATAATTCTTCACCATCCATTTTTGGCATTTTAATATCTATTACTGCAAGATCTGGTGGTGTTCTTGTCAGACCGATTAAAGCACTTTCTCCATCAATATATGTCTGAACCTTGAAACCTTCTTTTTCTAATGCTATACTTAAACTTGTTAAAATATTTCGATCATCATCAACAAGTGCTATAGTTTGTTTGTGCATAAGGTATTTTAAAATTACTAAATTGTTCTAATTTGGGCAATTAATTAAATTAATGTAATTCGCCCCAATTATTTCCACAATTAATATCTACAGTAAGTGGGATTGAAAATGAATGATAATCGCTATTTGCAACACTTATCATTTCATCTTTAATGATCTTCATCATTTTTTTAATTTCATTTTTTTTTACTTCAAAAATTAATTCATCATGAATTTGAAGTAACATTTTTGATTTAATAGATTTTTCTTCTTTTAATTTTTTATCAATTCTAATCATTGCAAGACGCATAATCTCAGATGCTGATCCCTGAATAGGAGCATTAATTGCAGCTCTTTCCTGAAAATTTCTTACATTAAAATTTTTATCATTTATAGAATTAAAGTGAGATCTTCTTCCAAAAATATTATTTACATATCCACTTTTTCTACAAAACTTAATTGTATTATC
>JALRGY010000187.1 GCA_023253325.1 Candidatus Nanopelagicales bacterium | reverse complement strand
AAAACAAAGATATGAAAAGAACTAAAAAAAATATCACAGTATTAAATATTTTTTTCTTAATAGAGCTTCTTGACGAAAATCGACTGTTGTAATTAATTTGCATAATAATTTAGTATAATTAAATTGAATAAATAAGACAAATTTATGATAAATCAAATTATAAATTGGATATTAAATTGAAAAAAAACCTTGCTTTAACTGGAATGATGGGAGTTGGCAAAACCTCCATTGGAAAATTATTATCTAAAAAGCTTTCAATCAGGTTTATAGATGTGGACAAAGTTATTGAAAATAAATTCAATACATCGATAAGTGAAATTTTTGAAAAAAAAGGTGAAAAATTTTTTAGAAAATTAGAGGAAAAAATAACTCTACAGCAGCTAAAAAAAAAAGATGTCATCATTTCTTTAGGTGGGGGTGCTTTTATTAATCCTAAAATTAGAAGAGAAGTACTTTTAACTTGTAAGTCTTTTTGGCTAAACTTAGATATACAGACCTTGCAGAACAGATTGATCCGTTCAAAAAATAGACCTTTACTTGCTAATCAAGACCTAAAAGCTACTTTAAAAAAATTATTTAAAGAAAGAGAAAAAATTTATGCACTTGCTGACTTTAAAATAGACTGTAAAAGCTTAACTATTAACTCAATAACAAAAAAAATTATTAAACTTTATGCCAACAACTAAAATAAATGTTAAGCTTAATAACGGAACCTATCAAATAGTTATTGGTGAAAATATTTTAAGTTCCTGCAATCAATTAATTAAAAAAGTTTGTC
>JALRGY010000186.1:538-803 GCA_023253325.1 Candidatus Nanopelagicales bacterium | reverse complement strand
AAAAACTTTGTGGATTGCAAAGAATATTTGGCCTTGGGCACTAGCATTCGCCCAGCAAACCCCCTAGTATTGTCCCTTGGCGTTTCTGCGTGAAATCCTCTCTTATTTTCTTGAGAACTTTCGCGTGTTCGTGACGCTAAAAAGTAGTGAATAAGTGAGTGAATGGCCAACAAAGACGGCGTAATCGAGATCGAGGGATCGGTCGTTGAAGCCTTGCCGAACGCAATGTTCAGGGTGGAATTTACCAACGGGCACGTAGTGCTCG
>JALRGY010000186.1:0-528 GCA_023253325.1 Candidatus Nanopelagicales bacterium | reverse complement strand
TCCGCATTCTCCCCGGAGACCGCGTGATCGTGGAGCTGTCGACCTACGACCTAACTCGCGGCCGCATCATCTACCGCTACAAGTAGAAAGTAAGAGCATGAAGGTTAACCCCAGCGTCAAGAAGATCTGCGACAAGTGCAAGGTCATTCGTCGTCACGGCAACGTGATGGTGATCTGTGAGAACCCTCGTCACAAGCAGCGTCAGGGCTAATTAGCCCCACCACACAACTAAATAGCAAGGGCAAAACCAAGCACTCAGGTGCTCACCCTCGGTTTGAAGGCCGGGGCCCAATTGCCAGATTGGGATGGATTTGCTGAAGACCTTCAATCACAACAGGAGATAAATCCAACATGGCACGTATAGCAGGAGTAGATATCCCTCGCGACAAGCGAGTGGTGATTTCACTTACCTACATCTATGGAATTGGCCGCACTCGTTCATCAGAGATTCTGAAGGCCACCAAGATTTCAGAAGACATCAGAGTCAAAGACCTAACTGACGAGCAGCTAATTGCACTGCGCGAGCAG
>JALRGY010000185.1 GCA_023253325.1 Candidatus Nanopelagicales bacterium | reverse complement strand
CACCGTGGCCTCGGCGTCCACTATGGAGCCCGACTTCCGGTCGTTTGCCGGAACCAAGACCGAAAAAGCCAAGAAGATCGGCGGAGTGATTGCTGAGCGTGCGAAGAAAGCTGGGGTTGCCTCGGTTGTCTTCGATCGCGGTGGCAACCGTTACGCCGGACGCGTGGCCGCTATTGCTGAAGGTGCCAGAGAAAGTGGATTGGAACTGTGAGCGAAGAAGTTAAGGACGAGGCAGTGGTCGAAGAGACTACCCCTGCACCGGAGCCAGAAGCAGAAGCAGCCCCCGAGCGCGAAGCGCGACGTGGCAGCCGCGAGCGCAACCCTAACGCCCGCGAGCGCGGTGTTCGCGGTGATGACAAGAGCCAGTTCCTGGAGCGTGTGGTCACCATCAACCGTGTTTCTAAGGTCGTCAAGGGTGGTCGTCGCTTTAGCTTCACCGCTCTCGTTGTCGTCGGTGACGGTAACGGCATGGTCGGTGTTGGCTATGGCAAGGCCCGTGAGGTTCCCTTGGCCATCTCTAAGGGTGTCGAGGATGCCAAGAAGAACTTCTTCAAGGTTCCCCGGGTCGCTCAGACCATCCCGCACCCCGTTCAGGGTGAGGCTGCTGCCGGTGTGGTTCTCTTGCGCCCCGCAACGCCCGGTACCGGTGTTATCGCCGGTGGACCTGTGCGCGCCGTGTTGGAGTGTGCCGGAATTCACGACGTGCTGAGCAAGTCGCTCGGTTCCTCGAACACCCTCAACATCGTTCACGCGACCGTTGCCGCACTGAAGATGCTCGAAGAGCCTCGCAGTGTTGCGGCTCGCCGTAAC
>JALRGY010000184.1 GCA_023253325.1 Candidatus Nanopelagicales bacterium | reverse complement strand
ATTAACAGTATTTAAAAATAGCCTGTAAAATAACCCCTTCAAACAACTAAATACTGAAAAAGTAATTCGCTTAACTCTTGGGGGTGAACGGTCTCGACTTTAGCTGTTGGGACAGGGGAAGCGGGCCGAGGAAGCCGGGATGATCTCGTAAACCATGAAACCTGTGCACACATAACTGCAGACAACAGTCGCAGTGATTTCGCTCTAGCTGCATAAGCTAGTACCGAATCCGTCAGCCCGGGCGCGCTCTCGTCCCGGAACCTGGCGTCGCTAGAGAGCTTTTCACTGAGATAGCGTTGCGAATATCTCGGGAGAACAGTTTCGCAAATGAGTTTGTTGAATACTTGTGTGTAAGAGATTCAGAACTGAGAAAACGATAAACACACTACGCCCGTAGAAGCCCTGTTTTAGCTCTGAAGGACCCGGGTTCGATTCCCGGCACCTCCACCAGTTCCACCAGCTTTATTTACTCTGCGCTGTCACCATCTTCTGGACCAGGGCGCAGACCATCGTAAATCTCTTTGCAGATGGGACACACTGGATACTTCTGTGGATCGCGCGATGGCACCCACTTCTTTCCACACAGTGCACGTACTGCTTTTCCAGTTACTGCAGATTCAACAATCTTCTCTTTCTTAATGTAATGAGCGAAACGATCATGCCCACCATCATCTTCTTGTTCTACTGGGCGAGTAAGTGTGTCTGTATCAGTACCGGCAATCGGTGAATCAAGCGTTGGTAGACCGCGATCGAAAATGCCCATGCGCCCATTATCTAATATGACGGTAGAATCTCCCAATGAAAGACTTACTCCGCACAGAGCACC
>JALRGY010000183.1 GCA_023253325.1 Candidatus Nanopelagicales bacterium | reverse complement strand
AGCCGCGGGGCTACCGACGTTACGTCAGTCGTCGCAGTCATTAGAGCTTTTCACCTGACTTCTTCGCGTAGCGAACTCGAACGGTCTTCTTCACGCCACCCTTCTCGGCGACCTCTTCGCGGAAGCCCACACGGGTCGGCTTCTTCGACTTGGGGTCCACCAAGGCAACGTTGGAAATGTGGATGGGGGCTTCGTGGGTTTCGATGCCTCCGGTCTTGGCGCCGCGCGAACTCTGACCCACACGGATGTGCTTGGTCACGTAGTTGATTCCCTCAACAATGACGCGGTCGCGCTCGGAGAGCACCTCAATGACCTTGCCCTGCTTGCCGCGGTCTCCGCCGCGAGCCTGGCTCTTGCCACTGATGACCTGAACGAGGTCGCCCTTCTTGATTTTTGCCATGACTACAACACCTCCGGTGCGAGGGAGATGATTTTCATGTAGCGCTTGTCACGCAGCTCACGACCCACCGGGCCGAAGATGCGGGTGCCACGGGGCTCACCCTCTTGGTTCTTAATCAACACGGCAGCGTTCTCATGTACGAGCCATCAGCGCGACGAGTCTTCTTCACCGTACGAACGACAACCGCCTTGACGACCTCACCCTTCTTGACGTTGCCGCCGGGGATCGCGTCTTTCACGGTTGCCACAATCACGTCGCCGAGACCGGCGTAACGACGACCCGAGCCACCCACCACGCGAATGGTGAGCAACTCTTTGGCGCCGGTGTTGTCGGCGACCTTGAGTCGGGATTCCTGCTGAATCATGTCCTAGTCCCTTATATTCCTGGGCCTACTTGGCCTTCTCGACGATTTCGACCAGACGCCAGCGCTTCG
>JALRGY010000182.1 GCA_023253325.1 Candidatus Nanopelagicales bacterium | reverse complement strand
AGTCCGACTAGGGGCACCAAATAAAAGGTATATGAAAATGATAAAGATAAAAAATATTTTACTAGTTATAAAAGATCAAGGACCATTTAAACGGTTTGTAATAAATTTTATTATTACGAGAAATGCTTGGGGTCTTTTTCATAAAAACTCTCATATATCGCAATCTACTGGAAAACCCAAAGTAATGTATAATACTAAAAAATCTGCAACAAAAGCAGCAGAAAGTATGACTAAAAAACATGGAGTTTGGTTCTCCAATTATAAATGCTTACAATGTGATGGTTATCATATAGGCAAAAATAGAGATAATAAATATACTAAGGTCTTGTAGCATAGCGGCTAATGCTGCGGTGCCCTAACATCGCTGATCGTGGGTTCGAGTCCCACCTAGACCGCCAAATATGCCCTAATAGCTCAGTGGTAGAGCAACCGCCTAGTAAGCGGTAGGTCGGGAGTTCAAATCTCTCTTGGGGCACCATATAACTTAAAATTAAACAAACAAAGGAAACTTAAACATGTCATAGATTGATTTACGATGCAAAGAAGTGTTATTTCATTTTAACAAAAAACATTTAGAAGACCCCAATATTCCGATGTGGGTATTAAAGGCAAAAGGTGAGACTTATTATGTTTCACATGTAGATTGCCGAGTAGGATGGTCAACAAAAGAAAGTCCTGATAATCCGCACACAAAAGGTGCTATCAAGATTAAAAATTGTAGACTTACTATAGATACTGACAACGTAGCTTTGCTTGAACCAATATTGGAGTAATAAAAATGGATTTTGCTATTATTAAACATAACTTATTTCTTATTTCAGAAGAAATCAAGAAATCAAAAT
>JALRGY010000181.1:278-861 GCA_023253325.1 Candidatus Nanopelagicales bacterium | reverse complement strand
CCAATAAACAAATGCTCCGTCTTGTGAACTTTGCTTACAACAACCGTGTCTTTTGGGATCACAATTTTGCGGCAGTACATGCCCCCAGCAAAATGATGCGTGGTTTCCATGCCGGGTGCTTGTGGCATTTTCAGCATTATCTCCTGCAATGCCAGCATTTGCTCCATCGACACTTCTTGCGGTGGCTGGGCTACCTCGAAGCCTTTGCCGTAGGTCACGGTCATGTTCATCAGGTCACCTCGCGGCCACTGACTCGCATGTTGATGGCGCTAGCGGTCCCGGCAATCGTCGAGATGAAATCACCTGCGCCCAGCACCTGCCCCACGAGTTCAGGGAAGGTGTACACCTCGGCAGGCTGGAGCGTTTTGGTCTTGGTGATCAAGTTGTTGTTGCCAGCCGAAAATGAGGACGTTACGAGGTTGACCGAGATCGTCGCTGCGCTGGCGCTGTAATTGGTCGCCGTGAACTTGTCGATGATCGTGGTCACCCCAGACGCCGTGTACTGGGTGGTTTGGGTGTTCTCCACCGTCTTGGCGGGAACGAGAACTTTGACGGTCACAGTCATAGGGTTTCTCCTTATTCA
>JALRGY010000181.1:0-268 GCA_023253325.1 Candidatus Nanopelagicales bacterium | reverse complement strand
GGACGGTCACTTTTATGCCCTTTCAATTTGTGTTAAAGTCTTAGAATGCTTACACAAACAAGACTCAAAGAAGTTCTCGACTATTGCACCAAAACCGGAAACTTTATCCGTCGATTGAAACAGTCGGGAACGCGCCAAGGTGCCATTGCTGGAAGCACAAGACCCGATGGGTACATTGTCACTTCCGTAGACCAGAAAGTCTACAAGTGCCACCGGCTTGTGTGGTTGTACATGACCGGAAATTGGCCGGTTGGTCAAATTGACCACA
>JALRGY010000180.1 GCA_023253325.1 Candidatus Nanopelagicales bacterium | reverse complement strand
TGTCGCCGCAGCCGGTGCATAAGACTCGATCTAAACGACCATGCAGCTCAACCACATTCTTTGATCCCGCCTTTTGGTGCAGGCCATCAACGTTTTGAGTGATAATGTGAAAAATCTTGGATAGTTGTTCCGCTTCGCTTAGAGCTAGATGCCCAGGGTTTGGTTCGGCAGAGGCGATGCGGTGCCAACCAACGTAGCTGCGTGCCCAGTATCGAGCCTGGTTCTCTTTGGAACCCATGAACTCATCAAAAGTGAGCGGATGTTTCTGGACTCGACCGGCACCGCGGTAGTCGGGGATTCCCGAGGATGTCGAGATTCCGGCTCCGGTTAGAACCAGAGTTCGCTTGCCCTCAATGAGTTTTCGAGCGTGTTCCAGACCGTAGAGGAGTGCGGAGTCGAAAGAGGGATTCACTTGGCAAATCTTAGTTGAGCCAACTTGATTCTGATTGAGTGTCCGGAAGGGGACTTGAACCCCTACCCTCTATGCGAGGACTAGCACCTCAAGCTAGCGCGTCTGCCATTCCGCCACCCGGACAGGTGGTGCTCATCAAAGATGAACGCGCCACAATCTATCACGAATTGACGTAGCCATCACAGCCCGCCTACTTGGGTATTGAGCCAATTGGGGCTAACTTAAGAGCATGCATGAGGAAGTATCAGCAGCACTTAGCCGATTGGTAGGGGCACTGGAGCGACACCTTGATGCCGCAGCGACGAAGCGCGAGGGCGCTGAGCAGATAGTTGAACAGGCTTATGCGTTGGTTGAAGACGCCTTCCTGAGCTACGAAGAGGCGCTGGCCAGTGCCTACGACGAATACCTGCCTTTTGAGCTTGCCGAAGAAGAATGACCTTTTTTGAGGCGATCCTTTTAGGTCTAATA
>JALRGY010000017.1 GCA_023253325.1 Candidatus Nanopelagicales bacterium | reverse complement strand
TCACGGCCGCGGCGAAAGATCCGAGAGTTTCGGCGAGAACGGCGCTTGCCCCACCGTGAAGGAGCCCGTAGGGCTGGGTGTTGCCTTCAACAGGCATGGTCCCTGTGACAGTGGCGTGTCCATCACCGTTGACGAATGCCTCAGTAATTTCCATGCCCATCTTTTCGCTGAGCGCTCCCATGCCGATGGTTTGAATCTCGGCCGTGACGTCGATCTTTTCACCGTGAAGTGCGTCTGTCGTTTCCATGGTGCAGGAGCCTAGCCCTAGTATCGCGATGTGGCCGAGAAGAACCTGCTGTTAATCGACGGACATTCGATGGCCTATCGCGCCTTCTTCGCGCTGCCCCCCGAAAATTTCACAACGACAACTGGCCAGCCCACTAACGCGGTGTACGGCTTCACCTCAATGCTCATCAATTTGCTCAAGGAATATGCGCCGAGCCATTTCGCCGTAGCATTCGATGTATCGAGAAAAAGTTTTCGCACCGACATATTTCCTGATTACAAAGCAGGCAGAGCTAAGACGCCTGAGGAATTTAAGGGCCAAGTTGAGTTAATCAAAGAAGTCCTGGGCGCCATGCAGGTCACCATGATTCAAAAAGAAGGCTATGAGGCAGATGACTTGATTGCTACGCTGGCGACTCAGGCAACTGCTCAGGACTATTCCGTTGAGATTGTGACAGGGGATCGGGATTCATTCGCGTTGATCAACGATTCCACCACCGTGCTGTATCCCAGAAAGGGCGTGTCTGATCTCGTTCGAATGACACCCGAATCACTCGACAACAAATATCACTTGACTCCGGGCCAGTATCCTGACTTCGCGGCATTGCGTGGAGACCCAAGTGACAATCTGCCGGGGATCCCTGGTGTAGGAGAGAAAACAGCAGAAAAATGGCTCAACACGTATGGCTCCCTGTCGTCCCTTGTTGAACATGCCGATGAGATCGCGGGCAAGGTTGGAGAATCCTTGCGTGCCAATCTTCCTCAGGTGCTCATGAATAGACGGATAACTGAACTGATACGCGATGTGGAACTTGATGTCAGTGTTGAACAACTGGAGCGACCAAATTTTGCATTAGGCCCGGTGAATCAACTATTCGACACGTTGCAATTCAATGCCCTGCGTCCCAGGATTGTGTCGGTACCTGGAGCCGAGGCTCCTTCAGGCGAAGCGAAGTTATTGCAGTCTGAGCAGGAAGGTACCGACGTCACAATGTTGGTGACCGAGATAGTCCGTAGCGTTGATGAACTTGTGCAATTGGATGGCCCCGTCGCCATTGCGATCACCGGAGTTTTTGCCCAGGGTTCAGGAAGCATCGAGTCCATTGCAGTTTGCAATTCGGTCAAGTGCATCGCCATGGTGGAAATCGATAAAACGTCGTGCGAACGTCTACTTGGCTGGTTAGCTGATGCACAAATTGAAAAAATTGTTCATGACGGGAAAGATTTTGAATGGTGCACGCAGGCCATCGACCGGGTGGTTGGTGGCCTGACCATGGACACGGCCCTTGCCGCATATTTAGTGGATCCCGGTCAAAGGTCGTATTCATTGCCCGATGTGGCGCAGAGATTCTTGGGCATCACTGTCGAACAGGAACCCGAACAGCTTTCGTTGCTCGGGGAGCCCGATGGCTCGATTGTCGGTATGGCGGCTCAGGCAACATTAGCTCTCTCTCACATTTTGACGCGCAAGTTAGACGCCATGAACTTGCTCCCGATGCTCCACACCATGGAAATCCCGACGCAGACGGTACTGGCAAAAATGGAGCACGCTGGAATCGCTGTGGACATCCCGCGGTTGAATGCTCTATCGCACGCTTTTGCTCAAAGGATTCGTGCTGCGGAAGACAAGGGCTTTGAACTCGTTGGCCGTGAATTCAACTTTGGGTCGCCAAAACAACTGCAGGAGGTCTTATTCGTTGAGCGGGGGTTGCCCAAGACAAAAAAGATTAAGACGGGATACACAACCGATGCCGAAGCCCTGGCACAACTATTCGCAAAAACCTCTGACCCATTACTTGAACAAATACTCACGTGGCGTGAAGAGTCGAAATTGCGTCAGACTGTCGAATCGCTCATTCCTCTCGCCGATTCAAATTCGCGCATTCACACCACCTTCAGACAGACGGTTGCAGCCACGGGGCGTCTGTCGTCAGCGGATCCGAATCTGCAAAACATCCCAATTCGTACTGAACAGGGGAGGGAGATCAGGGCTACGTTCGTTTTTGGAAAAGATTTTGAATGCCTATTAACCGCGGATTACAGCCAAATCGAGCTTCGCATTATGGCCCACCTGTCTAAGGACAAGGCTCTCATTGAAGCATTCAAGAGTGGCGAGGACCTTCATGATTCGGTTGCACGTCAAGTTTTTGACGTCGAAGAAGTGACACCCGAAATGCGACGGCAGGTCAAAGCGATGTCGTATGGATTGGCTTATGGGTTGTCGCCCTATGGTTTGGCGAACCAGTTGGACATCAGTGCCGCGGACGCGAAAATTATGATGGACGACTACTTCAGTCGATTTGGTGGCATTCGTGATTACCTCGGAAAAGTGGTCGACGAGGCGCGCCAGAACAATTACACGGAGACAATTTTCGGCAGGAGGAGGCACCTGCCAGATTTGAACAGCGAGAACCGGCAGCGACGCGAAATCGCTGAGCGCATGGCATTGAATGCCCCTATCCAGGGAAGTGCAGCGGATATTGTCAAAATTGCGATGCTTAACGTCGAATCAGCGCTGACCCGAGGGGGTTTTACCAGCAGGCTCCTATTGCAAGTGCACGACGAACTGGTGCTGGAAATTGCGCCCGGTGAGTTGACCCCCGTAAGCGAACTTGTCCGCAGGGAAATGGAAGGCGCGGTCGAATTGACCGTGCCGATGGATGTCAACATCGGCTCAGGGGCGAATTGGGATGCCGCTGCACATTGAGAATTCGTGAACCGTTAGGCTCACAGGGCTTATCGCCTTGGGAATCAGACCTAGAATTCCTCACAGCAAGGGGTGGGAAGCATCCATAACATCTATCCACCGGAGCACATTTCTCCATGACATCGACAACAACTACTACTCAGGTTGCAATTAACGATATCGGCACCGCCGAGGATTTCTTGGCCGCGATTGATGCAACCATCAAATATTTCAATGACGGCGACGTCGTTGAAGGCATCGTGGTCAAAGTTGACCGCGATGAGGTTCTTCTTGACATCGGTTACAAAACCGAGGGCGTTATCCCATCCCGTGAGCTCTCCATAAAGCACGACGTCGACCCAGGTGAGGTCGTTTCCGTGGGCGATACGGTCGAGGCATTAGTTCTGACAAAGGAAGACAAAGAAGGACGTCTGATCCTGTCCAAGAAGCGGGCCCAGTATGAGCGGGCATGGGGCACCATCGAGAAAATCAAAGAGGAAGATGGCGTCGTTGAGGGCATGGTCATTGAGGTCGTCAAGGGTGGTTTGATCGTTGATATTGGTCTTCGTGGGTTCCTGCCCGCATCGTTGGTGGAAATGCGACGTGTTCGAGACCTGCAGCCTTATGTTGGCAAGGTTCTCGAAGCCAAGATCATTGAACTCGACAAGAACCGCAACAACGTTGTTCTTTCCCGTCGTTCATATCTTGAGAAGACGCAGAGTCAGGTTCGACAGACATTCTTGAACCAGTTGCAAAAGGGACAGATTCGTAAGGGCGTTGTCTCAAGCATTGTGAATTTTGGTGCGTTCGTGGATCTCGGCGGCGTTGACGGTCTCGTCCACGTTTCGGAGCTGTCATGGAAGCACATTGATCATCCATCTGAGGTCGTCGAAGTTGGCATGGAAGTTACCGTCGAGGTTCTTGAGGTTGACATGGACCGCGAACGTGTCTCCTTGTCGCTTAAGTCCACTCAAGAGGACCCATGGCAACATTTCGCTCGAACACACGGTATCAGCCAGGTCGTTCCGGGTAAGGTCACTAAACTCGTACCTTTCGGAGCATTCGTGCGTGTCGATGAAGGCATCGAAGGCTTGGTACACATCTCGGAGCTTGCTGAGCGTCATATTGAAATGCCTGAGCAGATCGTTCAGGTCAATGATGATATTTATGTCAAGGTCATTGACATTGATCTCGAACGTCGACGGATTTCTCTGTCACTCAAGCAGGCAAATGATTCCTCAGATGCGCAGGCCGTTGAGGAATTTGATCCTTACTTGTACGGCATGGCACCAGCTTTCGATGAAGCTGGTAATTACACGGGCCCTGAAGGATTTGATCCCGAGACCGGCGAATGGAAGGCCGGCTTCGAAGAGCAGCGCTCCGAGTGGGAGAAGGAATACGCGGATGCGCATGCTCGTTGGGAAGCGCACCGTAAGCAGATGTCTGAGGCTAAAGAAGCAGACCAAGCGGCGGCAGTGGAGGCTGGCGATGCAAACTCCTATTCATCGGCGTCAGGTAGTGAGGATGCCGAGGGAACTCTCTCCACGGACAGCGCGCTTCAGGAACTGCGCGATAAGTTGAACAACGACTAATCACCAATGCCTTTTGTTGTCGGTTTAACCGGCGGAATTGGTTCGGGTAAATCGACAGTGGCGTCATGCTTTCAAGAGCATGGCGCCGTTGTCGTTGATGCGGATGAAATCGCTCGCACCCTGACGAGTCTTGGTTCACCGGAACTGCTTGTTCTGCAAGAGAATTTTGGTGCGGACATCTTGGACTCTAGCGGGAATTTAAATCGCGCACTATTAGCCGAGCGTGCTTTTGCCACAGAGGTAAACACGGCGAAACTTAACGAGATTATGCATTCGAAGATCCGTGAGCGAGCCCAAGAACTAATCGCTCAAATCCCTGCTGATCGAATAGTGGTCTACGACATGCCCCTACTGGTTGAAACTAAATCCCAAGATTTGTGTGACTTTATCGTGGTGATTGATACTAGTGTGGAAAATCAAATTGCACGCCTCGTCGACTTACGTGGTCTCAATGAGTCCGATGTGATGAATCGAATCAAACGTCAAACCTCACGAACTGCCCGACTGGATGCTGCCGATTTAGTGATTCCCAACGACGGCACGCGTGCGGAATTGATAGAACGATGCGATTCTGCATGGAAGCGAATCATTGAGCAAGCAGCTCAGGGCCGTACACGTAGTCTTAGCCCGTGACGCGTCCAGTAACCGACCTACAGCGCACGGTAGCCCCATTTGAAGTTGTCTCGGACTTCAAACCATCGGGAGACCAACCAGCAGCGATTGATGCGTTGGTCGAACGCATCAATTCAGGTGAGAAGCATTCTGTCTTGCTTGGTGCCACGGGAACAGGCAAGAGCGCCACAACGGCCTGGCTGGTGGAGAAATTACAACGGCCAACTTTGGTCATGGCCCCGAATAAAACGCTGGCAGCACAGTTGGCAACTGAATTCAAGGAACTCCTGCCCAATAATGCTGTGGAATATTTTGTATCGTATTACGACTATTACCAGCCTGAAGCGTATGTTCCACAGACGGATACTTTCATCGAGAAAGACTCAAGTGTGAATGAAGAAGTGGAGAGGCTTCGACATTCGGCCACGAATAGTTTGTTAACTCGTCGCGATGTACTTGTGGTAGCTACAGTGTCGGCCATTTACGGTCTGGGAACCCCGCAGGAATACGTGGATCGCATGCTTCGATTGCGTGTCGGAGAGGAATATCCGCGCGATGGGATTCTGCGTGCCCTCGTGGGCATTCAATACGCTCGCAACGATATTGCGTTCAGTCGTGGAACATTTAGAGTACGTGGCGACACGATAGAGGTTTTCCCAGTCTATGAAGAGAATCCAGTGCGCATCGAAATGTTTGGTGATGAAATCGAACGCATGATGACGCTCCACCCGCTCACTGGCGAGATACTGACGGAAGATGAGGAGATGTATATCTTCCCAGCATCGCATTACGTCGCTGGGCCGGAACGGATATCACGAGCAATTGGTGAGATTCAGCAGGAACTTGAGCTGCGTGTTCCCGAACTCGAGGCTCAGGGGAAATTATTGGAGGCGCAGCGGCTGAAGATGCGAACGACTTTTGACATAGAGATGATGCAGCAGGTTGGCTTCTGTTCAGGAATTGAAAATTACAGTCGCTATTTTGATGGGCGGGAGCCGGGAAGTGCACCCAACTGCCTCATCGACTATTTCCCGGAGGATTACCTTGTGGTGATTGATGAATCACACGTTAGCGTTCCTCAGATCGGCGCTATGTTCGAGGGAGATGCCAGTCGTAAGCGAACCTTGGTGGAGCATGGTTTTCGGCTGCCAAGTGCTCTGGATAACAGACCATTGCGCTGGCCCGAATTTGAGGAACGCATTGGTCAGGCGGTCTATCTCTCGGCAACTCCTGGTCCCTACGAGCTGACGGCGGTTGGGGGCGATGTAATCGAGCAAGTCATTCGCCCGACGGGACTGGTGGATCCCGAAGTCGTGATTAAGCCGACCAAAGGTCAAGTAGATGATCTCATCCATGAGATCAAGGTCCGCACGGCAAAGAATGAAAGAGTGCTAGTCACCACGCTGACCAAACGTATGTCGGAGGACCTGACCGACTACCTAGTTGAGCACGGCATCCGAGTTGAATACCTGCATTCTGAAGTTGACACTTTGCGCAGGGTTGAGTTGCTTCGTGAGTTGCGCATGGGGGTCTTTGACGTACTTGTTGGTATCAATTTGTTGCGCGAGGGGCTCGATCTCCCTGAAGTATCGCTGGTTGCGATTCTGGATGCCGACAAAGAGGGCTTTCTGAGGTCTGGGACATCGCTGATCCAAACAATCGGGCGGGCGGCTCGAAATGTCAACGGGCAGGTTCACATGTACGCTGACAAAATCACGCCTTCCATGGCCAAGGCGATCGATGAGACCAATCGGCGGCGGGCCAAGCAAATCGCGTACAACGATGCACATGGAGTGGACCCTCAACCGTTACGCAAAAAAATCGCCGACATCACCGACCTATTGGCCCGCGAGGATGCCGATACTCAACAACTTCTCGCAGCGTCTCAAGTTAAGGGAAAGGCAACTAAGTCCGGTAGATCCAATGGATCGGCGGCTGGAGTGGAGTTGGTCACGCTGATTGGTGAGTTGACCGAGCAAATGCATCTTGCAGCGAGTGAACTTCAGTTCGAATTAGCGGCCCGATTGAGAGATGAAATCTCAGATTTAAAGCGTGAGTTGCGGGGAATGCAGGAAGCAGGCTCGGGCTGATGCGGGCGTGTATCTTTGGAACAACGGAAAGTAGCAGGTGTCCAATCTGATGGAAGTATCTCTCAGTCTCTGGGCGGTCACAATTGGCGGGATCGTCATTTTGATGCTCGCCGATTTTCTCGCGATCACTCGAAAGCCGCACGATGTCAAGTTTCGCGAGGCGTTGCTTTCCACCATTTTCTATATCGCTATTGCGATCGCATTTGGGGTGTTCATCTGGTCTTGGCAGGGCAATCAAATGGGTTCTGAATACTTCGCTGCCTATTTAGTTGAGAAATCTCTCAGCGTTGACAATTTATTCGTCTTCATCATCATTCTGACGCAATTCGCGGTGCCAAATAATCTCCACCAACGCGTACTCCTAGTCGGAGTAGCGCTTGCGCTTGTTTTACGAGCCGTATTCATTGCAGTGGGCGCTGCAGCTCTTGCGGCATTCAGTTTTACGTTTGTAGTTTTCGGCGCGATTCTCATCTGGACAGGTGTTCAGTTGGCGCGGCATCGAAAAGAGGATCCGGACCCACAGGACAATTTCATGGTCCGAATGGTGAAGAAGCGGGTTCCCATTTCAGACCACTACGAAGGCACCAAACTGTTCATAATTACAAATGGCAAGAAAATGGCCACACCGCTCTTACTTGTGATGTTCGCGATTGGATCCACAGATATCTTATTTGCACTCGATTCCATTCCGGCCACTTTCGGCGTTACGCAGGAGCCGTACCTGGTCTTCGCCGCCAATGCCTTTGCACTCTTGGGACTTAGAGCCCTCTACTTTTTGCTCAAAGGGCTGCTTGACAAGCTCATTTATCTGTCCTTGGGGCTCTCGGTCATCTTGATCTTTATCGGCTTCAAGTTGCTCTTCACTTATTTCCATGAAGTCACGGATACCGTTCCTAAGATTCCAACGAACGTCAGTTTGATTTTCATCGCAGTTGTCTTGATCGCCGTGGTTGTCGGTTCAGCAATCAAGGTGCGAATCGACCCAACGGCGGTTGGGCACGCGGGACGGATCACAGATCAAGACCCGGATGATGACTGATTACCAGCCTCTTTGTTTCCATTCCGGGATATGAGGGCGCTCGCGTCCAATGGTGGTGTCGTTTCCATGCCCTGGGTAGACCCAGGTGAGGTCAGATAATTGATCGAACACTTTCAATGTGACGCCGGTTAACAAGGTATCAAAGTCTTGCGGTGTCGTCGTTTTTCCAACTCCGCCCGGGAAAAGGGCATCACCTGAGAATAAATGTTCATGTCCCATGGGATCGCGATAGACCAACAGGCTGCACCCGGCCGTGTGGCCACCCACTGTGAGAACTTCCAATTCACAGTCGCCCCAGCGGATAAATTGTCCATCCATCATTGCGTCGGTGACCGGCCCGTGTATCGCATTCATGTCCTCGACCGGGGCATAGGACCGACACCCAGTTTCCTGGACGACCGCCGCCAACGCCTGCCAATGATCGCCGTGGGCATGCGTTGTGACGACGGCGGTGAGACCATCGGGTCCAATTAAGTGCTTGAGACGGTCTGGTTCTGCCGCAGCATCAATGAGAAGTTGCGCTCCCGTATTGCGACACCTCAGGAGGTAACTGTTGTTTTCATAGGGGCCAACGGCCAATTTGCTGACGATGAGGTTCGGCAGTTCGCGGACCTGTGCATTTCCACCGACATGAACGTCACCTGAATACATAACCCGATCATATTCTCTGATGGCATAATTTGCGGCAACCATTCCAACAGGTGAAAGCGGCCTATTGTGGGAAACTAGGGACTCTGCTCATCGCCACCTTGTGAAGGGAAGTCTGTGGAACGTCTTGTCATTCGTGGCGCTCGAGAACATAACTTGAAAGACGTCTCGCTAGATTTACCGCGTAATGCGCTCATCGTGTTCACTGGTCTGTCAGGTTCAGGCAAATCGAGTTTGGCATTCGACACCATTTTCGCTGAAGGACAGCGTCGCTATGTGGAAAGCCTTTCGGCTTATGCACGACAGTTCTTGGGTCAGATGGACAAGCCAGATGTTGATTTCATTGAAGGGCTATCGCCAGCGGTCTCCATCGATCAGAAGTCAACATCGCGCAATCCGCGGTCGACGGTGGGCACTATCACCGAGGTTTATGACTACTTGCGCCTTCTCTATGCACGCATTGGAAAGCCCCATTGTCCTGAGTGTGGGGATCCCATCGCTCGTCAGAGTCCCCAGCAGATTGTTGATCAAATTCTGGCGCTTCCCGCTAAAACGAAGTTCCAGGTCTTGGCACCCATAGTGAGGGAACGCAAGGGAGAGTACCTCGATGTGTTCAAGCAGCTACAGATTGACGGATACTCGCGCGTCCGAGTTGATGGTTCCACCTACACATTTGATGCTATTCCGAAACTTAAAAAGCAGGACAAGCACACCATTGAAGTTGTAGTTGACCGACTAACCGTCAATCCTGAATCCCGGCAGCGAATGACCGATTCCGTTGAAACTGCTTTGGGTCTTGGACACGGAAATGTCGTTCTTGATTTTGTTGATCGAGATTCAGAATCACCCGACAGAGAACTTGTTCTGAGTGAACATTTGGCATGTGCCAGAGACGGACTCTCATTCGACGAACTAGAACCGCGTTCATTCTCATTCAACTCACCATTTGGAGCGTGCGTGGCTTGCTCGGGTTTAGGAGTGATGCGGGAAGTTGATGAGGAATTGGTAATTCCTGATCCCAGCCTGAGTTTGAGCGAAGGAGTTATTGCGCCTTGGTCCCGGGGTACGGTCAGCGAATATTTTTCACGACTTCTCACATCGGTATCCGAGGAATCCGGTATCGATATGGAAACTCCCTGGTCGGCGTTGAGTGCCAAGGCTCGGAAAGCGATTCTTTATGGAACAGACACCGAACTCCATGTGCGGTACAAGAACCGATATGGACGCCAACGTTCTTATTACACAACCTACGAAGGCGTAATCAATTTTATCAAGCGCCGACATGCCGAAGCGGACTCCGATTCCTCGCGGGAGCGCTTTGAAGGATTCATGCGCGAAGTTCCGTGTACTTCCTGCGGAGGGTCACGACTGAAGCCATTAACGCTCGCTGTGACGATTTCTGATCACTCAATAGCTGAGATTGCTGGGTTGCCCATTAGCGCTGCAAGAGAACTCCTGGCGGAGTTGGAACTATCTGAGCGTGACGCCGCAATTGCGTCGCGCGTACTGAAAGAGGTCAATGAGAGGCTCCAGTTCCTCGTGGACGTCGGTTTGCATTATTTGTCCCTTGATCGTGCCGCAGGGACACTGGCAGGGGGAGAGGCCCAGCGAATCCGATTGGCAACACAAATTGGATCTGGACTCACTGGAGTCCTCTATGTACTGGATGAGCCGAGCATAGGTCTCCACCAAAGAGACAACGAGAGGCTCATCGAGACGTTATTGCGCCTAAGGGATCTTGGGAACACTCTCATTGTTGTGGAACATGATGAAGACACAATTCGTACAGCTGACTGGATCGTTGATATCGGTCCAGGGGCCGGCGAACACGGTGGAGAAGTTTTAGTCAGTGGCACGTTGAAAGATCTATTAAAGAATAAACAATCCATCACTGGCGGATATATCTCAGGCCGTCGCAAGATCGCCATTCCTGAGAACCGACGTACCCAAGAGCGTGGCTGGATTGGTGTTCGTGGTGCCCGCGAACACAATTTGCAGAATGTAGATGTGGATTTCCCGTTGGGGAACTTTGTGGTCGTTTCGGGCGTGAGCGGATCAGGTAAATCGACTTTGGTTAATGATGTCCTGCTCTCTGTGTTGTCCCGAGAATTAAATGGTGCCTCGGTGGTCCCCGGAAAACACACCCGTGTCACCGGACTCGATCAAGTCGACAAAGTTGTTCACGTTGACCAAAGCCCAATTGGGCGAACACCGCGTAGTAACCCCGCAACGTACACGGGAGTCTTTGACAATATTCGAAAGCTTTTTGCTGAAACGCCAGAGGCAAAAATCAGAGGCTACCTTCCCGGGCGTTTTAGCTTCAATGTGAAAGGCGGTCGCTGTGAATCTTGCAGTGGAGACGGAACACTGAAAATCGAGATGAACTTTTTGCCGGACGTCTATGTTCCCTGTGAGGTTTGTCATGGTTCCAGATACAACAGGGAAACTCTCGAGGTGCACTATAAAGGCAAAACCATTGCTGAGGTTCTCGATATGCCAATCGAAGAGGCCAGTGAATTTTTTGCAGCAATTCCACCCATTGCGCGACACCTTAAGACTCTTGTTGAGGTCGGGTTGGGCTATGTACGAATGGGACAGTCAGCCCCCACACTCTCCGGAGGAGAGGCACAACGCGTGAAGCTTTCTGCCGAATTGCAAAAACGTTCCACGGGCCGCACTATTTATGTTCTCGATGAGCCCACGACTGGACTTCATTTTGAGGACATCCGTAAACTCTTGTTAGTCCTTCAAAGTTTGGTGGACAAAGGAAATACCGTGGTCGTCATTGAACATAATCTTGATGTGATCAAATCCGCAGACTGGATTATTGACATGGGGCCTGAGGGCGGCTCCGGCGGTGGAAACGTGGTAGCACAGGGCCCGCCCCTTCTTGTCGCAGAGAACGTAGCAAGTCACACGGCAAGATTTTTGCGAAAGTTAGAGTTAGTGTGAGTGCACATTCCAGACTACGGGAAGGATGGTCATGTCCAATAGCTTGAATCAGGGAATCGAACGTCGGGATGTCCTTAAAGCGGGTGTAATTGCTGGCGGTGTTGTTGCCGGAGGTTCTGCCTTGGCAGGTTGCGCCGCAGCCGAGGAAGGAGCCAAGGAGGCAAGTGCAACAGCCTCAATTCCGTTGAGCACTGTTGCCGTGGGTGGCGGTGTAGTGGTTGCGGATCCGCCCGTTGTTGTGACTCAGCCGTCGTCGGGAGATGTAAAGGCCTTCACGGCGATTTGCCCTCATGCGGGTTGTCTGGTTTCTGACGTCGCAGACAATGTGATTATCTGTCCTTGCCATGGATCAAAATTTTCTGCCGAAGATGGTTCCGTTATTGCCGGTCCTGCATCATCTGGGCTTGCTGGCGCCGCTTACAAAGTAGATGGGGACACTGTGACATTCGGCTAGAGGCCGATAAACACAGGTCCAAATGATGTATTCCCATGAGTGATCCAAGTTCATATAGACCCGCCACGGGGAGCATCCCAACGCAGCCTGGTGTGTATCGATTCCGTGATCCCGAGGGTCGCGTGGTCTATGTTGGCAAGGCCAAGAACTTAAGGTCTCGCCTGAATTCATATTTTCAAGATTTTGCAGCCTTGCATTCAAGGACCCAACGGATGGTCACCACCGCTAATTCTGTCGATTGGATGGTGGTCGGTAGCGAAGTTGAGGCATTAGTTCTCGAATACTCGTGGATCAAGGAGTATTCACCTCGGTTCAATGTCCGGTTCCGTGACGATAAGTCATATCCATATTTGGCCATCACGGTGGGTGAAGAGTTTCCGCGGGTGTCAGTAGTCCGCGAGGCCAAACGAAAGGGAACTCGATATTTCGGCCCGTATGCTCATGCGTGGGCAGTGAAGTCGACGCTCGAGGAATTGATCAAAGTCTTTCCCATTCGCTCCTGCCGAGATGGTGTGTTCAAGCAGGCCAAACGTACGCAGAGAGCCTGTTTACTCGGCTATATTGAAAAATGTAGTGCTCCATGTGTGGGAAAAATTGACGCCGAGGACTACTCCCAGCTCGTGCAGGACATGATCAAGTTTCTCAACGGCAATTCCAAGAGCTTTTTAGCTGCCGTCCAAAAAAAGATGGCTGAGGCTGCCGAGTCTCAAGATTATGAGGCGGCGGCTAAGTGGAGAGACCGTGCAATGGCAATGGAGAAAGTACTTGAGCGCAATGCGATAGTCCTCGACGATGACACAGACGCAGACTTTTTTGGAATTGCCATGAAAGAACTTGACGTCGGAGTGCAAGTCTTTCACGTGAGGAAAGGCCGAATCAGTGGAGAGAGGTTTTTTGCTCTGGAGCGGCTGGAGGACCTCGATGATGCGGGTTATGTTGAGCGAATTCTAACTCGGTTCTACACGGATGTTGCTGAAAGCGGCGTACCTCGTGAGATTTTGGTTTCACACGTTCCCGATAATATTGAGGTTTCTGCGAAGTGGCTCAGCCAAATTCGAGGGTCAATAGTCGACATCAGGGTTCCGCAGCGGGGAGACAAACGGACCCTGATGCAGACTGCTTCTGACAATGCCGAGCGCGCACTTGAAAAGCACCTCATTGAGCAATCAGCTGATATCACCGTGCGAACTCAAGCCTTGAATTCATTGCAAGAGCTCCTTCGGCTTCCTGAACCGCCACTCAGAATTGAGTGCATCGACATTTCCACGCTTCAAGGGACGGACACCGTTGGTTCATTGGTGGTCTTTGAAGATGCAATCCCAAAGAAGAAGGACTACCGCACTTTCATCATCAAAGGTGAGCAAAAAGATGATTTATCGGCAGTTTATGAAGTTGTATCGCGTCGATTCAAGATACGCCCCGACTCTGCAGACGACAAGCGCTTTGCCTATCAACCAAGTTTGCTTGTAATCGATGGCGCAAAGGGGCAGGTTGAGGCAGCTCAACGTGCATTGAATGAATTGGGTGTCGATATCCCCGTCGTGGGTCTGGCCAAACGAATGGAAGAGGTATGGAAATCGGGCGAAAGGGAACCTCTCATTCTTCCAAGGAATAATCCCGCGCTACACCTTTTGCAACGAGTGCGCGATGAATCTCATCGAGTGGCCATTTCATTTCATCGATCAAAGCGTGGAAAGAGGGCAATTCTGAGCGAGCTCGATTCCATCCCAGGGCTTGGTCCCATCCGGAAGCAAGCCCTGATTCAAGAGTTTGGGTCAGTCAAAAACCTAAGGCAGGCGTCTCTGGATCAAATCAAGGCCGTCCCAGGAATCGGACCAAATCTCGCGGAAGTGATTGCGGCATTTTTAATAACACCTAATTCCTCCGAGGTGGATGCTTGACGTATCAGGTATTTTGTTAGCACGGCCCCAGCCAGAGTATGTGAATAATCCGGTTTGAATGAATAAGGGAATTTGCTAGTGGATGATCCAGTGTTTGAACTTACCGTCCTCACAGGGATGAGCGGTGCTGGTCGAACGACCGCTGCTCGAGCTCTGGAGGACTTGGGCTGGTTCGTCATCGACAACCTGCCACCGACTTTAATGTCTGATGCCATCGATCTTGCACGGCGAAGTGCAGACGTCAAGCGGATGGCGGTTGTAGTCGATACTCGCGGAAGATCATTCTTTGCGCAATTGAGTCAATCATTGGCTGAAGTTGCATCGGGTAATACTCGCATCAACATCATTTTCCTCGAGGCCACTGATGAGAGTCTCGTTCGCAGGTTTGAGTCCTCAAGGCGGCCCCACCCGTTGCAGGGAGAGCAACGAATAATTGATGGACTCGCTCGAGAGCGAGAGCTGTTACAAGATATCCGTGGGGTGGCCGATCAAGTCATTGATACGACATCGCTGAATGTTCACGACTTGCGCAGACGCATTGAAGCTGCATTTAGTTTGGATTCTAACCCTAAGTTTCATATCACGGTATTGTCCTTTGGATTCAAATATGGCATCCCGGTCGATGCGGATATGGTGGCTGATGTCCGCTTCTTGCCAAACCCCTATTGGGATGAACAGCTGAGACCGTTGACAGGTCAGGATCTGGCCGTCTCAGAGAGTGTTTTGGAGCGACCAGGTGCATCATCATTTCTCGACCATTTTGAAGACCTTTTGGCTACCATGCGTGAAGGCTACTTGCGTGAGGGAAAAAGGCTTGTAACAGTTGCTATCGGTTGTACCGGTGGCAAGCATCGAAGTGTTGCCATGACCGAGGCTCTCGCTGAGCGACTCCGAGGGGTGGGGCTCGATACGGCTGTCTTTCACCGAGACCTTGGGCGCGAGTGATGGCAGTAGAGACTGCAACTAGCTTCGTAGCATTTGGTGGAGGGCATGGACTGTCGGCAACCTTGCGGGCACTGAGCATTTGCAAGCACAAGCATCCTGAGAATCATGTGGAAATAACCGCGATCGTTGGAGTCTCAGACGATGGCGGCTCCAGCGGTAGATTGCGCAATGAATTCCCCATAGTGCCTCCCGGTGATTTACGCATGGCGCTTGCGGCATTGTCACCGAATATCCAGCGGGCAATGGAACGTGAAATAGAACTTGGTCCCCTAATGACATGGGAGGATTTGCTCCAATATCGATTCCCAAACAGTATTGAATCGGGACTGGCTGGACATGTGGCTGGGAATATTCTGCTGACTGCAATATGGAGTAGCGGTTACTCACCGGTTCAGGGGTTGCGGATTTTGGGTCAATTATTGAATATTGATGGCACGGTCTTGCCATGCAGTGAAGAACCAATAGAAATTCAAGCTGAAATTGGCTGGAGTTTCGATTCAGCTGAAAACCTCGTGAAGACTGTCACAGGACAAGTGGCCGTGGCCAGCACGAACGGGAGGGTTAAGTCCGTTGCCATAAATCCACCGAATCCACGTGAGTGTGCGGAGGCGATCGAAGCCATCATGAAATCTGATGTACTGATTTTCGGCCCGGGTTCATGGTTTACTTCCGTGGTGCCACCCCTGTTGGTCCCGAGTATCTTTCGGGCCGTCAGTACCAGTCCAACTTTAAAGGTGCTGCTGATCAATTTAGAGCCGCAATTGGGGGAGACGACTGGCTTCGAGGCCAAGGACTATTTAGTTTCATGGTCTGAATTATTTCCCGAGATAGATCTGGACCTTGTTATCGCTGACCCGAACAGCATCCCAGATGCTGAAGAATTTGAATCAATTGCGCAAGGGCTGGGCATGAGTGTGCTCTGGAGAGAGGTTGCGGGTGAGGGTGAAACACATGACCCACGGTTACTTGCGCAGGTTTTCGATACAGTAATGACTATGAAACGAGGCACTACATGGCAATGACCGCCGCGGTAAAGGACGAACTCAGTCGCGTTGAAGTCACCAAAGCATGCTGCCGAAAGGCTGAGGTTTCGACCATGTTGCGCTTTGCGAGCGGACTGCACCTCGTCAACCGTCAAATTGTGGTTGAGGCTGATCTTGACACGGGAGCGGCCGCCCGGAGGTTGCGCAAAGATATTTTTGATATCTACGGTCATGAAAGCGATATTGCGCTTGTTCAGGGCACGGGGATTAAGAAGGGAACACGCTATTTGGTTCGAGTGGTCAATGGGGGAGAGCAACTCGCTCGCCAGACCGGCGTGGTCGATGCCAGCGGACGCCCTGTTCGAGGTTTGCCACCCGCGATAGTTGCGGGTGCCTTGTGTGATTGTGTTTCTGCCTGGCGCGCCGCCTTTTTAGCACATGGATCATTAACGGAACCGGGGCGCTCATCATCGCTGGAAATAACGTGTCCAGGTCCGGAAGCGGCATTGGCGCTCGTTGGTGCGGCGCGCAGGTTAGGGCTAGCAGCGAAATCCCGTGAAGTCCGAGGGGTCGATCGGGTCGTCATCCGAGACGGCGATGCCATCGGGGCCATGTTGACCAAATTGGGTGCTCACGATTCAATGATGGCATGGGAAGAGCGTCGCATGCGCCGCGAAGTTCGGGCCACAGCAAATAGACTGGCAAATTTCGATGACGCGAATCTGCGTCGGTCGGCTCGAGCGGCTGTTGCCGCGGGAGCCAGGGTTCAGCGGGCGCTGGAGATCCTAGGTGCTGATGTGCCAGACCACCTTGTCGTGGCAGGCCGGTTGAGAATGGAGCACCAACAAGCAAGTTTGGAAGAGCTTGGTGCGCTTAGCGACCCACCCATGACCAAAGATGCAATTGCTGGTCGCATTCGTCGCCTCCTGGCGCTCGCTGATAAGCGCGCGGGTGAACTCGGTATCCCTGATACCGAATCTGCAGTTTTGGAGTCTGAATCCGTCGAATAGTGACGGTTGCGCTAGAGACGGGGGGTAGATGCCCCGTAACATATTGGTAACGAGAGCGGAGTAATCTTTGTGGTCTACGCCACAGGGGTTGTAGATTGCAAGCGTTTACATCATCACTCAGAGATTTGGAGAGTCACCGTGAAGGTCGGTATTAATGGTTTCGGTCGCATTGGACGCAACTTTTTTCGAGCAATACGGGAAAGCGGTGCGGCAATTGAGATAGTCGGGATTAACGATCTCACTGACACAAAGACTCTTGCTCACCTGCTGAAATATGACAGCATCCTCGGTCGCCTTGGTGTTCCCGTGACCGCCGAGGACGGTGCGATCGTTGTTGACGGTGTTCGTATCCCTGTTTTCGCCGAACGTGATCCAGCAGATCTGCCATGGGGCAAAATTGGTGCAGAGATCGTGGTTGAATCAACCGGTTACTTCACTGACGCCGCCGCCGCTAAGAAGCATCTTGAGGCTGGTGCGAAAAAAGTGATTATCTCCGCACCCGCAAAAGGCGAAGACATCACAATTGTCATGGGTGTCAATGAGGACAAATACAACCCTGCAACGGACAATATTATTTCTAACGCATCGTGCACCACAAACTGTCTTGCGCCAATGGCGAAGGCGATCGATGACGCCTTTGGCATTGAGCGTGGTTTGATGACAACGATTCATGCTTACACGAATGACCAGAGCATTCTTGACTTCCCGCACAGCGATCTGCGCAGAGCACGCGCTGCGGCGCTCAACATGATCCCCACCAGCACAGGGGCAGCTAAGGCAATAGGACTCGTTCTGCCACACCTCAAAGGCAAGTTGGACGGCTATGCCATGCGGGTCCCTGTGCCAACAGGATCGGCGACTGACCTCACGGTTGAACTCAAGACAGCCGCGACCAAGGAAGAAGTCAATGCGGTGGTCAAGGCGGCTGCCGAGGGGCCTCTCAAGGGAATACTCGTGTACACCGAAGACCCCATCGTTTCGACTGACATTGTTACTGACCCTGCATCCTGCATTTTTGATTCGTCCTTGACCAACGCAAGTGGCAACATGGTGAAGGTTTTGGGTTGGTACGACAACGAATGGGGTTACAGCAATCGCCTCGTTGACCTTGTCAATTTCGTTGGCGCAAAACTCTGATCGTGAGAACCCTCTCTGACCTCACGTTGGATAATGCGACGGTTGCCCTTCGGTGTGACTTCAATGTTCCACTCGATTCGCAGGGAGTCATCACTGATGACCTGCGAATCCGTGCGGCGCTACCGACAATCGAATATTTACTGTCCCGTTCCGCCAAGGTGGTCATACTTGCGCACCTTGGCAGACCCAAAGGTCAGGTCGTCGACGCACTGTCGCTGGCTCCCGTTGCTGAGAGACTCGCCGAGCTACTAGGGCGCCCCGTAAATTTCGTGGTTTCGCGTGACGCTGCCGAGGTTTCTCAACGAGTGGCGGAGACACCAACAAATTCAGTTACTTTGTTGGAAAACGTTCGGTTCGACCCTAGGGAGACCAGCAAAGACCCTTCGGAGCGTGAGACCCTTGCTCGAGAGTGGGCTCAGTGGGCTGAATTCTTCGTTTCTGATGGATTTGGGGTCGTGCATCGAGCCCAAGCGTCTGTCACGGAAATTGCGGAGTTAGTGCCTTCAGCAGCAGGGCTCTTGGTGCAAAGTGAGTCTGACGTATTCGCCGCGATTCTCACTGATCCTGCTCGACCATTGACCGTTATCTTGGGTGGCAGCAAGGTGGGAGACAAACTGGGAGTAATTGAATCGCTACTCCCAAGGGTCGATAATCTGCTGATCGGTGGAGGCATGGCCTACACATTCTTGCTTGCGCAAGGCAAAGAGGTTGGGCAGTCTCTACAACAGCCAGATTTCGTTGAGGACGTGCGCTCATTCATGGCGGAGGCAATTGAGTTGGGAGTACGGCTCCTGCTCCCCGTTGATTTCGTTGTGGCAGAGAGCTTTGACGCGAATGCAAAGACTCAGATAGTTTCTGCCGACTCTATTCCGGCCGATTGGATGGGGCTTGATATTGGTCCCCTCACGCGTGAGGAATACGCTGGTGTAATCGCTGGATCCGCCACGGTCGTGTGGAACGGACCCATGGGAGTTTTTGAAATGGAACCGTTTGCCGGAGGAACACTTGCTATCGCGCATGCAATGGCCGAAAGCAGCGCCTACACCGTGATTGGCGGAGGCGACTCCGCGGCGGCGGTCCGAGTGCTCGATGTCGATGAGACTAAGTTTGACCACATTAGTACCGGTGGGGGAGCCAGCCTCGAATTCCTTGAAGGCAAGTCATTGCCAGGTCTAGCTGTCTTGAAAGGACAATAATGAGCGGTTCAAAAGCAAATCCCATGCCCCCCAAGCCCAAGAAACCGGTCCGCATGCCCCTGATGGCTGGCAACTGGAAAATGAACGTCAATCATTTCGAGGCCATAGCGTTGGTTCAGAAGCTGGCTTTTGCCCTCAATGAAGCAGACTTCGAAGCCGTTGACGTCGCTGTCATCCCGCCTTTTACAGATTTGCGCTCTGTTCAGACGCTAATCGAGGGAGACAAGTACGACATTCGCTATGGCGCCCAAGATCTCTCCCCATTTGACAAGGGTGCCCATACGGGTGACATCTCGGCCAGCATGTTGGCCAAACTCGGCTGCACATTTGTACTGACGGGGCACAGCGAGCGCAGGGAAAATCATTCCGAATCTGACGCGTTGGTTAATGCCAAGACAAAGATAGCCATCGCAAACGAACTGACGCCGATCGTGTGTGTTGGTGAGGGACTGGAAATACGCGAGTCCGGTGAAGCAGTACCCCATGTTCTTGCACAGATAGATGGATCATTGGCGGACCTCAATGAGACCCAAGTTGCGGACCTAGTAATCGCCTACGAGCCTGTCTGGGCAATTGGCACCGGGATGGTTGCCACTCCGGAGGACGCCCAGGAGGTGTGTCAGGCCATTCGGAAGCATGTGGAGTCTCAGTGGGGTGCTGACGCAGCCAAGGGCGTGCGAATCCTTTACGGCGGCTCGGTCAAGGCAGACAATGTCGCTGGAATCATGGCGAAAACGGACATCGACGGCGCGCTGGTCGGCGGTGCGAGCCTTGATGCGGACGAATTTGTTGGCATTGTGCGGTATCGCCTGCACCCTGTTGAAGGCTAAGAGGGAGTTTCACCTATTCTGTCCTATGGCTCAACTCGTCGGGCACCGCGCGGCGAACATATCTGAAAGGTCTGCACCCCAGCATGATTAATGCCATCACTATCGCACTCGCGGTGATTCTGATTATCACGAGCGTGCTGCTTATCGTTTTGATTCTCCTGCATCGTGGTAAGGGTGGAGGCTTGTCGGATCTATTTGGTGGAGGCGTGAGTTCTTCTGTTGGTGGCTCATCCGTTGCGGAAAAGAACCTTGACAGACTGACGGTTGCGCTGGGTCTCATCTGGGCGGCATGCATTGTGGGCGTTGGACTCTTGGTGCGAACGGGCTCCTAGTTGTAGCTGTTAAAACTGATCTTGTAGACCACACACGACGTTAGGAACAATCACATGGCTGGTGGAAGTGCAATTCGCGGGAGTCGGGTCGGCGCAGGTCCCATGGGCGAAGCGGAGCGCGGTGAAGCCGCTCCACGATTCTTTGTCTCCTTCTGGTGCAGCCGCAAACATGAGTCTAAGCCCAGTTTCGCTCTCGAGGCCGAAGTACCCGAGGAATGGGACTGCCCTCGATGTGGTTTGCCCGCGGGAACAGACAAGGACAATCCGCCTCAGCCACCAAAAATTGAGCCCTACAAAACGCACTTGGCCTACGTCAAAGAGCGACGTTCAGACAAAGATGGTGCAGCGATTTTACAAGAGGCAATTGATAAGTTGCACGGCAAATAGTTTCCCGCACATATTCAGCCGAGAATGAAAATTTCCTTGGCTCTGATTCCACGCGCAGGCGTTTCCTGAACAGAACCAGAACGTGCTGATAGGCGCTCGCGAGCCTTATCTTTGGCTCCACCTGCTGCCAATATGACAGTAGTTAACGAGCGATTAAGTGTTGAAAACGACATAGTTATCCGCTGTGGTGGAGGTTTTGGTGAATTTTCCAAGCCAAAGCAAACGCCGATTTCGGTGAGCAAGGTCGAATGGGGAAATAAAGAGGCCACGTGCCCGTCAGGACCAAGCCCCAAGAGCACCACGTCGAAATGTGGGGTGGGCACATTCTTTGAGCCAAATCGCAGTCAGATGTGGAAGGTGCTCGATGCACATTTTCGGCGATGTAAAAGTCGCCGAGCAGTTGCTCCACGTTGTGGTCGTTTCGCATTTCTGAGTCGATCGGCACGAAACGTTCATCGCCCCACCAGATGTGCACGTGCGACCATAGTCGAGGGGACAAGGCTTTGGCGACTTCCTGCAGTCGACTCGTAATGCTCATCCCCGCTGCGCCACCGGTGAGAACGATGTGATGCATAGCACCAGACTCAGGTGTATCTAGTTCAGCCGAAGTGAGAGACGTTACGAGAATTGACAGCGCCTGTTCAACGCATTGCTCAGTTGTGATGGAACTGTTCGTGATGGGATCGATGTTCATGGGTGATTCGTCATTGCACTCTGTCGTAACCTTTAATCACAGTCCCGTAAACGTCGTCAGGATCGAGCCGTTTTAGCTCTTCGCTCAATAGTGATGCAAGATCTTGTCGTGGCAAATAAATGGAGGCATCTGGTGAATCAGGGCGTTTAAGAACTGCGTTGATCCGATCCGTGCGAGAAATTGACAGCTCGCCATCTGATGTATCGAACGCTACCAAGGATATTCCGGGCTGATTATCCCAACTGATGGAAACTTCAATGGACAGGCGCTGCATGAGCCAAACTCGTAATAATGCAGCACTTGGATTGTCTGTCTCGGCAATGATTCGCGCGCTGCGGACATCTTTTACCGGTCGATCGAATGCTGATGCGATTATCGAGCGCCACGGTGTTAATCGCGACCAGGCAAGATCGGTATCGCCTGGACGATAACTCCTTGACCTAGCCGTGAGATCTGAGAGAGGGTCTTCACACGCGGCGGAGTCTGTGATTCGACGTTGGGCATGTTTTCCAATTGGATCCTCAGCGGGGATTTCAGGGGCATGCGAGGGCCAAAAAGCAACAATAGGTGTGTCAGGTAGGAGTAAAGGCACCGCTACAGAATTTGCATGATCTGATAACTCACCGCGTAGCCGTAAGACTGCCACCTCTCCCGGACCATCATCACCACCGACGGCAATCTCGGCGTCCAGAGTGGGTGCGGTACGCCCTGGTCGAGGAATCAAAGTCACGATCCGCATGGGGTGTTCACGCGCCGCCATGACAGCCGCAGAAGTGGCATCAGACTGAAGTTCTTCGTCGGACAGGATCAGCATGGTGAGAACCATGCCTGTCGTTGGCGATCCTTGGCGGTGCCGCTCAGCGGTGATTGCTGCAGCGACCGCGCTGCCGCTGGTGTCCTCGAGGCGGATCATGGTCTCCTCCACGTTCTGCCGTCAATGGCAATCATTTCATAAGAACTGGCAGGCCCCCATCCTCCGGAGGCGTACTGTTCGGGCTCTCCGTGGGTAGCCCAAAAATTCAGAATGGGATCAAGAATCTCCCAGCCAAGCTCTACCTCTTTGTGGCGAGGGAATAATGGAGGATCGCCGAGGAGGACATCGAGAATCAGTCTCTCATATGCCTCAGGGCTGGTGTCCACAAACGAATCTCCATATTGAAAATCCATGGTTACGTCGCGAACCTGAATGGGGCTTGTGTCGGGAACTTTGGAGCCGAAGCGCACCGTAATCCCCTCGTCGGGTTGAATTCGAAAGACGAGTGCATTGTTGCTGAGTTCCTCAGTTGCTGCGGAGGTGAACGGTAAATGAGGGGCCCGCTTAAAAATCACAGCAACTTCTGTGACTCGTCTACCGAGACGCTTACCTGTCCGAAGGTAAAATGGCACACCGGCCCAGCGACGCGTCTCGACATTGAGTCGCATGGCCGCAAAGGTCTCGGTTGTTGACCCCGCTGGAATTCCAGCCTCCTCAAGGAAACCAATAACAGGAACACCGCCCTGCCAGCCCGCGGCGTATTGACCGCGGGACGTGTGGGCCCCAATGTCCGTTGGCACCTTGACAGCCCGGAGAACTTTTTCCTTCTCTGCTCGAACGTCGTCGGCATTAAAAGAAAGCGGTTCCTCCATGGCCGTCAGTGCCAGTAATTGCAGCAGATGATTCTGAATCACATCTCGTGCGGCCCCGATTCCATCGTAGTAACCCGCTCGGCCGCCGATGCCAATGTCTTCGGCCATCGTAATTTGAACATTGTCCACATATTTGTTGTTCCACAATGGCTCAAACATAGAGTTGGCAAAACGCACCGCAAGAATATTTTGGACTGTTTCCTTGCCCAGATAGTGGTCAATGCGAAAGACGCTTCCGGGTGGGAACACTCTGTCCACGATTTCATTGAGTTCTTGTGCACTCTGGAGGTCATGTCCAAATGGCTTCTCAATGACAACCCGTCG
>JALRGY010000179.1 GCA_023253325.1 Candidatus Nanopelagicales bacterium | reverse complement strand
CCAGAGGCCTATGACTACTTAGCCGAATCGATTCAGGCTTGGCCGACTCAGATTCAGCTAGTGAACGATATTCATCAAGCCGGCTTTAGCGAGGTCAAATACAGAAACCTCTCGCTTGGCATTGTCGCAATTCATCAGGGAGTTAAGAAGTGAAAATCTCCCTGCCATCACAGCTTCGATTGGTGTCAGACCGCGAGTTAATCTCAGACCTTGAAACTCGCATGGAGGCAGTCGAGGCTGCAATAGCGGAAGCTACCAGCCACACCGAGCCACTAATCAACTCGATGTCCTCTCACCTGGCTAAGGCCGGAGGCAAGAGACTTCGCCCCGTGCTCACGCTTCTAACCTCCAGGTTGGGTGAGTCGCAAAACCAAGATGTCATTGATGCTGCAGTGGTCATGGAGATTACCCACCTCGCAACTCTTTATCACGATGACGTCATGGACCAAGCTGCAAAGCGAAGGGGTGTTGACACCGCGCATTTGGTTTGGAACAACAATGTTGCAATTTTGACCGGTGACCTGCTTTTCGCTAGGGCTTCAAACATCGTTTCTTCGCTGGGTGTAGACGCCCTGAAGCTTCAAGCTAAAGTTTTTGAACAACTCGTCTTGGGGCAATTGCATGAGACAGTTGGCCCGACTCCTGGTCAAGCACCAATCGATCACTACATCCAAGTTCTAAGAGATAAGACCGGCTCTCTAATCGCCCTTTCTGCACAAATGGGCGCACTCCTATCCGGAGCTGACTCCGCTTATCAAGAACCACTAAAAGAATTTGGCGAGAAGATCGGCATTGCCTTCCAGCTGATCGATGACATCATCGATATCCAAAGCACCAAAGAGCAGTCCGGCAAAGTTGCCGGTACGGATCTTTTGGCAGGAGTG
>JALRGY010000178.1 GCA_023253325.1 Candidatus Nanopelagicales bacterium | reverse complement strand
TGGGATTCCCGGGGGAGACCCAGGAGGACTTTGACACCCTTCTTCGATTCTTGGAACGTGGACGCCTTGATGCCGTAGGCGTTTTCGGTTACAGCGATGAAGAGGGCACAGAGGCATTTGACTTTGAACCCAAGGTGGCTCCTGAAGTGATCGCAGAACGAGTCAAGCGCACACAGGATCTTGTCGACGAACTAATGGCGCAGCGTGCTGAGGATCGCATCGGCGAAAAAGTCGATGTCATAATCGAGTCCATCGAATCTGACAGTGGTTTTGCCATTGGTCACGCCGGACACCAAGGGCCTGACGACGCAGAAACCCGCGTGATGCTCGGAGGTGTGGACTGCGAAATAGGTCAATTTGTTGAGTGCGTTGTGATTGATGTTGAGGGCGTGGATCTCATCGCAGAGCCGATCGCGGGATAGTCCCATCATGGAACCGCGCAGAGAACTGCACGTTGATCATGTTGCCGACCAGGCGACTACAACGAGTGTGTGGAACATTGCTAACGCATTGACACTGGTGCGCCTGCTCGCGGTGCCCCTCCTAGTGTGGCTCTTAATTCAACAGACAGAGGTAGATCGAAATGTGGCCGCACTTGTTTTCGTCACCGCTTCCCTGACTGATCTCGTTGATGGATTTGTTGCGCGCAAATACGATTTGATCACGAATTTTGGCAAGATCGCAGATCCCATCGCGGACAAGTTCCTCACGGGGGTTGCCCTGATTGGACTTTCTACGCTCGACCTACTGCCATGGTGGGTGACGGGCGTGATTGTTTTCCGCGAGGTAGGCGTGACTCTGTTGCGCTTCTGGGTCATTCGACGGGGAGTCATCAGTGCCTCGCGTGGTGGAAAAGCGAAGACGTTAGCTCAAACAATCGCCATCACAATGTTCTT
>JALRGY010000177.1 GCA_023253325.1 Candidatus Nanopelagicales bacterium | reverse complement strand
ATGTCACCGACATTCAAGCAGACATCACAGGACCAGGTAATTCTTCAATCTATACCAAGGCTAACGTGTAATTGTAATAGTTGGTACTCCTTACCAAGGCGGCATATTCCGCTGCAAAATTGTACTCTCTGACAATTTCCCTCAAAGCCCACCCAAAGGATTCTTCCTGACAAAGATATTCCATCCTAATGTTGCTTAGCCAAGTGGCGACATTTGTGTAAACACTTTAAAAAAAGATTGGTCACCGATGAAGTGGTCACTCTCCAACATCTTGGAAGTCATTAAGTGTCTACTGATTGTGCCGTTTCCCGAGTCTTCTTTGAATGAAGAGGCCGGTCGCTAATTCATGGAGGACTATAAATCATTCTGCGAAACAGCCAAGGTCTACACAGATGTGCATGCTGGCAGAGCACCCAATCAAGTGACAGCAGATAGTAAGTAAGAAGATGCGGGATAACAACAACAACAAATTGAAGAGGAAAAACAATAGCAAACCAAATGTGATGAGTAGGAGATCGTGGTAAAGTCAGGCCCAGTCCTCGGCCAAGTAACCAATAATTTCAACTTGTCAAAGAGCAAAGCTGAATTAGAAGCACTTTAACAACAGTCGCACCCAACAATAGACCTCTAGGAAAACAACAAATTTAAATCTGGTAAAGCTAAAGCATCAGAAAAGTCAAAAGAAGCGCGGTACAAACGATACATGAACAAATTATGACATATTTTGTAAATAGTTAACTTTTAATCATTCATTCAATCATTCAAATGTATTGACCCTTCGCCTTTTCCTACCTTCTCAATTGTACTGTAAAGTCGTCAAACCTATCGTTTGTCAAAGACTGGCCACCATCGACCACCATAACTTCACCAGTTATGATTTTGGCATCGGAGGATCCCAA
>JALRGY010000176.1 GCA_023253325.1 Candidatus Nanopelagicales bacterium | reverse complement strand
GCTAAATTTTCATCTGTTCCAAGCCCAATTAAAAGCGGGGATTTGTGCCTTGCAACAACAATGCTATTGGGGTCTTGGTAATCTAATACTGCAATAGCGTATGCTCCTTCTAGTCTTTTCTTTGCTTTGTAAATAGCATCAATAAACGAGCTGGAATCCTGCAAATAAAGTTCAATTAAATGAGCGATAAGCTCTGAATCTGTTTGGGAGGTAAATGCATAACCTTTTTCTTCCAATTCTTTTTTAAGTTCAACATGGTTTTCAATAATCCCATTGTGAACAATATAAATTCTTTCTGAGGACTTATGAGGATGAGCATTTATTTCTGAGGGCTCTCCATGAGTGGCCCACCTGGTATGCGCAATACCAAGCTTGCTTCTTGGCTTCTCTTGGATCATTTTTTCTTCAAGCAGTTTTACTTTGCCAAGGGTTCTTAGATGAACAACTCCTTCATCTTGATGGAGCGCAATTCCTGCAGAGTCATAGCCCCGGTACTCCATTCTATGCAAGCCTTGGACCAGCAATTTTCCAACATTACGTGATGATGCTGCAGCGATAATTCCACACATATTATTTCTTCTTAGACCAACCAGGCTTGATGAATTGTTTGCCTCTGGCTACAGCCAAAGCGTCATCCTCAACATCTTTGGTTATGACGGAGCCGGCTCCAACGTATACATTGTTACCAATGTTTATTGGGGCCACAAGAGATGAGTTGGTGCCTATAAAGCTATTATTCCCAATCTTTGTTTTATGCTTATTGGTGCCATCATAATTGCAAGTAATAGTTCCTGCGCCAATGTTTGAGCCCTCTCCAACCTCAGCATCTCCAAGATAGGCAAGATGGTTAGCTTTTGAGCCTTTACCAATGGTTGTTTTTTTGGTTTCAACAAAATTTCCTATTTTGGCTCCCTCTTTA
>JALRGY010000175.1 GCA_023253325.1 Candidatus Nanopelagicales bacterium | reverse complement strand
CTCTCAAGGTGGTTTCTGAAGGCGTGAATCGCGCCAAGGAAAGCAGTGACCTAGGGGTTCTAATGAGTACCCACTACACCCGCATCCTGCGCTACATCAAGCCAGACCACGTGCACGTGTTCGTGGCCGGTCGAATTGCAGAGCAGGGCGGCCCAGAGCTTGCCGACAGGCTTGAGGCTGAGGGCTACGACCGCTTTCTGAAGGCCGGTGTATGAGCGAACCAAAGGAACTAGAGCCGGCTCGCTTCGATGAGATCATCGAGGCGATGAAGGACATCATTGACCCAGAGATTGGCGTCAACATCGTCGACCTCGGATTGGTTTATGGTCTTCAGGAATCTGAGGATGGCGCGCTGTTGATCAACATGACGCTAACTTCAGCGGGCTGCCCTTTGACCGACGTTATTGAGGAGCAGACTGCGGAGGCCCTGGATGGTGTGGTTGAGGCGTTCCGCATCAACTGGGTCTGGATGCCACCATGGGGTCCCGAGCGCATTACCGAAGACGGTAAAGAGATGATGCGCTCTATCGGGTTCTCTATCTAAAGATTATTTGACTAGCTTCCAAGCAACTGGAAGCAGCGCTGCCGCTGCCGCTGCCTTTAGAACATCGCCAATCAAAAACGGAAACACTCCGGCAGCCAGCGCACTACTGAAGTCAAGTCCAAGGGCCAGCATCAAGCCTGAGACTCCAAAGCCGTAAATCACAATGCTGCCGAGGGCAAAACTGAGCGCAACCTTCAGTGGAGAAGACGAGAATCCCCTGGAAGCCATGTAACCCACGAGAGCTGCTGCGGCTACGAACCCCACGATGTACCCAGCGGTTGGGATTACGCCAGTCAGCGACTTAGCGGACGCAAAGACAGGAAGACCTGCAGCCCCAAGAGCCAGGTAAAGAGAGAGTGATAGTGCACCGCGTTTTGCCCCTAGCGCTGCTCCCACCAAC
>JALRGY010000174.1 GCA_023253325.1 Candidatus Nanopelagicales bacterium | reverse complement strand
CAATGCACAACTGCAACCTGAATCTCACCGCAGTGTTGAGGCAGGGTTCGTCCACCACACCGATCGCCAAGAATGGCGCGTTGTGGCGTTCTCCACTCGGACAACCAATGCCATTGCATCCGACAGCAATTATGTGAACCAAAACATTGGTCGAACAGACAACCGCGGCCTAGAAACCACAGGTCACAGCATCTTCGGTGCCACCCAAGCTTCCTACAGTCTGACGCTGCAAGATCCGCGTAACAGCGATACCAAAGAGGTATTGAGCCGACGCGCTCGCTATTACGGCACATTGGGGCTCACCCAACGTTGGGGGCAAACCGATGTCGGGGCAATGCTGCACATCAGCGGCAAACGTGATAACAGCGCTTATGACAATGTGGTTTTGGCGGGCTATGCCACGGTTGACCTCACGGCAGAGCACCATCTCAACAAGACATGGTCTGTTCACACCAAAGTGGAAAACCTGTTTGACGAGCGCTATGAACTGGCCAGTGGTTACAACACACCACGACGCGGCGTCTTCGTGACCCTCAAATACGTGCCTCAGTAATCCATGCGCGGCCCACAACGCATTGTTTGCCTCACCGAGGAAACCACAGAGTGGTTGTACCTGCTCGGTGAGCAAGCGCGCATTGTGGGCATCTCTGGTTACACGGTGCGTCCAGCGCAGGCGCGGCAGGAGAAGCCGCGTGTGAGCGCATTTTTGAGCGCCAAGATCGACAAAATCTTGGCGCTCAAACCCGACATGGTGCTGGGCTTTTCAGACATGCAAGCAGACATTGCGAGTGCATTGATCCGAGCGGGTGTACCTGTACTGGTGTTCAACCAGCGCTCGATTGAAGAGATATTCGACACCCTTTTTCAAGTCGCCGCATTGGTCGACTGCGCCGAGCGTGGTCAAACCTTGATCGATGGCATGCGCGGTGACTTGGACGCCATGAGAGCGCAAGTGGCGCATTGGAGTCAAGCTGGTCGAAACTTGCCCCGTTTTTATTTTGAAGAGTGGGACAGCCCACAGATCTG
>JALRGY010000173.1 GCA_023253325.1 Candidatus Nanopelagicales bacterium | reverse complement strand
CTCTTGGTCTTGGAGTAACCTTGTTATTAACTTTAGCAATGGTTGGTACAAATTTTAAAAGAGAAGTTGCAAAAACTATTCCTGACATCGCACCAGACTATTTTTTTATTGGTATTCAAAATACTGATAGAGAAATCTTTGAACAAAGTATCAAATCAATGGATGAGGAAGTTAATTTAGAAATTGTCCCTATTGTTTCATCTGGCATTGTTAAAATTAATGGAATAGATCCAAGAACTTATATCACTCCTGATAATGATAGTTATTGGGTTATTGGAAATGATCGAAGATCTTCATGGGTTGATGAGGTACCAAGTGATAATCCAATAGTTGCAGGTAAGTGGTGGGACTTATCAAAACCAGAGAAATTACAAATTTCACTAGATGCAAAAGCTGCAAAAGATTTTAATGTAAAGCTTGGTGATATTTTTACACTTAATATCTATGGACGAGAAATAGATGGTGAGATTACCAGTTTAAGAGAAGTGGATTACAGGGATCTATCGATAAATTTTGCTATGTTATTTAATCCTGATTTTGCAAACACTATTCCTCACGAATATCTATCAACAGCAAAATTTAATGATCTTCAAAAATTTAACGAAACCAAACTATTAAATGATTTGCCTAGTTTATCGATTATTAAAATTTCAGATTATTTGAATAAAGTAACTGATATATTGAATAAAGTTTTTATAGCGGTGATTTTAATATCAGCAGTAACAATTATCATTGGCTTAATTGTGATTTCGAGTGCAATAATGGTCCAAGGAAAAGTTAAAGAATTTCAAAACTTAGTATTTAAGATTTTAGGGTTTTCAAAAAAAGAAATTATATTTTCATCTATTATTGAATTTATCTTAATATTTTTCTCAGTGATCTTAATTGCAGTACTGTTTGCAGTGATTGGCTCTTATTATGTAATAGAAAATATATTTGAACTTGTTTGGCAATTTGATCTTCAGGTTTTATTATCTTTAAGTTTAGGAATTGGATTGGTTACTTTAATATTAATAATGCTCACAAATTTGA
>JALRGY010000172.1 GCA_023253325.1 Candidatus Nanopelagicales bacterium | reverse complement strand
GGAGCATTACTTGATAAGGGAAGTACGCTTAGAGAGCTTCCTAGCAAGGAATACATAAAGACAAATCTAGAACCACTCATATACGACATAATCAACTACAATAGATGCTTCCATGACAATAGAATTGATGAAAATAGAATCTGGAAAAGATGAAAAATTTAGATACATACTTGAGAACGCTTATGTCGATCCTTCAGAAGAAATCGAGCATCCTCCTATCGCTTTGTCTTTCGGAGAGCATTACGCTAAAAAGGCGAGCTTTCCAATTCCAGTTGGGACTTACGGAAACTTCTCTTTCGTTCAGGCCCCACCCAAGAGTAAGAAAACATTTTTTGTCTCGCTTCTTGCTGCGGCTTATCTTGGTGGTAACACACCTTATACTGGTAAGCTTACTGGTCATAGAGATGGTAAGTGTTTGGCTCATTTTGATACTGAGCAAGGCAGGTATCATGCTCAGCGAGTCTTTAGACGGACGCTAGATATGTCCAATAAGCATAATGAATGTTATCAGACTTATGCTTTAAGATCATTATCTCCTAAGGACAGATTAGAGTTTATTGAGTGGTATCTGTACGAATATGCTGAGAACTTAGGTGTTGTTATTCTAGATGGAATTGCTGACCTTTGCGTAGACGTGAATGATATCAAAGAGGCCAGTGAGATAGTGCAATATATCATGAAGTGGACAGAGGATCTACAGATTCATATAGTATGCGTAATCCACAGCAATTTTGGATCAGATAAGCCTACTGGTCACTTAGGTAGCTTCCTTGAGAAGAAGACAGAGACTCAGATACAATTGGAAGTTGACAGCGATAACAAGAACTTAGTAGCTGTTAAATGCAAGAGAAGTAGAAGCTTTCCGTTTGAGGATTTCTACTTCCAAGTTACAAAAGAAGGTCTGCCCATCATCATAGATGGGCTAGACAAATTGATAAACTATTAAAACAAAGACAATGACAGATTTAGAACCAGATTACAAAAAAGAGTACGAAGAGCTACTAAAGAAAGTAGAGTTCTTTGCAGAGATCGTTACGCTAGTTGG
>JALRGY010000171.1 GCA_023253325.1 Candidatus Nanopelagicales bacterium | reverse complement strand
CATTAGTAGTTATTCACGCAATTAGTTTGCCTCTTGGTAATTATGATACGTCCTTGATTAGAGACTTATTTACTAATAATTTAAAAATCGACTTGCATTCATCTTTTCAAGATCTCAAAGACCTCAGGGTTTCTTCGCACCTCTTAATTACCAGGATCGGAGAGATTATTCAGTTTGTGCCATTTAATTTAAGAGCATGGCATGCAGGAATTTCAAGTTATGAGGGTAGAGAGAATTGTAATGATTTTTCCATTGGTATTGAGTTGGAAGGCTGTGATCATGAAATATTCACTGCTGAGCAATATCATGCATTAAATCAGATCTTAAGAACTCTAGCTGATGAGTACGCCATTACTCGTGAAAACATAGTTGGTCACTCAGATATTGCGCCAGGAAGAAAAACTGATCCAGGCCCATTCTTTATGTGGAATAAAATTAAATTATGAATAATTTAAGAGGACAATTTCCTAATATAAGTATGACCCTTTTAGGTTTTACCTGTGGATTGCCTTATATGTTTTTATTTTCTACCTTGGGAGTTTGGTTACGAGAATCAGGAGCATCTCTTACAAGCATTGGCTTTTTGAGTTGGATGATTTTGGCATATTCTCTTAAATTTTTATGGTCACCTCTGGTAGATAAATTTTCATTTCCCAATCCCATTGGTTTAGGCAGAAGGAAAAGTTGGATCTTTTCAGCTCAATTCATTATTTTTCTTACGCTTTTGGTCTTTGCTTTGAGTGCAGATGTTAATAATCTGCTTCTAATTTTTGCTCTTGGAATGACGGTTGCTATTTTTGGCTCTTTTCAGGATATTGCTGTAGATGCTCTAAGGATTGAAATGGGTGCTCCTCAAGATCAAGGTAATTTTGCAGCTTCATACCAATTTGGATACAGAGCAGCTATTTTAATTGCGACCTCTGCAGCTCTTATTCTTGCTGAAATTTATAACTGGGACACTATTTTTATAGGAATAGCGTTTCTAATGCTTGCTGGGTGGTTAGGTATTTTCTTGGCTCCTGAACCAGCATCGACAAGTCATTCTTTTGAAAAT
>JALRGY010000170.1 GCA_023253325.1 Candidatus Nanopelagicales bacterium | reverse complement strand
AAGTGTAAATCATTCATTGCATTTAATTTGATACTGTAAATATAATAAAAATAACCCAAATACCAAACCAAAGTTATAAACAGTGTCAACATGACAGAGCTCTTTATATAGCTCTATATATATATAACCTTTATTGTAAAATATTTTCTCTATATATAAGATATTTTTCGACACTTCGACACAAAAGAATATAAATAACTAATAATCAATAAGTTAGGCCGTGTCAGTTAACGTGTCGCTTTAGTGTCGATCTTCTATTTCGTGTCGATTTTATAGCCAACGCACCATAAAATCAATGATTAGGAGGTGTAAAATGAACTCGTTGTACTCTACGGCTTCGTCACTTGGAAGCATTGTGAACCCTACGGCTGGGCCATATGGTATCCTGTTTGTTATCGAAATCTCTATCATATAGCAAAGGTAATCTTTATATAGATACACGTAGCAAATGGGTTATATATACGTTTCACGCCACACGCTGCAAAAGGAAAACGATCTTAAATTCGAAAGGGGGGTATATTTTTTTGCGGTTTGTGTGGATTTTTTGCCGTTTTTCTAGACCGCTCCAGCCCAGCTACAGCTGTCACTTTTATAGCTGGATTATACGCTCCAGGACGCTCTCCAGGAAACCACATTTGCCCTAAAAAACACGCTCCAGGACGCTCTCCAGGACAAAAAAATCGTTCAAATGCATTGAGAGGAGGAGTTACACCTTACGCCCTTCTTACGCCATATAACATTTTATGGTGACCACAAGCGATTCATAACTCATTGATTATCAGCATTTTAAATATTCAAAAACTTGTGTAAAAGTAGGAATAGTCCTACAAAATATCAAAGAAAATAAAGTTAAATTCTTGTCACATCTTCAAAATATTAACAAGTCAAGCAGTATAATTCTCAACATTTCCGTTCAAACATTGCGATATCCTCAACATTTCCGTTCAAATGCAGAAAGATTCTCAAAAAACGCTAAAAATGGTCAATTTTGGGGCTAAAAAACGGACGAAACGTGCATTTCAACGAATTTTTGTGCATTTCATCGATTAATTTTTTTTTATCGATTT
>JALRGY010000016.1 GCA_023253325.1 Candidatus Nanopelagicales bacterium | reverse complement strand
GGTGGTCGGAAGGTCTCGCGAGAGCTGAACTCGCCGAGCACTGGTCGGACATTGTTGGCGATGACATCGCCCTGCACGCTGTTCCCGTGGGTTTTAGAGACTCGGTTCTCGAAGTCCAGTGCGACTCAAGTGCGTGGGCTACCCAGTTGCGCCTCATGCGGAAAAGTCTCCTGGAGGCTTTGGCTGAAAAGTTTCCTGATGCAGGTGTGGCCGACATCTCACTCAAAGTGCCGGGTGCCCCCTCCTGGAAACATGGCTCACGCTCGGTTCCAGGGCGCGGTCCGCGCGATACCTATGGCTAAGTAGACGTAATTGTCGTTCTGAAAGAAAATCTCTCCCCAGGGCTCCTCAATCAGCCATTTTTCCCATGGCCTTCGATAGGATGGAACAAGGCAGAAAATCCCGAAAAATAGCGGATTTAGAGCCTTGAGAGCACAACTTCAGGAGTACGAAACGATGACATCAGCGCCGAAGAAAAACTCCGAAGAAGGCAGTTACGGCGCGAGCGATATTCAGGTCCTGGAAGGCCTAGAGGCGGTCCGAAAAAGACCCGGGATGTACATCGGATCGACTGGTCCGAGGGGACTTCACCACCTGGTATATGAGATTGTCGGGTTATCAACGCGCATTGAAGTACTTCGCTTCGGGGTGGTGAACAATGATCGCTGAGGTTGACTGTTCGGGGTGGAGTTGGAATTCATCAGATAACTCAACGCCAATGCGTTCGGGTTCTAGGAGTTCACAGAGTTGAATCTGGTCTTCCAGGTTCGGGCAGGCGGGGTACCCAAATGAATAGCGGGAACCCCGGTAGCCCTGATCAAGGATTTCCTGCAGGTCGGCTGAGTCCTCGGTGGAGAAGTTCAACTCGCTGCGAACACGCGCGTGCCAGTGCTCGGCCAGCGCCTCGGTCAGTTGCACTGAGAGCCCGTGCAACTCGAGGTATTCGCGGTAGGCATCTTTGGCAAAGAGTTCAGAGGCAGCAACGCTGACAGCGTTACCCATGGTCACAACATGGAATGCAACGACATCGATTTTGCCTGACTCCTTGGATGCAAAGAAGTCCCCCAGACAGAGTTTGCGATCCCTTCTCTGACGAGGGAAAGTGAAGCGGGTGCGCTCCTGGCCTTTATTCGGTCCCTCGTGGTGCAGGATCACCAGATCGTTGCCTTCGGAGTAGCACGGGAAGTAGCCATAAACAACTGCTGCTTCGAGCCACCCATTGGCTTGAGCTTCATTGAGCAACAGGCGCAGTCGTGGACGGGCTTCCTGCTCGATCATGGTTTGGTAGGTGTCTCGATTGCCCTTGAGACCCCATTGTCCAACAAATAGCGCGCGTTCATCCAGCATGCCAACGTAGTCAGCTAATGCGATTCCCTTGACCACTCGACTTCCCCAGAATGGTGGGGTAGGAATTTCGTTATCGACTGCAACGTCGCTGCGGTCGGTGCTGACCGTTTCGTCGTCATTGCGCTCAACTTTTTTGACCCTGCGCTTGCGCAACTCGGGGAGTTCCGCGCCTGCTTCGCCACGCTTGATCGACATCATGGTGTCCATGAGAGATAGCCCTTCGAAGGCATCCTTGGCGTAGCGCACCGTGCCAGGGAATTCAGAACTCAGGTCGTCCTCGACGAAAGCGCGGGTGAGTGCTGCGCCACCGAGGATGATGGGCCACTTCTCGTTGAGGCCCTGCTTGGTCAACTCCTGCAGATTCTCGCGCATGACAACGGTGCTCTTGACCAGTAATCCTGATAGCCCAATGACATCAACTTTGTTTTCTTCAGCCGCGCTAATGATCGAACCGATGGGCTGCTTGATGCCAATGTTGACGGTGGAGTAGCCATTGTTGGTCAAAATGATGTCCACGAGGTTTTTGCCAATATCGTGGACGTCGCCCTTGACTGTTGCAAGGAGGATTTTGCCTCGCCCAGCATCGGATTCCACTTTCTCCATATGAGGCTCGAGGTAGGCGACTGCCTTTTTCATGACTTCGGCGGACTGCAACACAAAGGGCAATTGCATTTCACCTTTGCCAAAAAGCTCACCAACGGTTTTCATGCCCGACAGGAGATAGGTGTTGATGATTTCCAACGGTTTGATGCCCGCGGCCATGGCCTGATCAAGGTCTGCCTCAAGGCCCTTGCCTTCGCCGTCAATGATCCGCTGGGGGAGGCGTTCCTGCATGGGTAGCAGGGCGAGTTCCTCAGCAACAGAGAGCCTGCCGGCTGTTGTTTCAGCGTTCTCAAATAGTTCAAGGAACTTTTGCAATGGGTCGTAGGTGAGCTCACCTTCGTCGTTGTATTCCCTGCGGTCATAGATCAGATCTAGGGCAACGTTTCGCTGTTCTTCAGGGATTCGAGCAAGGGGCATGATTTTCGATGGATGCGCGATCGCGGAGGTGAGCCCAGCCTCAACGGCCTCGTGCAAGAACATCGAGTTCAAAACGATGCGCGCCTGCGGCTTGAGGCCAAAGGAAATATTGCTCACGCCGAGGGTTGTTTGAATTTCAGGGAACTCGGTGGTGAGCTCTTTAATGGCACGAAGAGTTTCAATGCCGTCTCTGCGGGTTTCTTCCTGTCCCGTGGCAATGGGGAATGTCAGCGTGTCAACCAAAATGTCACTGACGTTCATGCCCCAGTTCTCGGTGAGATCAGTGATTAGGCGTCGAGCAACCTGGACTTTCCAATCCGCGGTGCGGGCTTGACCTTCCTCATCAATTGTCAGCGCGACAACGGCTGCGCCATGTTCTTTCACCAAAGGCATGATGCGGGCATATCGGGATTCAGGTCCATCACCATCCTCGAAATTGACCGAGTTGACCAATGAACGTCCGCCCAGTCTTTCAAGACCTGCTTTTAAGACCGCGGGCTCAGTTGAGTCGAGCATGATCGGAAGTGTCGAGGCCGTTGCCAAGAGCGAGGCAAGGTGTGACATGTCTGCAACACCGTCACGCCCCACGTAATCGACACAAAGATCGAGCATGTGGGCGCCATCCCTAATTTGTTCTTTAGCAATATCAATGCAGGCTTGCCAATCGTCAGCCAGAAGTGCTTCACGGAATGCCTTGGATCCATTGGCGTTGGCGCGTTCTCCGATCGCGAGGTAGGTCAAGTCTTGGCGGAAGGGAACATGTTGGTAGAGCGATGCCGCCCCGGGTTCGTTGATTCGATCGATGGTCAATACCTCGCGCGCACTTGCAAAATGACTCGTGAGCGCTCGAATGTGATCGGGTGTTGTTCCGCAGCAACCTCCGATGAGTGTCACGCCATACTCCCGGTTGAAGTCAAGCAGTGATGCAGCCAGTTCATCAGGGCTGAGGTCATACGTTGCACCGTTGGGGCCCAGCACGGGGAGTCCTGCATTGGGCATGCACGAGATGGGAAGTTCTGTGCGGTGCGAGAGAGTGCGCAGGTGCTCACTCATTTCGGTGGGCCCCGTTGCGCAGTTGAGTCCAATGACGTCAATGTTTAATGGTTCGAGCGCACTCAGTGCCGCACCGATTTCTGAACCCATCAACATGGTGCCCGTGGTCTCAATTGTCACTTGAGCTATCAGCAGGATGTCGCGTTCAGCTGATTCGATCGCCTCGCGGGCGCCGTTGATGGCTGCCTTGGCTTGGAGCAAATCCTGAGTTGTTTCAATCAGAAGTGCGTCGGCGCCGCCGTCAATCAGGCCTCGGCTTGCCTCGCTGTAGGCCTGCTTGAGGTGCTCGTAGGTGGTATGTAAAAGGGATGGCAGCTTGGTGCCAGGACCTAGTGAGCCCAGAACATATTTGGGTCCGGTTTTGTTCTCTGCGCTGAATTCGTCGGCGCTGGTGCGCGCAATTTGCGCCCCGGCAAAAGCGAGTTCATAAATGCGGTCCTCGATGCCGTACTCAGCAAGATTGGCCCAATTGCAGCCGAAAGTATTGGTCTCGACTGCATCAGAGCCTGCTTCGAAGTATTCGCGGTGAATCTCTGCTACCACCTCGGGACGCGTAACGTTGATGATCTCATTGCAACCTTCGTGCCCTTCGAAATTATCAAGGGTCAAATCTGCCGCTTGCAACATGGTTCCCATGGCGCCATCGGCAATAATCACCCTCTCTTGTAGGGCAATGCGCAAACTAGTCATGTGGACCTTTCCGCGATGGACAGGCAAAGACCGAGCCTGTCCATAACGCGATAGAGGTGGCTCTTTGAGTTATTTCTCGGTTTTTTCACGAGGTGCTCGCCACGGACCCTCTGGTCGACGACTCGGGGAGGCCTCCCCAGCACTATGAGAACCATAACAAATGCTGTTGGGAAAACAGTGCCTTGCCATGGTCAAGGGCGGCTTATGTTGTTCATTGCAGGATTTCCTGCACAATAGGGCCATGCCCAAGATTTCAGCTGGCACGATTGCAGAGCATAGGGAAGCGCGCAGGGATGGTCTATTGGCCGCCGCAGCTCAACTGATGCAGGAAGGCAAGACCTTCACGGTTGCCCAAGTTGCGCAAGAAGTTGGTTTGTCACGTTCCGCTGTTTACGAGTATTACGGGAGCGCAGCTGATCTGATCGCCGATGTCCTCGTCGATGAAATGGCACTTTGGGTCGATGAAATCACCCCGGCTGTGAACGCAATTGCTGAGCCCATGGGTCGCATTGCCGCATGGGTGACAGGTGTTCTCGAATACGTGGAGCAGGGCCGTCACGCGCTGGTGAAGTCCGCTGGATCAGTTGAGCTTCCTCCGGCTCGAAGGGCTCAAGTGCAGGGGATGCACAGAGAGTTGATCGCCCCCCTGTCAGAGGCATTGACGGAACTTTCCGTGGCCGATGTTCGCCAGATGTCCTCATTCATCTGGGGGGTCACCGACGCCGCCATCAATCGCATTGAAAATCAGGGGGCCAAGGCACATGCCGAGGCGGATGCCGTCATGGCGTTTATCGACCACGGACTAGCCCGGCCATAAAAAGCAGCTGCGGGACCCATCACGGGCCCCGCAGCAACTCGTTTGCACAATTGATATTTCTCAAGCCAATTTGTAAGTAATTTCCTTGACCATTGGCTTGTAGTTTTTTCCACCGGTGGTGGTAAGGGTGACGGTGCATGTACCTGTATCTGTCAGGGCACTGAGCTTGCCGTCGGTCACTGAGCAATTGTCACTCAGAATGGAAACGGGGAGCCCCGATGTCGTCGTTGCAGAGAAAGCAACTGGCTTAGCTGTGATCGTTGCTCGAGACTTGGGAGTGACTTTTACCTGATCGGTCTTGCGATCAGCTTTCACCGCTGTAAACATGGTGGGGAAAATGCGCATGTAAGCAGGGTTTGCACTCTCACGTCCGGCGCCCAGAATGTAGACAGCGCAGGAGCCCATACCAGGAGCGACCTGCACGCGGCAATCAACCGAAGCGGGTGCTGTTGCCCCCGTTTGTGGATTGGGATTGACGCCGTAGAACTCGCCATTGACTTTGATGCTCGAATTAACTGTTGCACGTGCTTCTGTGGCGGCAGGAATATAGACCACCGAATCAGCAGAGTTATCGCACAGAGTTGGTGCACTCCGTGGATTTGCCGGTACAGCGCAATGGAGTGCGTAGAGACCAACGTTGGCCGGCAGGTTTGTTGCAACAATTGGCTGGACGGAACTGGTGGCTAGTGCAACAAGCGGTGTCATGTTGTTATACCCGGCGACGGTGGTGTTGTAGGCGTCCTGCGCCGAGGCGGTTGCGGTGCCAAGTAATGCAATGCCTGCAACTCCAATGGTGAGTTTGGTCAGGGTTGTGAGGCGATTCTTCTTGTACATCCTTCTCCTTTGTCAATAGATTTCTTCGGGTTTATTGCTATTTGCTGAATGTGACAGGCACTGCTAAATCTGAGCTGCGTTCATTGGGGCGCGTGTGATCAGCGCGAGTGACTATGGAGCACGAAGTCCTGCGGCAATCGATGTCACCAACCATTGGATTTATTGTCAATTTGACTTTGAAGGTGCCACCCTTTTTAAATGGGACGGCCAGACTTTTGCCGTATGACGGCGGATTAGAAGAGATCCAAGCCGAGGCAGGATTGGCGCCACTCAAGTTAATACCGCCGCCGCATGGGCCAGGAGCAACTTTGGAATTCTTGGGGGGCGTCTGGCATAAAGCAACATAAATACCCACGCGAGGATCGAACCCTTTGCCTTTGATGGTCACATTTGCACTCAGAGGGGATAGTTTTTTTGCGGGTTTCACAGACAGAGTTTTGCCACCCTGTTTCGTGGTAGCAGCCATAGATTCCGATGCCAGGCTCAGGCCAAATCCCAATGTGAGGAAAAGTGCTGCAATCGCTGCGATGATGCGCACTCCACTCCTAGGAGTTGGCACGAAAAAGTTCACGCACAAACAATATGAATGAAGCAGATTCAATGCCTGACACTTTGTCGGTCGATACCGACAAGGTATCGGGAACAAATGCGAGCAAATACTGATAATTGTGGGGTGTCCATGAGTCGACGATTGTTCAGGCGTCAGAGCGTCCGACTTCTCGCTGGATTTGGGGTTGTGCTCATGGCCCTAACTTCATGTGCATCGCCTGAGAAATCGACAGAGACGCGACAGCCCGCTAGCGCAAGTTTAGATACCGACTCAGTGTCAACTCCCATCATGATTACGAGTTCGGACATTCCATTTCCCAGTCCGGTTATGGAGCAATGGCGACCACAAGCACCGTCCCGCATCGTGACATTGGCCACTGGGTCGGGTGAGATAGTTGCGGCCCTTGGGGGAGCCGATCGAGTCGTGGGACGTGACGAGACAAGCGAGTCTCCAGAAATTGATCGTGCGCCGATTGTTACTTCAGGTCACGCGGTCAACGCAGAGGCAGTCATCGCGGCGCAACCGGATTTAGTGATTGTTGATCCTGGTACCGGTCCGAGTGAGGCTCTCGATCAAATTCGGTCAGTGGGCATTGAGGTCGTCGAGGTTCCTGAAGCTTTTAGCGTCGTTGAAGTTTCGGCAAAAGTTATGGCAATCGGAGCGGCCATTGGCGCGCCGAAAACTTCGATAAACCAAGTCATCGAATTGTCCACGGGTGGTCCAAACGGTGGTTCCCCACAGGGGAATACTGAATTGCGGGTTGTCTTTCTTTACCTTCGTGGCACGTCTGCCATCTACTTACTTGGAGGAAGTGGGTCAGGTGCAGACGACCTCATCACCCGTTCAGGTGCCATCGATGTAGGGGCCGAAGCCGGCTTCGAAGCGTTCACCCCACTCACCGCTGAAGAACTGATCAATCTCAATCCTGATGCAGTCTTGGTCATGACGAAAGGTTTGGAATCAGTTGGAGGGGTTGATGGACTTTTTCAACTACCTGGCTTGGCCCAAACCAATGCGGCAACCACTCGAAATGTCGTAGCGGTCGATGACACTTTGCTTCTCACTTTTGGTCCTCGAACGAGCGGAGTTATTGACTCTCTGACGCAGGCGTGGAGTGAATTCCAGGGCAATGCCATCCGGGCTGGAAGTCAGTCGTGACAATCTCCGGAATCGGGGGCAGATCCGCCTCACATCGCGCTGTTACTTGGTCGCTTGTCCTCCTTGTGGCGCTTGTGGTCATTGCTGTCTTCGCACTCTATTCGGGTGCGGCAGGTACTGATTCAGTTGTTATTTGGAATATTCGAGCCCCGCGAGTTGCTACTGCCGCTGCGGTTGGCGCAGGACTCGCCATTGCGGGAGTTTTGCTTCAAGGCGCATTACGAAACCCCTTGGCCGACCCGGCACTCGTTGGGGTATCCGCGGGTGCTGCGCTGGGAGCAGTCGTTGCTGCGGCTCTAGGGATCTCCTACAACACATTCTTGAGTGCGTGCATCGCTGTCCTGACTGCGTCCATTGCAATTGGTTTGGTCTTATGGGTCGCAAGCTCCCAGGGCCGCATTGAGGTTGTGACAGTTCTCCTCGGTGGAATTGCGATGACCGCGTTCGCGGCTGCGGTCGTTTCCGTCATCGTGACAGCAAGTGATTTTGCGGGCAGCCGCACCGTGAGTTTTTGGACAACGGGTTCATTCGCCCTGGCCAATTGGCCCGGATTCATCTCGATGGTCCCCGCGCTGGTGTTGGGAACCGCCATTGGGTTGGCCGTTGCACGTCCATTGGACATTTTTGCACTCGGCGACTCGGCGGCATTTGCCAGCGGGGTCCCTGTCGCGAAAATTCGCATTGCGGCGCTTCTCGCCGCGGTGCTCTTGTCAGCAACGGGTGTGGCAGTGGTGGGCATTATTGCGTTCGTCGGTCTGTTGGTCCCGCATGCTGTGCGCCTGCTCATAGGTCCTTCCCACAGAGCTCTAATAATCGTCAGCGCTCTGGCGGGCGCCCTGGTGCTAGTTCTGGCAGACACCGCAGCCCGATTGTTATTGAGCCCCATTGAGTTGCCCGTGGGCGCGGTGACTGCCATTGTTGGTGCCCCATTGTTTCTCGTGCTTGTCAGCAGTACGCGAGCACGTCAGGGCGGTTGGGCATGAATGTCGAACTCCATTCATGTGGATTGATTTCTAAGGGTAATCGTGTGAGGTTGAATCCCACCTCTCTCACAGTGGCGAGTGGACAAATCACCGCGGTTATTGGACCGAACGGCGCGGGAAAATCGACTTTCTTAGGATTGATTTCGGGAGTGTTAAAGCCAACGCATGGGTACGCATCACTCGGCGACCATGTCGTAACAGAAACAAGATCGCAAACACTTGCCCAATTGCGGGCGGTGCTTTCTCAGGACCTAGCTCAAAGTTTTGGTTTCACTGTTTACGATGTGGTTTCGTGGGCGCGGACTCCCTGGCGGGGGACCGAGCATCAGGGCAATGACACTCAAGCAATTGAACGAGCTCTCACTTCAGTGGGCATGCAGAGTTCTGCTGAACGCCCGATACATCAATTGTCAGGCGGTGAACGCCAGAGAGTTCACTTGGCTCGAGTTATTGCACAAGATTCTCCATTGCTCATTCTCGATGAACCAGATTCTGATCTTGACCTCGTGGGAAGGAATCTGTTGGATTCTGTGGTCACAGGGCTTCACGAGTCCGGCAAGACCATACTCATCAGTTCCCATGACGTGAAAAGAATGTCCCACATTGCTCAGGAGGCAGTAGTCGTCTCGCAGCAAAAAGTGATCTACCAAGGCCCCATCCAGCAGGCGGTGACCAGCGAAGTGATCAGCGAGGCGTTCCAGAGCAAGATAAGGGTTAAATGGGTGGATAAGCCAGGAGCAACTCAAGAAGCAAACATCACCATGATTGAGTAGTGGGTGATTACTTTTCTAACTCCAGATGGCGGGCGATCGTGCTGCACATATCACCTAAAGTAAGGAACTCCTGCTCGCTAAACAAACTCACGAGATGACGCCGCACGGACTCAACATGGTCGGGTGCGGCAGAGACAATCTTTTCATAGCCTGATTCGGTGAGTACCGCCCAAAAGCCCCGAGCATCCTGTTTGCACGGCTCTCTCGTGACAAATCCTTCTTTCTCCATGCGGTCAATTTGGTGTGAGAGTCTGCTGCGTGAGGCTAATGTGCGCTCGGCAAGTTCACTCATGCGCATTCTGCGTTCGGGAGACTCAGAGAGTTGCACCAAGATTTCATAGTCGGCGATGGAAAGTCCATTTCCCTCAAGTAAGTCACGGTTAAGTTCGGCATTCAATAGTCGTGAGGCATCAAGCCAGGCGCGCCAGGCGGATTGTTCCGGAGCGCTCAACCATCGGGTTTCGTTATTTGACTCGGTCACGAGGCCAGCTCCCACAGGCGAACTCCACCGATGAGACCTGCAGTGTTCGGGACAACCTCAGCCAACGGTCCGAGATCTTCCTGTCCAAGAAATTTAGCATTTCCACCACCGACATAGATTCGATCGGGAATAAGTTTGGCCTCAAAGTCTTCGATCGCGGCAAGTACTAACTTTCGCCATTTTTTGTTGCCTATTTCTTTTCGGTTCCCGTTTCCCAATGCGACTTCAATGCTTATGCCCGCAAAATTCCCGTGTGAGAGTTCCATGTGGGGCAGGAGAGTCCCGTTGTGGAAGAGAGCCGTGCCCACGCCGGTGCCAAGTGTCATGACAAATTCGGTGCCTTTGCCGGATACGACCGCGCACCCCTGCATGTCTGCATCATTGACAAGGAGAGTGGGAGCTGTGAGTAGCCGCTCGATCTTGCTTCGCAGGGGGTAGCCATCCCAGAGTGCAAAGAGGTCTGGGTCTCGCGGACCATCCTTGATGGCTCGCGAGAACGCCGTGACGCGCAGAGTCTTGCCGTCTCGAACCATCGAAGGAAAGCCCATGGAAACTCGCGTGAAAGGGGGTTGTTGTGACACTAGCTCTTGAACCAATTCAAGGAACAGGTCAGGCGGGCAAGGGTAGGGAGTCTCAATGCGAGTTCGTTCTGAGATGGGCTCACCCATTGAATTAAGCACAATAGCTTTGATCCCGCTGCCGCCGACATCAATGGCCAAAGTTAACTCTGAAGTATTCATCGGGTTAAACCTAGACCGCTGAGTCAGGAAGTGTCAGTATTTCCGCGCCGTGCTCGCGAACGACAAGTGTGTGCTCAAATTGGGCGGTCCAGGATTTGTCTTTGGTTGTTGCCGTCCAACCATCGCTCCACATGTCGAATGCTGTGGTTCCGAGTGTGAGCATGGGCTCGATGGTGAAAGTCATCCCAGGCAACAACTCTTGGTCGGCATGCGGATCGTCGTAGTGAGGGATGATCAGCCCACTGTGAAATGAGGTGCTAATTCCATGTCCAGTGAAATCTCTGACAACTCCGTAGTTAAAACGCTTTGCATAACTTTCAATGACGCGGCCAATAATGTTGACCGTCCTGCCCGGCCGCACGGCAGCGATTGCGCGCATTGTGGCTTCGTGTGTGCGTTCCACGAGCAGACGCACTTCTTCACGAACGTCGCCACAAAGGAATGTTGCATTCGTGTCACCGTGCACTCCACCGATGTAGGCCGTGATGTCGATGTTGCAGATATCCCCATCAACTAAAATGGTTGAGTCCGGGATCCCGTGACAAATGACTTCATTGAGGGATGAACACAGGCTCTTGGGATACCCGCGGTAGCCCAAGGTGGATGGGTAGGCACCGTGGTCACAGAGATATTCGTGCCCGATAGCGTCCAAAGAGTCGGTGGTGACACCAGGTTGGATTGCCTTGCCCACTTCGACGAGTGCATTAGCGGCAATTTTCCCGGCCACCCGCATGAGTTCGATTGTCTCGTCTGTTTGTATGTCAGTTCCACCAAATGTGCTTGGGCCTGATTTGCCCACATACTCTGGTCGCACGATATTCACGGGAACGCTTCTTGGGCCACCGATCTTTCCGGGGGTTAGTGGTTCGCGCGCAGTTACCGTCATGATCAAAGTCTAGGGATCGCGATATCAAACTCGCACATGCACTATTCCCTTCGATGAGGCCCGTCATTAGGCTTGGGCCCATCAGTTTGGCATTGGATTAGGCGCATCGAGTTTTTGACACGATCATTGATTGGAGCAACATGAGTTGGTATTTTTGCCTCGAACATCAAAAGGTTGAACCAGAGGATGGTTGCCCCAATTCGGAGCGAATGGGTCCCTACCACTCCGAAGGTGAAGCGGCCATGGCATTAGAGCACGCGGCCGAACGCAATGCGGAATTTGATTCTGACGACGATTAGTAACAACGACCGAGTTTTCAATGGTCACATGAAAAAGGGTCCACACGATGTGTGGACCCTTTTCACGAAGTAGGAACTTCGAGGAAGACTACTTCCGGCGCGTTGTGCGCTTTGCTGCCTTGCGTGGTGCTGCCTTCTTTGCAGTGCGCTTGGCGGCCTTCTTAGCGGCTGCCTTGCGTGGTGCTGCCTTCTTCACAGTGCGCTTTGCTGTCTTCTTGGCTGCTGCCTTCTTCACAGTGCGCTTTGCTGTCTTCTTGGCTGCCTTCTTTGCTGGAGCCTTCTTTGCTGTCCGCTTAGCTGCTGCCTTCTTCACAGTGCGCTTTACGGCTTTCTTTGCTGCCTTGCGAGGTGCTGCCTTTTTGGCAGAAGCCTTGCGTGCAGTTTTCTTTGCGACCGCCACGATACCTCCCGTGTCGTTTGTATTCTGCACTTTGCAGAATGCATTTGGTAGAACTGTGACAGAGCCTAGGGAAAAATCCAAAGATATTCGCGTCATTCGACAAAGTCGTGTCGCGGACGTGATATGCGCGATCGATAGTCACTCTGCACCAAAGTGCGCGATCTGGCACTATTAGCGCCATGACAGAGACAGTGAACAACGCGCATGATTCAGAAGCAATTGACATTGACAGTGTGGTCGTCGGTGTACTCGGCGGTACGGGTGAACAAGGTCGGGGTCTTGCAACCAGACTTTCTCAAGCTGGAGTAGCAGTAATCATTGGCTCGCGAACGCAGGAACGTGCGAGCGAAGTCGCTCGAGAAATTAATGACTCAGTGCGTGGAATGTCGAATGCCGATGTGGCTACACAGTGCGATGTGGTCATAGTCGCTGTTCCATGGGATGGGCACAAGGAACTCTTGGAGGGCCTTGCAGGTGAGCTGGCCGAGAAAATTGTCGTGGATTGTGTTAATCCACTCGGGTTTGACAAGGGCGGCGCGTTCTGTCTCGACGTTGAAGAGGGTTCTGCCGCGCAACAGGCGCAAAGTGTCCTGCCCAATTCGACGGTCGTTGCAGCATTCCACCACATCTCAGCAAAACTCTTGCTTGATCCTGAGGTGTCAGACATTGGTGGAGACGTATTAGTAGTCGGTGACGTCCGGACCGCAACCGATCTGGTTCAGGCACTGGCGGAGAAAATTCCAGGGATGCGTGGCGTGTACGCGGGCAAACTCAGGAACGCAGGCCAAGTCGAAGGCTTTACGGCGAACCTTATTTCAATGAATCGAAGGTACAAAGGTCACGCCGGAGTACACATCACTGACATTTAGTTCAGTTATAAGTTTGCTCCGGACCTGGAAAGACACCTGAACACACGTCAGTTACCCAGGATGCAACAGCATCCCGGATCGGACTTCTCAGTTGCGCATATTGCTTGACAAATTTTGGCGGCCGACCCTCACCCATGCCCAATAGGTCCTGCCAAACAATTACTTGCGCATTGGTTGCATTTCCTGCGCCTATGCCAATTGTTGGAACGTCAAGCATCTCAGTGACTCTCGCAGCTAATTCCGCGGGAACTGCTTCCAACACGATTCCCATGGCACCGGCAGATTGAAGTGACTTTGCATCCCGCAGCAGAATCTCTCCGGCTTCGCCACGACCTTGAACTTGATACCCACCCAGTGAATGAACGCTCTGGGGCGTCAGGCCGAGATGACCAATAACGGGTACTCCTGCGGCAGCAAGTGCTTCAACCTGTGGCAGGACAGGGTGTCCACCTTCGAGTTTGACTGCCTGTGCTCCACCGTCTTTCATGAAAGCTGAAGCAGTTTCCATTGCCTGAGCGACTGAACCGTGGTAACTGCCAAACGGGAGATCCGCGATGACAACGGGTCGATGGGAACCACGAACTACAGCCCGCACCAGGGGGACCAATTCGTCGATGGTTACGGGGATGGTGGAGTCATAGCCATAGACGACCATGGCGGCAGAATCTCCCACCAAAAGTGAATGCGCTCCAGCTTCTTCGAAAATTCCAGCCGAGATGAAGTCATAGGCCGTGATCATCGACCATTTCTCGCCTTTACGAGACATCTCAGCGAGTTCTCTGAGGGTTATTCTTCGCAGGGGTGATTGGTTGACGGGCTGCGGACTAGCAGTGGGATGTGCCGACATGTCAAGCGCTCCAATCTCGAGGCTCCTGAGGAGTCCCCGGATTATTTAGAGGTGTGGTGCTCGTTGTCAGAATCATGCCATGGACTAGTGCCCCATGCAAGCACGTAAATTGAATTACGATACGGTAGCGTTGCGTAATCTATCCAGGGGCAGCGCGCGATTCATGTCCGGCGAACATCTCGCATCGATATAAGTGGAGAAACATGTCAGACATAACCGCTACTCAAGACGGTTCGGTAAATCCAGAGAATAGAAATCCGTTGGCGGATCAGCATGGGGCTTTTGGGCAGGAAGGCCACCCACGCCGATGGGCAATTTTGGCGGTTCTAGTCGTGAGCCTTCTCGTCGTTGTGTTAGACAACACGATTTTGAATATTGCATTGCCCACGATCCAGCGGGACCTTCAGGCTTCGCACAGCGAATTAGTGTGGGCGGTCGACGCCTACGTCCTCGTGTTTGCGGCTCTCCTCTTCACCTGGGGGGTCCTCGGTGATCGGATTGGTCGCAAGAAGGTCCTTATTATTGGTCTGAGTTTGTTTGCACTGGCATCTGCCATCGCAGCGTTTTCGGTCAGTGCAGGCATGTTGATTGGCATGAGGGCCGTTATGGGCATTGGCGGTGCGGCAGTGTTGCCAACCACGCTGGCAATAATCACGGTCGTTTTTCCGCCCCACGAGCGCGGTAAAGCAATTGGTGCCTGGGCAGGTGCCGTTGGGGCCGCTGTCGCACTTGGTCCCGTACTCGGTGGAACCCTGCTTCAGCACCCGCAATGGTTCGAATGGCTTGTGGGTAACGAGTGGGGCTCTGTATTCCTCATCAACGTGCCAATTGTCATTATCGGACTTATTGCAATTGTGAAAGTTGTTCCGGAAACCAAGAACCCCAATCCTCGGGCGCTGGATATTCCTGGGCTACTCATTTCAATTACCGGATTGGCGCTATTGATTTACGGAATCATCCACGCATCTGAAACTAGCGAGTGGCTGGCACCATCTGTTGTGGTTCCAGTCCTGCTGGGTATTGCAGTTATCGGATTGTTTCTGTGGATCGAGTCCCGCAGCGACCATGCATCCTTTGACGTTCGGCTCTTTAGGAATCGCGGTTATGTGGTGAGCCTGACTGCCGTGTCTCTTGCATTCTTCGCGTTGTCGGGGATCACCTTCGTTCTGCCTTTCTATCTTCAGGTACTACGAGGCTATGACACGCTGATAGCGGGATTATGTTTCTTGCCATTTGCCGTTGGCCAGATCATCGCGGCACCGCGTTCGGCAGCAATGGTTAATAGGCTTGGTTACAAGTCCGTCATGTCCGTTGGTCTCGGCTCGGTGGCTGTTGCACTGGGTGCTTTGGCCTTCCTGCAGCTCGATACACCGCTGTGGATTGTTCTCGTCGTGTTCTTTATCTTCGGTTTTGGTATGGGTAACGTGATCGCACCGGCATCAACGGTGATGCAAAATGTGCTCCCGCTGGCCCGTGCGGGTGCGGGCTCTGCGGTGCAAAACACTGTCCGTCAAGTGGGTGGAGCGCTGGGTGTCGCGATTATTGGCACGGTCCTTGCGACACGTTACGCCAGCAATGTTGATCCGTACTTGGCAGATCTTCCTGCTCAAATTCCTGACTCAGCCAAAGAGCTTGCTTCTGAGTCAATCATTGGCACGGTCAGCGTCCTTGAGCAAGCTAGTAGCAATGGCTTGGCTGCTGAAACGGTCAATCAACTTCGCTTGGGGTCATTTGAGGCATTTCTCAATGCCAGTCACATCACAGCATTAATATCCACTGTCATCATCCTGATTGCCTTCTTTGTTGTTCTATTTGGCTTGCCTCATATCGATCCACCTCAAGAAATGCATCCTGCAGAGCCAATGTCCATTCCAAATCCAGCGCACTCAAGTACATCAGCAGTCATTGAAGCCGAGTTCAGTAACTATCCAGCAGAAGCGGCAGAAGAAATTGAGCCGTCCCCGGATTCCAAGGTTTGAGGTTTGACATGTTGTCCGAGGAAACAGAAGTGGCAAAATCCTCCTGCAAGGCTAGGGGTCGCCCTCGCAGCGAGGACATCGATCACCTGATCTTGGAGGCAGTTCTCGACGTTGTCGCTGAAGTGGGCATCACATCTGTCTCCATGGAAGGTATTGCGGCGCGCGCTGGGGTAAGCAAAGCAAGTATTTATCGGCGCTTTGATTCCAAAAATAAATTAACGGTCGCCGCTGTCGAGTATATGCGTGAACACAGCCCAGAAATTCCTACGAGTGGAACCGCCTTTGAAAGGCTCCATGGACTCCTCGACGGATTACGCGCCTCACTGCCCTCTTCACGATACGGGCGCATCATGGTGAACGTACTTGCTGCTAGCAACAAAAACCCAGCACTTGCAAAGCTGGTGTACGAGAGAATTCTCATTCCGCGACGAGCGCGGATTCGCGAGCTCATCCAAGAGGGCATCGATTCGGGCGAGTTTCCATCGAACATCAACATTGATGTGGCCATGCCAATCCTCGTGGGGCCGATGCTCTATTTGGGCATGTGGTCCATGGTTGACCCGGTGTCAGAGACAAAGACCAGTGACGTTCTACGCGCGGTATTGAACCCACATCATCAATGAAAACGAACCGTTAACTTCGCCATTTATTGGTGATTGGTAGTCGCCTGTCTCGACCAAAAGCTTTCAGGGTGATCTTTGTGCCAGGGGGATACTGTCTGCGCTTATATTCCGCCAGATCGGTTAATCGAATAATGCGATGAACAAGTTCAGAATCAAAGCCATGAGCAATCAGTTCGGCCGCTGATTGATCTTGATGAACATAAGCGTCGAGGATTGCATCGAGAAGTTCATAGTCAGGAAGTGAATCCGTATCCTTTTGGTCTGGACGCAGTTCTGCACTTGGCTCTTTAGTGATGCTGTTGGGCGGAATTGGGGGAGTATTTCCCTGAAGTTCTGCAAATTCATTGCGCCAGCGGGCTAATTCCCAAACGAGAGTCTTGGGAACGTCCTTGATGGGTGCGAACCCACCCACGGCATCCCCATAAATTGTGGAGTAGCCAACGGAGAGTTCGCTTTTGTTTCCCGTTGCGAGCACGAGATGTCCCTCCGCATTAGACAGTGCCATGAGTGTTGTGCCACGGATTCTGGCCTGCAGGTTTTCTTCAGTGAGGCCAGGAAGTGGCACGCTGCCTACTCGCAATTGATCCAAGTAGGCCGAAAACATGGGCGCAATGGGGATCTTCCGCAATGCCAGACCCGTGCGTGCGGCTAAATCCACGGCATCGGAGACTGAGTGCTCAGAGGAGTAGGGGCTGGGCATCGCGACTGCATTAACACGTTCGGGGCCCAGTGCATCGACTGCGATCGCTGCTACCACCGCAGAGTCGATTCCACCGCTGGCTCCAAGTAGCACAGATTGGAATCCATTCTTGTTCACATAATCGCGGAGTGAAAGTACAAGTGCTTCCCACACCTCGGCGACTGAATTAAGTTCGGCAGAGATTGTTCCGGCAGCGTCCAGGTCCACGAAAAGTACACACTCTGTAAATTGAGGTGCGCGCGCAATGAGTGACCCGCTGGCAGAAACTGCCATGGACCCACCATCAAAAACTAGTTCATCCTGACCGCCAACGATATTGCTGTACAGGATCATCGCTCCGGCTTGCGGTGCTCGAGTTTTGCATAGGTCAAGGCGCACATCGTCCTTATCGCGTTCAAAGGGCGAGGCATTAAGCACTGCTAGAACATCTGCGTGACCCTCACGGGCCCACTTAACCGGCCCACCCTCTCGCCACAGGTCCTCACAGATTGCAATCGCCACGCGCGTGCCATCAATGTCAATGATGAGTGGCTCGTTGCCGGGGAGAAAATATCTGGCTTCATCAAAAACGCCGTAATTGGGCAGAAAGTGTTTGTTGTACTTGTTAGTGACCCTGCCTCCGAGAATGACTGCGGCCGAATTGGTGGGTCCGCCACGTGGAGAGCCCGAAGTATCAGTGAGTGGAGAGTCAGAAAAATCGAGGTACCCAACAATTGTCGTGATGTCACCGTAACCATCGGATGCAAGGTCGGCTGCGAGTTGTTCGACAGCCTCGCGAGATGCGACCTGAAAGTCGTTGCGAAGGGCAAGGTCCTCAACGGGGTACCCGGTCAGGCACATTTCCCCACAGAGGACCAGCTGAGCCCCACCTGCGGCACCCTCAGCAACAGCTTGCCGAATCTTGAGGGAATTCGCGCTCAAATCCCCCACGGTGGGGTTGAATTGTGCGAGGGCAGCGAGCAAGGTCACATGGCTGAGGGTACTTGTTAACCGCCCCGTAACACGACAGGGAGCACCATGGTGTCTGGGAGAACACCTGAGTTCATGAATTTCTTGAATCGCATGGAGGTATCAATGGACAAGCAAGCAGAATTCGTACTCCGCACGGTTGAGGAGCGCGATATTCGTTTCGTGCGACTGTGGTTCACGGATGTTCTCGGTGCACTCAAGTCAGTGGCGATTGCACCTGCCGAACTTGAAGGTGCATTCAGCGAAGGTATTGGATTCGATGGCTCGGCCATCGAGGGCTTTGCTCGCGTCTATGAATCTGACATGTTGGCAAAGCCTGATGCCAGCACGTTCAATATTCTTCCCTGGCGCGAAGAGGGCCCAGGGGTCGCGCGAATGTTTTGCGATATCCGCATGCCTGATGGCTCGCCATCATTCGCTGATCCACGCCACGTGCTCAAGCGGGCCATGACTAAAGCGGCAGACATGGGATTTACCTTCTACACCCACCCTGAGGTTGAGTTCTATCTTTTCAAGGGTGAGCCCGAGCCGGGTCAAGAACCTGTCCCAGTGGATAAGTACGGCTATTTTGATAACGCCCCCAATGGAGTGGCCCACGACTTTCGCCGACAAGCGATCACCATGTTGGAGTCGATGGGCATTTCAGTTGAGTTCAGCCACCATGAAGGAGGCCCGGGCCAACAGGAAATTGATTTACGTTACGCCGATGCTCTTTCAACAGCAGACAATCTGATGACGTTCAGACTGGCCATCAAAGAGGTAGCGCTTGACCAGGGCGTCTTTGCGTCATTCATGCCCAAGCCTTTCATGCAATACCCGGGTAGTGGAATGCACACGCACCTTTCTCTCTTCGAGGGAGACACAAATGCGTTCTATGAGCCGGGTGCCCCACACCAACTATCCAAAGTTGCCAGATCATTTCTCGCCGGCCTGTTGGTCCACGCACCTGAACTCACGGCGATCACCAACCAATGGGTCAATTCCTACAAGCGTCTCGCGGGTGGGGCTGAAGCCCCAGCGTGGGTGTGCTGGGGCCGTCACAATCGTTCTGCGTTGATGCGGGTTCCCATGTACAAGCCTGACAAGTCCAACAGTGCGCGCATTGAGTATCGCGCAATTGACAGTGCCGCAAATCCATACCTGGCATTTGCAGTGCTGCTGACGGCGGGACTCAAAGGGATTGAAGAGGGATACGAGCTCCCCCCAGAGGCGGAGGATGATGTTTGGGCTCTCACACCAGCAGAACGCAATGCGCTCGGCATGAAGCCTTTACCCGGCTCGCTTAACCAGGCAATTATTGCCATGGAAAAAAGCGAGCTGGTTGCTGAGACTCTGGGTGAGCATGTTTTTGATTTCTTCTTGCGCAATAAGCGCGCAGAGTGGGAGGAATACCGCCAGCAGGTTACCCAATGGGAGTTGAACCGGTATCTGCCCTCGCTCTGACAAGTTGGGCGGTAAGTTCACCGTATGACTTCACCTCGAGGCGAATCACTGCGTGGTGACTTGGTTCGTGCGGGCGTCGAGAATTCGACAGATGCACTGACGCTCGTTGAAGTCATAAAAACAAAGACTAAGAGTGAACTCTCGGGTAAAGATATTTCCGATGCCCTAGGTGGCGCGGCCAATCCTGATCAAGCACTGATCGCTTTACAGGGCGTGCTCGAGTCAATGTCATCGCAACAACTTGCGCGCTTTGGTTCCGCAGTTAGCGCAGAGCCCCTTGCTCTGGGGCGCATCCTGCAAATTGTTGGCCTCTCACAAGGTTTTGCTGATTTTCTCATTCGACATCCAGAGGTTGATGTCCTGTTGGATACGGAGGCGCTCGCAGAACCCCCCACGGGAACGTTGGAAAGGGTGTTTGGGGCAATTGGAGTTGACTCTCAATCACCCCTACCAATTGCGCCGGACAATTCGGAGAACACCCTCAACGCACTCAGGGTTGCCTATCGCCGTGAACTCATGGGTATTGCAAGCCGCGATCTGTCGGGAGCGTTTCCCATGGAGGTCATTGCTGGTTGGCTGAGCGACTTGGCTGATGTAATCCTTCAGGCGGCCCTTGCGATCGCTCGGTCTGGTGTCGCTGATCCAACCTGCCCCCTTGCGATTATCGCCATGGGAAAAACTGGTGGCCGGGAGCTCAATTATGTGAGCGACGTTGATGTCATTTTTGCTACCGACTCGCAGGAGTCGATCGATTCGGCAACAGCTCTCGCCCGAGGGGTTATCAACGCCTGTGGCGCAACTACCGCTGAAGGTTCAATCTGGGAAGTTGATGCCGCGCTGCGTCCAGAGGGTAAGCAGGGTGCTCTCGTTCGCACTGTTGAGTCACATGTCGGCTACTACGAACGGTGGGCCAGCACGTGGGAATTCCAAGCCCTACTTAAAGCTCGTTTTGTTGCAGGTGACCGAATGGTCGGTGAGGAATACATCCATTCGATCCAGCCGTTCATCTGGTCTGCAGCCGACCGTGATGGATTTGTGTCCGATGTTCAAGCAATGCGGCGGCGCGTTGAGGATAACGTGGACTCAAGCGTTGGAGAGCGTGAAATCAAACTCGGTCCAGGGGGGTTGCGCGATATTGAGTTCTCGGTGCAACTATTGCAACTCGTCCACGGTCGCAGCGATGTGCTATTGCGAAGCAGTAACACAATTGACGCCCTGCGCGCCCTAGCAACGTGGGGCTATGTCGGACGTGATGAAGCGTCCAAATTGGAAAGTAGTTACCGATTTCTGCGCACGCTCGAACATCATTTGCAGCTGCGTCAATTGCGGCGCACCCACACCATGCCAGAGGCCCCCGATGAATTGCGAACCCTGGCGCGCAGCATGGGAATCAAGGCAGAGCCAGTAGAAACACTTCTCAAACAATGGAAAGCACACGCCACGGATGTGCGTCGGATTCATGAGAAGTTGTTTTACCGTCCGCTGCTCAATGCAGTGGCTGGACTTGATGCATCCGAAGCTCGCTTGACCACTGCTGCGGCTGCAGACCGCTTACGCGCATTGGGCTTTGTCGATCCCGATGGCGCATTGCGAAACATAGAGGCACTGACATCAGGCATCAGTCGAAGAGCGATTATTCAACGAACACTTCTTCCAGTGATGCTTTCGTGGTTTGCGCAGGCACCATATCCAGACGTGGGTCTGGCGGGCTTTCGGCAGGTGAGTGACCAGGTGGGGTCTAGTCACTGGTATCTGCGACTCCTGCGTGATGAATCCTTGGTTGCAGAAAGACTTGCACACATCCTCGCGTCCAGTAAATATTTAACCGATTTAATCCGCAGGGCACCCGAATCAATTTCCATGTTGGCGCACAATGACGATCTCCAGCCCGTGGACCTTTCCATCGAGTTAGCAGCAATTTCAAAACGTCATGATGAACCGATCAAGGTGGTCAATGCGATTAGGGCTATGCGCAGGCGAGAGCTGTTCCGCATCGGCGCGGCCGCCGCGCTTGGAGTGTCAAGTGTGCAAGATGTTGGCACGGCGTTAACGGAACTGACAGATGCCACCATCGAGGGTGCCCTTGCTGCTGTCATGCCCGCTGAGCCGTTGGCGCGGGTCGCGGTGATCGCGATGGGTCGTTACGGGGGCCGTGAACTTGGTTTTGGTAGCGATGCCGATGTCATGTTTATCTATGAACCATTGGACGGCGCAGACCCTGAATTGGCAGGCAAACAGGCATTCAAAATCATCAACGAAATGCGAGCGCTGCTGAGCGCGCCAACTGATGAGCCGACAGTCGAGATTGATGCTGATCTAAGACCTGAAGGTAAGGCCGGTCCGTTGGTGCGAAGTCTGGAGTCCACAACCGCCTACTACGCCAAGTGGTCATCCCCATGGGAGGCGCAAGCGCTCCTGCGAGCTCGATTTGCCGCGGGTGATGAGGCTCTCGGCACCGCTTTCATTGAAATGATTAATCCACTGCGGTATCCGGAGCAGGGACTGGATCAGGCTTCACTTATTGAGATGCGCAGACTGAAAGCGCGCATGGAGGCGGAGCGTTTGCCTCGAGGCGCTGACCCCGCGCGCCACACGAAATTGGGCCGCGGTGGTCTCAGCGACGTGGAGTGGGTAGCTCAACTCCTTCAGCTTCAGGGCTGCGGTGACCACGAACAATTGCGCACTACGTCCACGATTGAGGCGCTTGCCGCCGAGTGCGAACTGGGCCTCATGAGCATTGCTGACCGAGATGTTTTGATTCGAGCGTGGATGTTGGCCAGTGAAGTGCGCAATGCGCTCATGCTGGTCCGGGCGAAGGCCAGTGATCTCATTCCAGCCGATTACGTTGAACTCTCCGCGGTCACGTATTTGATGGGCTACCGCAGCGATAAAGCAGGGGAGTTGGAGCAGGACTACTTGCGGGCTACGCGCAGGGCACGGGGGGTAATGGAGCGGATCTTTTACGCGACTGAGTGATTATGGAGCGGATCTTTTACGCGACTGAGTGATTATGGAGCGGATCTTTTACGCGAGTGAATAGTTGGCACCAGCGCAGGTGTGGTGGCTGACCAGGCGATCCAGGCATCTTCATATTTGGATCGAAGAAGTGTGTCTTCCCAGCGGGATTTCCCCCAGAAGAACAGGACGGAAGTAAACCACCAAGCCATGGTCCACCAAGACCCCATAATGACTGTCAGGCCCAATAGCCCAAAGAGTAAGCCCGAATAGATCGGGTGGCGTACCAGCGCGAATGGTCCGCTTGTCCGCAAAGTTGCATCCTCGAGAGGCACAGGGTTTGCAGTGAGCGCATTACCCAGCGATGTGAATGACCACACTAGAAAGACGATTGCCGCGATCACCATTAGTCCACCAGTTGCCAAACTCAGTGCACTTGGTTCACGCCAGGGCAGGAGAATGAAGACGACGAAGACAAGGATTTGAACTGAAACGAGCAGCCACCCCAGTGCAGAATCTTTTTTCATGATTCCTACAGGGTAGCTGCTCGTTTCGAGTTCAGTGAACTTTTACAGGTCGTAATACATTTCGAACTCGTGTGGATGCGGACGCAAGCGAATCGGTGCGATCTCGTTGGTGCGCTTGTAATCGATCCAAGTTTCGATCAGATCGGCTGGGAACACTCCGCCGGCCTGCAGGTATTCGTTGTCTGCCTCGAGTGCTTCAAGTGCGGCATCGAGCGAAGCTGGCAACTGAGGAATGTTTGCAAGTTCCTCGGGTGGCAATTCGTAGAGATCCTTGTCAACGGGTGCCAAGGGCTCAATCTTGTTCTTGATTCCGTCAAGCCCGGCCATTAACTGGGCGGAGAAGGCCAAGTATGGGTTGCTTGATGGATCAGGAACGCGGAACTCAACACGCTTCGCCTTGGGTGAGTTACCTGTCACTGGAATGCGGATGCAGGCAGAGCGGTTGCGCGCTGAGTAAACAAGGTTTACTGGAGCCTCGAAGCCAGGAACCAGGCGGTGATAGCTGTTCACGGTTGGGTTGGTGAATGCGAGCAGCGATGGTGCGTGAGCAAGCAGGCCACCGATGTACCAGCGGGCAATGTCTGACAGTCCGCCATAGCCGTTTTCATCGTAAAACAGTGGCTTGCCATCGAGCCAGAGTGACTGGTGGCAGTGCATGCCTGATCCGTTGTCGCCGAAAAGAGGCTTGGGCATGAAAGTTGCGGTCTTGCCGTGCTCCCAAGCAACGTTTTTGATCACGTACTTGAACTTCATGAGATCGTCAGCGGAACTGCGCAGGGTGCTAAAGGTGTAATT
>JALRGY010000169.1:343-1114 GCA_023253325.1 Candidatus Nanopelagicales bacterium | reverse complement strand
AGTCAAATTGGTTTTATTTTTGTTGTTCCTATTGAATTTCCTTTAGTGGCAGATGGAGTAAGAAATGGTATATTTGCAGACCCAGGAATGCAGAAAGAATATGAAGTTGATGCTTTACTCTTTATTCAAAATGAGATTAAAGAAGGAAGGTTATACAAAGAACAAGTTGTATACTTAGGAGGTACAGTTGAGGAGAGAATTAATGATTTACAATATTACCTAAACTTTTAATTATGTCAAAATATAGTGATTCAATTGGTAAAATTAAAACCTATTTTTCTGAACTAGATAAAGAGGTACTTCACTTTTCTCCCTTATTTTTAAAGAAGTTAAAATGTCCTAAGTTTTGTGGTGCTTGTTGTACTAAGTTTTCCCTTGACTATTTAAAGGATTCTGAAAGGTGGAGGAATTTTGTTAGAGAATATCCTGATAAAGTAATTCACTTTAAAGAAAGAGTTTCTGATAATGCTACCTATATGAGTTACACACAGGAGGAACATGATGGTTTTTACTGTAATTTCTTAAATAAAGAAAATGGGTTATGCACAGTTCATAACTCTAATCCTTTCCATTGTGAGTTTGAAATTATCAAACTAAGGGGACTTAATGAATTAGGCATTCCTAAGGAAAAAGTAGTACAGGTTTCAAAACAATTATTTACAGAAGGTGCCTCATTTAGGCAGGTAGATGGGACTATTGGTGCAAAGTGTGAAATTGAAGAGTTTACAGTAGATTCTTTTAAAAGAGATATTGAAATGTTAAGGGAACTTC
>JALRGY010000169.1:0-333 GCA_023253325.1 Candidatus Nanopelagicales bacterium | reverse complement strand
AGCACACTATAAGGCACACTACAAAAAAGAGAATACTAACCTTAAAACACTTATCACTCATTTAGTATATAGTTATGACCCTTCATCTCAATTTGATGTTTTTATCACTAAGGGTAAAATTATTTCAAAAGAGGATGTTTTTGAAAAACTAAAACTTATTTAATATGGAGGTAAAATTTGTAAAAACCCATGTAGATGCACAGTTACCAAAAAGGAACTTTAATAATCCATTAACAGGAGATGCTGGGTTTGACTTATTTTCCATAGAACCTGTTACAATTCCAGCAGGAGGTTCTGCTGTTGTAGGGTTAGGAGTAGAGGTAGGTTATATTA
>JALRGY010000168.1:283-1217 GCA_023253325.1 Candidatus Nanopelagicales bacterium | reverse complement strand
AGGCTATGCATTTTTCATTGAATGTTTGGAGGTCATGCGTCGCGCCGGTGTCACCATGACCGAGGTTCCTATTGATTTTCTCGATCGTTTTTCAGGGACATCGAAAATTCCAAAGAATCAGATCTACTTGAGCATGCTCGCGTTGACTCGACTCTCATTGAATCGGATTCGCAGAAACTAAAAGGTGTAACCACCATCCATCCGAATATTTGGGTAGGCCTTTCGATCCACTTGCAGGCTTGGGCCAAACTTCCATGCTCCTGCCCACCACGCAAGTGCTAGTTGTTGCAGGGCATATTCTTCTTTGCCCAATTTATATGAATCCTCGTCATTACCGGGTGCGTAGATCTGACCCGAGCGAAAGCGCTGTTGCATTCCACGAGTGTCATAGGCATGCTCGGCCAGGAAGAAGCCCGCATTGGTATCCGGGGCTGCATAGAGGTTTGCAAAACCATCCACTCCCACGAAGGTTGCCGGCCTGCGCGTACCCCAACTTTTTCCCATGGGGTAGTAGATCTGGCCACCAGGTTTGTACACGGAACCGCCCGGCGCAGCATAAGGAGGTGACTCGAATTGAATGACACCCAAGGCACGGTAAACAATGTCGGCGTTAAAAAATAGTGCCTCTGGGACCTTTTGATTCGCCGAACGTAATGCCGTTGCAGCCCACCACAAGTGCTGAACATTCTGGGTGTAATCAGGGTTCACGATTCCGTGATTGGTCACTGTGCCATCTTCATTCGCATTTGTGCCAGGCAGACGCAAGTTGACATTCACACCATTGACCGTTCGGTTGTTGGTCAAATCTCCCGGTCGAGCAAATGCGGCAATCCCCATGGCGATCATGGATTCACGCCACACTGACGCATGCGGATGCTTGGGCAACATGCTCAACGCGAGGGCCGGTGACAACAGATCCCAACTGACCTCATCG
>JALRGY010000168.1:0-273 GCA_023253325.1 Candidatus Nanopelagicales bacterium | reverse complement strand
GGCCCAATCGGTTTCTGAAATAGCGTGGTCCGCGCTCAGCCGCTGCGTCGGCCTCTGCGACCACCATGTTTGCGACCAATGCTTGCTCAGCTCGGCTGAGATCTCTCCACACCAGCCATGCCGCTTGACCGGTTGTTGTTGCCCACAACGCACTCTGCCACGAATTACCCCAGCCATTGCTGGTGGAACTCACGTGCTGGCACGCAATGGAACGGATTTGCCAGCGTGTGTAGTCCAATAGTTCCTTCTTGTTAACACCTGTGACTTTGGGTT
>JALRGY010000167.1 GCA_023253325.1 Candidatus Nanopelagicales bacterium | reverse complement strand
ACTCCTGGAATGAAGATCCCGGTGATTTGCGCACCCTATGGTGGTCCACATTTTCAGAGGGTTATTCAGTCTGGACTCGCATTTTGTTCCGATCAGTGGTTGGCAAACTTTGGCTTTGCAGTAGTGGTCACGGATAATCAAGGAACCCCCTCACGAGGACCCGAATTCGAGTACGCCATTCATCAGGATCTGGCAGACAAGGTTCTTGATGATCAAATCGAGACTTTGGTCGCATTAGGTCAGAGTTATCCCGATCTCGATTTATCGCGGGTTGGTATTCATGGATGGTCATTCGGCGGTTACATCGCCGCTCTCGCTGTACTTGAGCGCTCAGACTTCTTCCGTGCAGCCGTTGCGGGAGCTCCGGTCACCGATTGGGCCCTCTATGACACGGTCTATACCGAGCGCTACCTCGGATTGCCGCAGGACAACCCTGCGTCTTATGAAAAAACCTCACTCATCAATAAAGCCCACGGGCTTGAAAGCCCGCTCCTCATCATCCACGGATTGGCTGATGACAACGTGCTCGTGGCTCACACGTTGAGACTTTCCAGTGCACTTTTGGCCGCAGGAAAGGAGCATTCGGTGTTGCCACTATCCGGAGTAACGCACATGACACCGCAGGAGATCGTTGCAGAGAATTTAATGCTCGCAGAGCTCACATTCTTTCAGCAGCATCTACAGCGGAATTAGTGCCGTTCCTCGCCACCTGCATCCCCTTCTCCGACTGCGGGGTCGGACCATGGTCAGGACCACAAATCGTCCCGCTGCCCGATGAAATCGCGGTGGGAGACTAATTGGCGGTTGGCTCGATCACACCTCAATGTATTTCCCCCAAAAAGGTATTGCCTCTAAAAGTTGGATGTCGCGCGCTGTCCCCCGAACAAATTCCTGCAATCGATTGCAATCTGCTCTCGAAGACTTGTAGGGTGAGATTAGGAGGCAACTATGGCAATCGTGGTCCGATCGGGTGACCGACAACCACTTCAGGGTTCTGATGGTGTGAAAATTTGGAATCTACTAGGTCCTGATACGCACGGTGAGCCGCGAGCGATGGATGGGCGGGTCTCGGTCACCATCATGGAGATCGAGCCAACGGACCACTTCAGCATCGAATCGGCTCAGTCAGAGTTGGTCTGGCTACAAATACTCTCCGGTCAGGCTCTGATTGACAATCTACCTACAGATACTGACCATATTGTTGCTCTGGGAACCGGAAAATCTGTCGAATTTCGTGCGGTGACAGATAC
>JALRGY010000166.1 GCA_023253325.1 Candidatus Nanopelagicales bacterium | reverse complement strand
AACTTCATCCATGTGTCTGCATGATTTTTTCCTTCATACACTACGATGGTTTTTCCTAGATGTAGTGGATCCATCAACCCAGATCCCAAAACATATGTCCAATTAAATTTTCCTGAGTGAACAATACGATCATCCTGACCTTCAAAGTCGAACCAATATTGTGATGCAGGCTTTCTCCCAATAATAGCTCGATGGGCATGCAAAACGCCCTTTGGGTAGCCAGTAGTCCCTGAGGTATAGACTAGGTAAGCCGGATCATTTGCCTTGGTATTGACAGAAAAGTTAATGGTTTTGATTTTATCGATTTCTTGTTTCATATCAAAAATATGAAATTTATCTGACTCTTCAACATCTCCAACCCCTGTCAAGAAAATGTATTTCAGTTGTGAAGGAAGATTATGCTCCTGTAACGACTTCCACATGGATTTATCCGTAACCAAAGCGGTAGCTTGAGAATCATTAGCTAAGTAAACAACCTCTTCCGCTGTTAATAAAGTTGACGTCGGTACGGAAACATATCCAGCTTTCATGGCGCCTAAAAAAGAGATAGGGTAGTCAAGAGAATTTGGGAGACGAATAAGAACTCTGTCTTCACTTTGTAAGCCTAAATTGATCAGACATTGAGCAAACTGATCTGTCTTTATGGCTAATTCTTTAAAGCTAATTTGGTCAGTACCAAGCTCATCATTCTCAACAATCATGGCCAACTTGTTTTCAAATTCCGTTCCAAGATGAATGGACGAACATAGCTGACCAATATTTATTTCTTCAGGAACATTCCATTCCCACTCAAACTTTTGAATCATTATAGTATTGCTCCATAAGGCCAGTTTTCACGAATTACTTGAGCTGGTAATTTATTCAGAACACTAATCGCGAAATCTGTATCTTCTTGGTTTAAAGCTCTGAGCGCATGAGCTCTTAAGAGTGTCTGCAACGCTTTACCAAACATCGGGGGATCAAGCATCTCACCCTCAAATTTAATTGCACCACCAAGCAATGCATCCGCTTCAATAGCAGCTTTTAATACTCTTATTCTCAGATTAATTTCTGTTGGGGATGGAGTGTATGCTACTTTACATAGATGAATGTGTCCTGGATGAATCACCTGTTTTCCTGTTAATCCTTTTTCTGCTTCAGTCACTGCGTGACGATAAACGATGCGTGACTCATCATCCCCGTGCAAATCTAACCAGCGGCGAACATCATGTGGCTCAATAAATTTTTCTGGCATGATATGTTCACCAATTAAAGTTTCAACTCCTCCAATAACACCTTTACCAGCGATTCGAGCTTCAAACATAATTTGATTTAAAAAATAAGTCAGCTCCT
>JALRGY010000165.1 GCA_023253325.1 Candidatus Nanopelagicales bacterium | reverse complement strand
AAGCGCACCCAAAAAAATAAGAATCGTGTTCTGATCAATTGTTACCGGGCTGGCGGTCCTTGCCCGTTCCAGGATCTGGTTCGCCTGATTTGCCAGAGTCTCGCGATCACTGCTTGCCCCCAAGCGAGCACCTGACTCGACCACATGAACGCGCTCCGTGTCAGTGAGGGCGATGAAAACACCTCTACCTCGGTCCAGGATCACGGGTGTTGTCCCCGCCAAGAGCGGAGCCACCTCTGCGACCACCCGTTGCACGCCCGACACAGATTCCTGCCGCTGCAGGAACTCCACCAGGTCGGTGACATCAATCAGGCGCACGGTGTGAGCCTAATGCGATGCCCGCCCGTAACCGAGTTCTATGGGCAATCCCCTGCTTGGATTGCACTAAGTTGGAACCATGAGTCATCCGGAACAAACAAAATTCGTGGAGTTGGTGCGCGATCTCAACGCCGAACTGATTTCCCGGGCTCGGATTCTTGAGATTGGCAGTTTCGACGTTTACGGGACTTTTCGCTCCATGTTCAACTCCTCGGGTGAGTACATTGGAATAGATCTTTCCGATGGCCCCGGGGTGGACCGGGTTCTCAGCGCTCACCACTTGCTGGAAACAGGTGATCTGGGTGACTTTGACATGGTGATCTCGTCTGAAGCACTCGAACACGATCCCGATTGGCGCCTGAGCGTGACAAATGCACTTGGCGTTCTGCGCTCACCGGGCATGCTCCTTGTGACCTGCGCGTCCACCGGCCGGCCCGAGCATGGCACAACTCGCACTAACCCAGAGGAAAGTCCCGGCACCCAGTCCCTTGGTTGGGATCATTACGCGAATGTCGGCCTCGAAGAATTCAATGCACATGTGAACTCTGCTGACACAGATGGTTCTCAACTGGTTGTGCGAGCATGGCGGAACCCGAAAATCTTTGACCTGTATGCCGTTGTGATCAAACCTGATGCCAATGGCCGCTCGCCGTTCAATGCACCAACCGACCATCAGGTGGAGCAAATCATTGCAAGTACCCCCCTGGTTTACCAAATGGCGCGTTGGCCCATTCGAGTTGTAGGAGCCGTGGCAGGCGCATCACGCGCTGAATCATTCGGTCGTCACTGGTGGACCATGCTCAGTAAGCGGATGGGTGGATCAGTTCGAGGCTCACAGGTTTCTTAATATTTTTTTCACTAGTGCGTCTGCTGCAATAACGCGGAAATGTCCTTCATTTTTTTCCACGTGCCAGGAGCCTGTGAAATCTTTTTCATGGCCCACCGGATTCGGTTGTGCTGTTCCCCCGTGTCCAAACCAACCTGCTGGTCCGGACTAATGCGGTAATTGATCACATTCTGAGTGTCAATGGCCATGCATGATTCGCGCACCGCGCGCAAGCTCCACCAGCGGTCATGTAGCCAGCCTGGTGGAACGTCAAGGGTTGTGAGCTTTGCGGGCCGCAGGGCTGATGCGCCCCCTGTGGCAATGCTGTGTTTGGCCACATACCGCCACTGCTGATCTCGGGTCATGTCGTTGAAATTGTCT
>JALRGY010000164.1 GCA_023253325.1 Candidatus Nanopelagicales bacterium | reverse complement strand
ATTTCAGGGCCTCAGAGCCCCTATTAATGGCCATGGGTAGTGAACCTGGGTCGGGTAGCAATGGGATGCCGTATCGAGCTGAAATTTCCTGAATGTGCGCATTCTCCGTGGGGGCAACGAGGACGAGGTCTACTGACACAGGCTGAGAACGGATCGACTCAATGGTCTGTTCGAGATACTCGGGCCGGCGCCCCAGAGTGGCAATAATGATCAACACTCGTGCCGGGGTGTCGGGAGTCATAGTGTGGCTAGTCTAGGCGAGTGAATTCCCATCAAGAGGTTCCTGCCGAAGGCGAGTTCATGCATGCCCTTGCTCAACGCCTCTGGCCCTTTCCTCGCAGTCTTACGGGCAATGGAGTGCGCCAAACCCTCGAGGTGCTCGCTGAGTACCTCCCAGGGCTGACCGTTCATGAAGTTCCATCAGGAACCTCCGTCCTCGATTGGGTCGTTCCCGAGGAGTGGAATATCACTGACGCCTTCTTGGTTGCCCCCACTGGGCAGAGGGTCATTGATTTTGCAGACAGCAATGTTCATGTGGTGAGTTATTCCGAACCAGTGGACTGTGAAATATCCTTCGAAGAATTGCAGTCACATTTACATTCAGACCCCGAACTACCTGATGCAATTCCTTATGTCACGAGTTATTACAACCGAACTTGGGGCTTTTGCTTGACTCAGAAGCAACGAGATCTGCTTCCGCAGGGTACCTACCGTGCCGTTATTGAGAGCACCCTGGCACCAGGCTCTCTCACCTATGGAGAGTTAGTGCTCCCGGGTGAATCCTCGGACGAGGTTTTCATCTCCACCTATGTTTGCCATCCGTCTCTGGCAAATAACGAGCTATCTGGGCCAGTTGTTGCAACAGCATTGGCTCGCTGGCTCATGACTTTGGATTCTCATAAGTACACCTACCGATTTGTTTTCATCCCTGAAACCATTGGGGCAGTTGCCTATTTGGATGCGAACCTAGAACACTTAAAAAGTCACGTTATCGCCGGATTCAACCTCACTTGCATTGGCGATGAAGGAGACTACTCATATCTTGCATCCAGGAATGCCAATACACCGATCGATCGAATTGCGCGAAGAGTTGTTCAAAAGACAGATAAACCAGTCATTTATTCATACCTCGACAGGGGCAGTGATGAAAGGCAATATTGCGCACCAGGGGTTGATCTGCCGCTGATCTCCTTAATGCGAACAAAATATGGCGAATACCGCCAGTACCACACAACCTTGGATGACCTTGAGTTCGTGACACCTCAGGGTTTGCAAGGGGGATTTGAATTAGTTCGCGACTGCATTGCTGAACTTGAGTCCTCGGTGTATTTACAAACACCGATCAAGGGTGAACCACAACTGGGAAAGCGAGGTCTTTACCACACGATGCATGCTAGAACCGTGGCTGATGAAGTCCTTCTTCGAACACACATCCTGGCCTATGCTGACGGCATGCATTCAGTAGTTGACATTGCTGAACTGACCGGACGTCCAGTCAGTGAAATTGAAATTTTGACAGCTGAGTTGTTAGACCACGGCCTCGTTCAGAAAGTAAATCC
>JALRGY010000163.1 GCA_023253325.1 Candidatus Nanopelagicales bacterium | reverse complement strand
GCGGGGTTAAGCAATGTTCCACTCGAAAGAACCTCGCGAGCCATGGATGACAGGAATGCTTGTTGGCGTCGGATCCTGGAGGTGTCGGAGCCATCGCCCAGGGTCTTGCGGGCGCGGACAAATGCCAGTGCCTCTTCACCAGAAACGACATGCTTGCCGGCATCGAGTTTCAATCCACTGAGTGGATCATTGACCGGTTCACTGAGACAGATCTCGACACCACCGAGGGCCTCGGTGATTCGCTTGAAACCGCCGAAGTCGATCACCATGAAGTTATCCAGTTGCATGCCGGTCATTTGTTCAACGGCTTTCAAGGTGCAGCCTGGCCCACCAATGGTCATGGCCTCATTGAACTTGCCTGTGCCACCACCCACTGTTTTGCCATCAACCGTGCACTTGGGCAAATCAATCAACGTATCTCTCGGGATGCTGACCGCCGTCGCTTGACTCCGATCGGCATTAATGTGGAGCAAAATCGTGGTGTCGGAGCGCTCAGCGGTGCCAAACTTTGAAGTGCTGCCATAGCCCTTATTGCCCTTGCCGGTCCGAGAATCGGTGCCCATGAGGAGAACATTGAAGGGGGAGGTTTCACCGGTGACTTCATCGATCACGACCGAGTCAGTGCTTTCGACACTGGATCCCGTCTGTTCAGAAACATCGAGGGCGGTGATATTGCCTTCGAGCTGCCCCAGAACAGCCGTGACGCCGGCGCCCACCGCGGTCAGGGCCAAAATGGCACCCGAGGCAGTTGCTGCGACGATGCGCGGCCAGCGGCGATTACTCACGGAATTCCTTTTGTCGGGGCGAACGGGCTCCCCATAGTAAGCCGATTTCAGGGGGACCAAGGGTAGGACGCACCCAAAATGAGCCGCGTTCCCGCTTTGGCCTGTGTGTATGTGACACTAATAGGGCTTATTTATGAGACAGAAGTGACGCATGTGACACACGGGAAGGCAGTTGTGGGACGTCAAAAGCCGCTCGTCAGGCGTGCGCTTGGCATGCCCATGGCCACGGTTGTCGCGGCATCCCTAGCCATATCCCTGGCAGCAAACCCGTCACAGGCCAATGAGCCGCCGGCTAATTTCACCCTCGTCGGTGCAGGATTTGGCCACGGCGTTGGCATGTCCCAATGGGGTGCGCGATCGATGGCACTTGCGGGCATGGATGCAGGTTCAATCGTGACCTACTACTACCAAGGCACGAGCGTCTCGCCGGCAGCAGACACCATGGAGATCTCCGTCAATATTGAGTACCGCAAGGCACTGATCGAAATGCAGTCCGAGGCCCTTGATCCGAGCGGCGGTGGTCTTGAAGTCGCCGTGAACGGTGCGGTCATCCAAGGTACGCCGGCTGATGAATTCCGATTTCAACGCTCCAATGGCCAGGTTGAAGTTGTCAAAATAACGGGTGGTGAGAGCACAGTGATAGGTGTTGGCCCGTCAGCGACCGCACGGCCCATTGGTCCCACGGTTGTTCATGTGGTGAACAAGGGCTCTGACCTCAGCAGACCGGGTAGTCGCTTTCGCTATGGCTATGTGGAAGTTACCCCGTACACCTCTGGCGGAAGAACAACTCTGAACGCTGTGAACAAGTTG
>JALRGY010000162.1 GCA_023253325.1 Candidatus Nanopelagicales bacterium | reverse complement strand
CTGGAATTTGGTCGGCCATCACGGTATTGGATCCCAGTGTGATCTGTATCGGAGGAGGAATGAGTGCCATGGGGGACCGTTTGACCGATGCCCTCACGCAGTCCCTCGGTCGGTATTGCAGCGTATGGGGGCGCAAACCACCGGAGGTCACCTTGGCGCATTGGGGTGGCCGTAGTGTTCTCCTGGGCGCTGCACTTTTGGCACGGGAAACTGGCACAACGTGATTGGGACAAAAATGAGCGAGACGATCGAGCAATACCGAGAGCAAGTATTGACCGCATATCAATCGGTTGACCTTGCTCCTGTTGAGCACTTTATTGACCTTTTGAAGTCTGCCCGCGCGGACGGAAACACCGTATTCATAGCGGGAAATGGGGGCAGCGCTGCCACCGCCAGTCACTTTGCAACTGATTTGAGCAAAGGGGCGAGTTACCAAAAACCAACGCGGTTTAGAGCTATAGCCCTGACTGACTCAGTTTCAACCATCACTGCTTATGCCAATGACGTGAGCTTTGATGCCGTTTTTGCTGAGCAACTCACCAACTTGGCTCAGCCCGGTGACATCCTGGTCTCGATAAGCGGGTCAGGTAACTCACCCAATATTCTCGCCGCCCAAAAACGCGCCAAGGAACTGAATGTGACTTGCGTGGCCTTGACTGGCTTTGCAGGTGGTAGGTCGGGTGAGTTGGCTGATGTCCACATCAACACTCCTAGTAACCACATGGGTCGCATCGAAGACCTGCACATGTCCCTCTGTCACATGGTCGCTTTTCATTTCATGGACAACGAGCAGCATCACATTTCATGAAACGCCGTTCACTATGAAAATTGCATTTATGGGGACGCGCGGCGCTCCCGCACTCTATGGCGGATTCGAAACCGCCGTGGAGGAAATCGGTTCGCGTCTGGCGGCCAAGGGTCACGTAGTCACCGTGTATTGCCGCAACCCTGAGCAGAAAATCACCGAGTACAAGGGCATGACCTTGGTCAACCTTCCCGCGATTCACCACCGCATGGCAGAAACCCTGAGTCACACCGCCGTGAGCAGTGCGCACGCGATTATCAAGGACCACCCCGACGTGTGTTTCCTCATGAACGCGGGTAACGCCCCATTTCTTGGACCATTGAAGGTAGCTGGGATTCCGACTGCAATTCATTTGGACGGTTTGGAGTCGAAGCGGGAGAAATGGCGCGGCTTGGGTGCGAAGTATTACCGATGGGCTGAAAAATCAGCTGTCAAGAACGGCCCGGTGCTTATTGCCGATGCCCAAGCAATTGCTGACCATGTGAAGTTGGAGTACGGCAAGGACAGCACGGTAATTGCCTATGGCGCTGAAGTGATCAATCCACCCAGTGATCGTCTCCTTGAACTTAATCTGAAGCCGGGCGATTACCACCTCATTGTGGCAAGGCTCGAACCTGAAAACAATGTCCTTGAAGCAGTGGTGGGTTACACCCGCAGTAAGGAAACTAAACCGCTCATCGTCGTGGGCTCTGCTCCCTACAGTGATTGGTATATCGACAAAGTGAAATCGGCCGCGGACTCCCGCACCCGCTTTCTTGGTGGAATCTATGACCAAGAACTGCTTGACCAGTTGTACGCACACGCGGCGACCTACACCCACGGTCACAGT
>JALRGY010000161.1 GCA_023253325.1 Candidatus Nanopelagicales bacterium | reverse complement strand
AAGCAACCGCTCGGTTCCTGACTCAGCACCCAGTGGGATCACGCAGCACCCAAGATGTTGCAGGTGTTCGATGTTGACAAGGCCGCCAACAAAACCCCGGCCCATGGCGTACGCATGCATGACCCAGTCGCGCGAGCGGAAACCATTTGCATAAAAAACCCGAGCCCCCATTGAATTCCATGTCTCAATGTCTTGGCTCGTAGCAGCGACAAATGTTGGCATTCCTGTTGTGCCCGAGGATGATTGAATCTGCACGATTTCATCTAGAGGAGCCGCAACGTGTAGTCCGAGTGGTGGAAGAGCCAACAGGCTCTCACGAATGTCGTCCTTCGTTGTGAATGGTAACTCGGAGATGTCAGCCAGCGAAGTAATCGAAGACCGCGCAACTCCTGAGTACTTCTGACGGTAGAACTCTGAATTTGCGAGAACGTAGTCCAATTGCTTTTGAAACAGCTCTTCGTGAATATTTGTTACGTCTGACCACGGTAGGACTTCTATTTCATCAAAGGTATCTGCCATGTCACACGACCTTACGAATTTGCTCAGGAAGGTCGTACATCCGGAATTCTGGTACTACGCCTTGACCAAATAGCTGAATAGCCCGAGCCGAATCACCCGGGTGCATGTTGTGATAAACCAAGCGCGCCACGGTGTAATTCACGCCCAACTCGCGCTCATAAACATACAGACGCTTAATGCACTCATCTGGATCACCGATGATGATCGTGTCCATGACCAATTTATCAAAGTCGGCGGGAGTGAGATCTAACCCTGCTCGCATTTGTGCGTTGTAGAGATCACGGATCGCGCCACCTGCTAGCCGTTGAGCTTCTTCCGTGGTCGAGGCAATGAATACATCGCGGATGAGCGGCACTATGTGCTCAAATGTTGGGTTTAGTCCTTCATACAGCGGACGCAATTGCTCAACAGACAAGTGTGCCGGTGCCATAAATGGCAGGCTGGCGCGGCGGGCAACTTCCGCTGCGTCAGCCCCACCGGTCATCCAGAGTGGCATTTCCAACTGAGCAGGCTTGGGCTGAACTGAAATCCGATCGATTCCTCTTGCTTCAATGTGAATTTCATTATTCATTGGAATGTTGTGAAACTCTGTGTGATGAGAAAAAGGGTTAGGCCCCCACGACTTTCTCATGACAGCGATATCGTCAATGATCCGCTCTACTGAATTTGCGGCACCCGAACCGGCCCATCCCCGAACGGTTTCATCATTTGGCACTTGGCCTGCGACGATCGTCCTTCCAGCGTTGATGTTGTCAATGCAGGCAACTTCTTCTGCAACATAAATGGAGTTCACTAGGCCAAGCACTGGCATCATGCCGATGCGCACAAACTCGGTACGCTGGGACAGTCCTGCTGCAACAACTGATGCTGATGAATTGAATGAGTCAGGCGTGAAGTGGCGCTCATCTACCCAGACGGAATCAAAGCCCCACCACTCAGCGGTGACGGCATGCTCCAAGACTTCTTCATAGATGTCAACCTGCTTGCGTCCGCAGCACCCTCCCTCGGGCTTGCGGCAACCTGAACAGCGCCAGCCCTGAACGGATTCCATGGTCATGGGTCCCAGTCCGAATCGCATAATTTTCTCCTATCAACAAATTTAAGGTCAGATATTCGGAATAACTTCGGTAGCGAGCAGTTCAAGTGATCGCAGGTACTTC
>JALRGY010000160.1 GCA_023253325.1 Candidatus Nanopelagicales bacterium | reverse complement strand
ATCATGATCAAAGACAGTGGCGCACCACCACTTGCACGCATCTCCGCCTGATTACCAATTGCAATGAGGTAACGCTTTGCACCATTTGCCCCGAGAGCGTCTGAGAGTACCGGTGCAATATCTGCCAGGGTTCCAACCGCTTGTTGTACCGGATCGAGTTCATCCAGTGCTTTGTTGACCACTTGTTCCAAGGGACCAGTTGCAAAAGTTCCCGTGACAATGTCATTGAGGTCTGTTTGCGCGGAATCAATCGCGACTTTAGCTGCGCCAACTTCAGCAGGCAAAGTATCCAGACGCTCAAGGTCGACTCGACCATCGGAAAAAATTCGATTCCCGCCGTTCTCACCTGATAAATCGCCATAAAGGCCAATAAGCCGCCCCGTCGCCAGAGAAATATTCGCCGCCGCCTCAACGGAATTACGCCAATTCGTCACCGCAGTATTTGCACCAGGGACAAGGCCCATGACGCGGACTTGAGATGTATCCACCGACTTGAGCATCCAGACCGTGGAGTCATCGGCCTGCTGAAACTCGATCTCGCCCTCGGTGTAGTCACCAGCGAGCAGGCCATCAGCCGCTGACGAGAGGTGCGACTGCAGCCCCCATCCGCTCCATGCCAGGGTTGCGAAGGATGCTACGAGTCCGGCCTGAAGCCAGAAAATGAAGCCGCCCACGATGACGATCAGTGCGCCAACCATGCCTACCTTGAGGCGGGAACTGGTCGTTGCAGGCATTCAATGAGTATAAGTGCCGTGGGTGGCTAGTACGCGCCCTTGCCTGTGAGGACAACTTTGACGGTTTTCGCCACAATGACCAGGTCAAGGGCTGCCGACCAGTGCTCGACGTAGTCCAGATCCAGGCGCATGCGTTCTTCCCAGTCCACGGCCTTGCGCCCTGATACCTGCCATAGGCCCGTGAGGCCAGGTTTGGTCAGGTGTCTGCGGTGGTCCTCATCCCCAAAAAGCGGGATTTCATCGAGCAGGACGGGTCGTGGACCCACGAGGGACATGGTTCCGCTGATTACGTTAACGATTTGGGGCATTTCGTCGATGGACCAGCGGCGCAGGACCCGACCAAAACTGGTGATTCGTGGGTCGTGTTTGTAACGCTCGCCAATGCGCTCATCAGGCATGCCAATGATCTCAGCTCGAACCTGATCTGCACCGACGTGCATGGTGCGGAACTTGGTCACCGTGATGACCTCGCCACCGCGGCCAATGCGCTGCTGCTTGTAAAACACTGGGCCTTTACTGCTGGCAAAGATTCCCACCGCGGCAATCAGCATGAACGGCAGGAACACCACAAAGAGGATTGCTCCAAAGACAATGTCAATGGCACGCTTGATTGCCCGCTTGGAACCCGTCAAGTGCGGTTCATCCAAATGAATCAACGGGAGATCCGCCTGCATACGCATGGTGACGCGAGGACCAGCAAAGTCACCGAGTGTTGGTGCAACAAGAAGGTCAATGCGCGGACCTTCAAGGCGCCACGAAAGTTTCTTGATCACATTCTGACTGAGTGCATGTGAGCCGGTCACTGCAACGGTGTCAACGTCATTGATCTCAATGCGTGCCATGGCTTGATCGAGCCACATTTTCAACTCAGCTTCATCGCAGTCTTCAACAGGTTCTTCCAAGACATCAACAACAACGAATCCCGCAACGGGATCGCGGTCGAGCATGTCAGAGAT
>JALRGY010000015.1:8500-23919 GCA_023253325.1 Candidatus Nanopelagicales bacterium | reverse complement strand
GTCTAGCCGTTGGACTTGAGGCGCTGCCCGATATTTTGGCGGACCTCGAGGTCGGTTTCGCTGCAGCTGGGCAATAGGACCTGTCTCTATGTCCGCTTACGGCCCACTTTCCTATGAAGGTCCTCCTCCCACCAGCGCTGCCTGGCGGGAGGGGGATCCTCTTGGGCGTCGTCAATTCATAACAATCGAGGACTTTGTCACCGAGAGCCAATTTCGGTTCCCTGAGGTTCGCGTTGCCTATGAAACATGGGGTGCTCTGAATGACACTGGCACAAACGCGATTTATATCTGCCACGCGCTGACGGGTGATTCCCATGTTTCAGGTGAAGCAGGTCCAGGGCATGTAACGGCAGGCTGGTGGGATGGCCTGATTGGGCCCGGCAAAGCGATAGATACAAATGAGTATTTTGTTGTTTGTGCCAATGTTCTCGGTGGCGCGCAGGGCACAACTGGGCCTTCGTCGCTTGACTCTGAGGGTGTGCCGTGGGGCAGTAGGTTCCCCGTTATCACCATCCCTGACATGGTGGAAATTGAGCATGAACTCATGGTTGCGATGGGCATACAACGCTGGCAATTAATGCTTGGGCCCTCCCTTGGAGGCATGCGGGTTCTGGAGTGGATGGTTCGGTATCCAGATTCCGTGTGTGGTGGTTTGGTGTTGGGTTCGACAGCAGCAGTTTCCGCCGATCAGATTGGCATTCATGCGACTCAAATTATGGCGATCGAAACTGACGTTGAATTCAATGGCGGTGACTATTACGACTCAGAATTGGGCCCTGTAGCGGGCATGGGACTAGCCCGTCGCATTGCGCATCTGACATACCGAAGTGAGACAGAGCTAGATTTGCGTTTTGGCCGAAGCCCACAAGAATCGGAGGACCCATACGTTGGGGGCCGGTTTGCGGTCGAGTCATACCTAGATCATCATGCGGACAAATTGAACAGGCGTTTTGACGCCAATACATACATTGCTCTAACTCGTGCCATGAGTCTTTTTGATCTTGGAAGGAATCGTGGTGGTGTGGCGAGTGCCCTTGGCGGCATTACGCAACCCCTCACCGTGGTGGGTATTGATTCGGACAGACTCTTTCCCATCAGACTTCAACAGGAGATCGTCGAGCTCGCCCCCGGTGCTGACGAGCTGCATGTCTTGACATCGCCATATGGGCACGATGGTTTTCTAGTTGAGAATGACCAAGTTGGTGGTTTCGTGCGTCACGCGCTCGAAAGAGTGAAGGCATCAAACTGCACTAATTCTTAATGGGGCGCCAACGAGGGGGATCGCAGTCTGTCCACAGCACCAATATTTGGGGTTGATAACTGCAAGAGACACTCACACAATGATTGAATGCGCCGTGCAAATGCTCTAGGACTCCCTCTGGTTATCGCATTCTTCATAAGCCTGATAGCGATCTGCTTAATGGCTCCTGCAGCATCGGGTGCTGAGGTTGTGGGTAATCCGGAATTGATCAGATACGAAGGCAGTGGGGGATTGGTTCTCCCACCCTCCGTTGATCGAGGAACCCGCAATGAGGTGGCCGAGTGCCGCGGATGTTCTTGGAAGATCACCTCTGCGTGTGTTCCGGACGCTGACAACTACTGCGATGCCGCAATAAGGGGATGTCCCGGTCTCATCGATCACGTTCGGACGTGGTTTCGTCCTGCTGGGGGCCAGTGGCGCGAAACCGGTCTGATTTGTCTTTCCTCGCAAACGATAACCACCGTCGTTGGCATCGAGGATCTGATCTCAGAGAATTTCTATCAATACGTACCGGAACTGGAACCAACCTGCTGGCCTGAATCCGGACCCGTTGTACACATTCCGTTGCTATGCGGGTCAGGCCAAACTGCGGGGACTCAAAAGTGGTCGGAAAATGTGTCCCGATTCGCCATTGAGATAACAGCCAAACCGCAGTGGGCATGGAACTTCGAGCGCGAATTCCTAACCGTGGAGCTACCTGGCGGGCCCTATCCGGACATGTCAGTAACTCATACCTACAAAACTTCAGGGACGAAACGGGTAATGGTTGAAACGCGATGGCGCGGGAGTTTCCGTGTTGATGGATTGGGTCCTTTCCCCATTGAAAGAGACCTCCGTCAGGTGAAGGGCTTTGAGGTGGAGATTGGCCAGGCGCGTGCACGATTAATGCGCCCCAACGCATGAGGTTCGGACCGGGCATGTCAAGATAGAGCGCCCGAACAAGCCAAAAGGCTTGACTCGGGCACTTGTTGTGGCTACTCGGCAGAAGGGCACCCTCTCTCACATGGCAACTACCGCAAAAAAGACTGCTGCGAAAAAGACCGTAAAGAAAACAGTTCCGGCGAAAGCTGCGCCAGTGAAGAAGGCGGCTACGAAAAAGACCGTTCCAGCGAAAAAGACCGTTCCAGCGAAGCAGGCTGCGCCTGTTAAAAAGGCTGTTGCGAAGAAAACTACTGCGAAGCAGGCTGCGCCTGTTAAAAAGGCTGTTGCAAAGAAAACTGGTGCGAAGAAAACTGCTGCGAAAAAGGACTCTGCACCGAACAAGTCTTCAAAGCCCAGCGGCGATCAATTGGTAGAAGTCATTGATGCGGGCGATGAAGTCATTGAAGTTGATCTCAGCGAAGAACCCGATTTGGAAATTGCGGCGGAACTGGAAAAGGACCTCGAGGCCGATCTTGAAAAGGATCTCGCCACGGTCACGGAGGATGAACCCGCAAAAGATGGTGCCGCTGATAGTTATGTGATTTCTCACGTTGATGAGACAGATGAACCCGTGCAAACGGTCACCGTGGCAGGTGCCACTGCTGATCCGGTGAAGGACTACCTCAAACAAATCGGAAAAGTTCCGCTTCTCAATGCCGAGATGGAAGTGGAATTAGCCAAACGTATTGAAGCGGGACTCTTCGCTGAGGAAATGCTCAATGAAGGTGGCAAGATGGACAAGAAGACTCGCGGTGACATGGAATGGATCGCCACAGATGGCCGTCGAGCAAAAAACCACCTGCTCGAGGCGAACTTGCGTCTTGTCGTCTCGCTGGCCAAGCGCTACACCGGTCGGGGAATGCTCTTTCTTGACCTGATTCAAGAGGGAAACCTGGGCTTGATCCGAGCGGTCGAGAAATTCGACTACACCAAGGGCTACAAGTTCTCCACGTATGCAACCTGGTGGATCCGACAGGCGATCACTCGGGCAATGGCGGACCAAGCTCGCACGATCCGAATTCCCGTCCACATGGTGGAGGTAATCAATAAACTCGCGCGCGTGCAGCGCCAGATGCTGCAGGATCTAGGCCGCGAACCGACTCCTGAAGAACTTGCCATGGAATTGGATATGACGCCTGAGAAGGTTGTTGAGGTTCAAAAGTATGGCCGTGAGCCAATCTCGTTACATACGCCGCTCGGTGAAGAAGGGGACAGCGAATTCGGTGACCTGATCGAGGATTCCGAGGCGATCGTTCCTAGTGATGCTGTCTCATTCACACTGTTACAGGAACAGTTGGAGTCAGTCTTGGACACCCTTTCTGACCGTGAGGCGGGCGTTGTGCGAATGCGGTTTGGGCTCACTGATGGCCAGCCCAAGACCCTTGATGAGATTGGGAAGGTTTATGGAGTTACGCGCGAAAGAATTCGACAGATAGAGAGTAAGACCATGTCGAAATTGCGCCACCCATCGCGCTCACAGGTTCTTCGAGATTACCTCGACTAAAATCTAGGCCGAGTAATCGGCGTACGGAGTTGCACACAATGGTGCACACATGCCGCCACTAGTTACACAACAGCAGGCGTTTCATTGAGCTTATGCAACTCATTGATGATCAACGCTGCCTGTGGCGTCAATGCGGCTTCGTGTGCACCCCAGTGATGGCCGCAGAATAGTAGGTGGGCACCGCCTGTGAGTTCAACCTGAACATAGGCCTGAGCACCGCACCGATCGCAGCGGTCCGTAGCACTCAGTAAAGGAGCGGTCATTGTTTGGGTCGCTTGATCTGACATGACTTAAGTTAAACACGGAAAGGCTTCAAGTGAGCGGGATTGACTCGCTGGTTCGCCCACGGCGAATTTTCCTCTCGTTCGGTCTGTCTTCTATGGAAATAGTCGATATCTGACTAAGTTGGGGCAGTGGCAACCGCAAAGAAGGCTTCAGGCTCAAAGTCCGTCAATAAAAAATTGGCCGATTCGGGCACTGACTCCTATACAGCCAAGAATCTGGCGGTCCTTGAAGGTCTTGAGGCAGTTCGTAAACGCCCAGGCATGTATATCGGTTCCAATGATGGTCGTGGGCTTATGCACTGCCTCTGGGAAATCGTTGATAACTCGGTGGACGAGGCACTTGCTGGCTATTGCTCGGAGATCTCAGTCAAACTTCTCCCCGACGGCTCTGTTGAAGTCAACGACAATGGTCGTGGAATTCCAATCGACATTGAAAAGCGAACGAAACTGACGGGCGTTGAGGTCGTCATGACTAAATTACATGCGGGTGGCAAATTTGGCGGTGGCTCTTATAACGCTTCAGGCGGTCTCCATGGGGTGGGCGCCTCGGTGGTTAACGCTCTGTCTGCTCGACTTGACGTTGTAGTGCAACGAACTGGCAAGGCATACGGCATGTCATTTCGCAGGGGAGTTCCCGGTGTTTTTGCTGGTTCTGGCCCTGATGTGGATTTCAGCAAGAAAAGCGGTCTAGAGATCCTTGGAAAGGCGCCACGAGGCAAGAGCGGAACCACGGTGCGTTGGTGGGCAGACCCTCAGGTATTCACCAAGGATGCTGCATACGATCGAATACAATTAAGGGACCGAGCCCTTCAGAGCACTTTTTTGGTACCAGGGCTGACCATTTCCTTAGAAGATGCTCGAGACCCATCAGATATCTGGTCCGAATCATTTGTTCACAAGGGCGGTATTGCCGAGTATGTGGGTCATTTGGCCAGTGGTGAACTTGTGGGAGGGGTCATCACCCTCACAGGCGAGGGTCACTTTGAAGAAACAGTGCCGGTGCTGGACTCGGCTGGGCATATGTCGAGCCAAAATGTCGCGGGGGACCTTGGTGTTGGTGTAGCCCTCCAGTGGGACACGGGATATGAATCCACCCTCAAGTCATTCGTCAACGTGATTGCCACACCGAAAGGCGGTACCCATGTTGCGGGGCTAGAACGATCCCTCACCAAAGTATTCAATGAATATCTCAGGTCTGCCAAGATCCTCAAGACAAGTGAAGACAATGTCACGAAGGAAGATATCTTTGAAGGCTTGACGGCTGTGGTGGCAGTGCGCCTGGCCGAGCCTCAATTTGAGGGTCAAACAAAAGAGGTCCTCGGCACTCCAGCGGCATCTAGAATTGTCGCAAACGTAGTGGCCAAGGAAATGGCCAGGTGGCTACAAACACCACCGCGGGGCGAGAAGGTAAATGCACGCACGATCGCTGAAAAGGTGGCAAACGCGATGCGTGCTCGCGTCGCTGCGCGGAGCCACCGAGATACACAACGGCGCAAGACTGCACTCGAATCATCATCCATGCCGGCGAAACTGGTGGACTGCCGAAGCACGGACGTTGCCGAATCGGAATTATTCATCGTTGAAGGTGACAGTGCCCTAGGCACGGCTAAGAGTGCCCGGGACTCCAAGTATCAGGCACTGCTGCCCATCCGCGGCAAGATTCTCAATGTGCAAAAGTCGTCACTCTCCGACATGCTGAAGAACAATGAGTGCGCATCGATCATTCAAGTAATTGGCGCGGGTTCAGGTAGGAGCTTCGAACTTGATCAAGCACGTTATGGCAAGATCATCCTGATGTCCGATGCTGATGTGGATGGTGCACATATCCGGTGCCTCTTATTGACCCTGATAAACCGTTATATGCCCCCCCTGCTCGAGGATGGTCGTGTATTTGCAGCCGTCCCACCTCTGCATCGTCTCGAGATTATCAACGCAGGCTCGAAAGCCAATGAGGTGGTTTACACGTATAGTGATAAAGAAATGAAATCCGTTGTCGCTGATGCGGAGAAGAAAGGCAAGAAAGTTAAAGATCCAATTCAGCGGTACAAAGGACTAGGAGAGATGGATGCGTCCCAATTGCGCGAAACAACGATGGATCCCACACACAGAACTTTGCGACGAATGACAGTTTCTGATGCAGATATTGCCGGAGATGTTTTTGATTTGCTCATGGGCACAGAGGTCGCTCCGCGTAAGGAATTCATCGTTGGCGGTGCGCAATCTCTCGATCGCGCGAGGATCGACGCATGAGCACCTTTGAAGAGAACTTCCAGGACGTCTTGGCAGGAAATGCGGAATATGCCCGTAATTTTCATGACAGTGATTTAACGGGAACAGCGCGAAAGGGAATTGCTGTGGTGACCTGCATTGATTCCCGCATCGACCCGCTTGCACTCATGGGGATGAGTGCTGGCGATGTCAAGATCTTGCGCAATGCTGGCGCCAGAGTGACCGAGGATGTCCTGAGAACGCTTGTACTGGCATCCCACCTATTGGGTGTCTCCCGAGTGCTTGTCTTACCGCATACTGATTGCCGAATGGCCTCCGCTGAGGAGCCGGAGGTACATGCTGAAATTCTGAGGGTTTCAGGAATCGACTCGCGTGGGATTGAAATCCGGACGGTCACGGATCAGTTGGCTGCTTTACAAACCGACGTCACTCGGGTCAGATCGTTTCCGTTGCTTGCGCGCGACGTGGAGGTAGCCGGCGCGATCTTTGATGTTCATACCGGAATATTGATGCCGCAAAAAGTTTAATCAAGCACGAGGAGTATCGAGAGCATGTCGAGAGTTGCAGTGGTCGGCGCTGGGCCAGCAGGCATTTATGCAGCAGAGCACCTATCAACGGTGCACGGGCATCAAGTGGATGTCTTTGATGCCCTGCCTGTTCCGTGCGGTTTAGTGCGATACGGGGTTGCTCCGGACCATTTTTCTATTCGATCAGTAAGAGACAAACTGACGGAGACCTTCGAAAACTCGCTCGTGCGTTTTCGGGGCAATGTTCACATTGGAACGGATGTCTCGACCGAGGAATTAGCCTCGTGGTATGACGCAGTGATCTACACCTACGGTGCGTCTGCCGATCGAGCTTTGGGGATTCCTGGCGAAGTGAGTCCAGCCAGCATCCCGGCAACTGAATTCGTAAAGTGGTACACGGGGCATCCGGAGGCGCAGGATTTTGGGGACATGCTGCGCACTTCAGAGCAAGTCATTGTTATTGGGCTCGGAAACGTAGCCGTTGATGTAACTCGGCTACTGGTTAAGTCCCTCGTTGAACTCAGGACCACAGACATGCCGGAACATGTTCTAGATTCATTTGACAAGAGTGTTGTCCGGCACGTTCATGTCGTAGGTCGTCGTGGTCCACAACATGCGACCTTTACCACCAAGGAACTTAAGGAGTTGGGGGAACTTGAGGGCGTTGACGTCATTCTCGATCCCAAGGATCTTCCCGCGGATGATGCACTTGCGAGTTCTGGTAACAAAGTAATCGAGCGCAACCTCAAGGTGATGCGGCAGTGGAGTGAGGGCCATAATGAAATTCATGGCGAAAGTTTAAATTCATCCAATAAAAAGATTGAATTTCATTTCTACTCGACACCTCAGTCATTTGATGCTGAGCAAGGATCACTGACCGTAGAGCGCATGCAGTTGTCTAGCGATAACTCCGTGATTGGGACTGGTACCTACGAGTCCATTCCCGCTGACCTAGTCATCAGAAGCGTTGGCTACCGAGGGTTGCCGCTTGAGGGCCTGCCATTCAATGACCGGACGAATGTGATTCCGAGTACTGACGGCAAGGTTGACGGGGTACCGGGGACTTATGTTGCGGGGTGGATCAAGCGTGGTCCCTCAGGGATCATTGGCACGAATAAAAAGGATGCTGTTGCTTCGGTTGAATCGCTCGCGACCGACTTGAACGGGCGCCAATCTGTTGCACTCGATGCAAATGAAGTTGATGAAATTTTGCGGGCGAGAGGTGTTAATTACATTGATTTCGAAGGCTGGAAAAGGGTCAATGCGGCTGAAATTGCGTTGGGTGCCGAAAGAGGTCGCGCACGTACCACAATTCATGAGCGAGATCGATTAATTGATATTGGCCTAGGCTGACATTTCAATAACCCGATCAATAACGAAGTATGTCGTCATGCCTTCATCGCCGATACAGGACTTACGGGCGGGGCCGAATTCCTGTAAAGAAATGTGGAATTGATAGTGAGATCTCTCGAGGAAAATATCGTGTGTATGGTCCGCATCGGGGCAATTCCGCGGCGAGAAGTTGTGGTCGATCAGACTGGCTCTATCGAGATAGGAATTGATCAGCTGGAGACACGGGGTCTCATGCGAGCGTCCCCGAACGAATTGGCTATCAATGTTTCCGGTGGCCAACAGCGTATGCGTCGCATCGGTTGTGAGCCGCCCAAGAACGAGGTTATCGGGCAAATAGAGAGCAGTTGGAGCAAAGCGGTGTCCGCCAAGATGGGTACATTCCCAAATCGCTGAATAGTCAGACTCGCTCAGAGTTGCCTTCAACTGTGTCAGAAGGTTTCTACCCTCAACGGCACAGCATTTATCGCGCTTTCCATTTGTACAGATCAACAATAGACGGGGCACAGGCATTGTTGAGTCCAGGTTTGGGAGTTCTTCTGCGCAAGGGCGAGTGCCCATGCGCAAACCCGTTGATGGCTCAGAAACCCAATAGCGCAGGTACTTTCCAGGCGTTTTGTTGTTTCGATGCCTAGCTAAAAGAATCTTGAGATCTCTGTGCTCGGCCCACGCCATAACTTCGGGCGTGACACTTGCCTCGACTGCTCTAGATGGCCACGTTCCGTGTGTCTCTAGTACTAGCCAGCCGCGTGCAAAGGGGGCTGACCCGAGTAGTGGCAGTTCTAGGGATTCAGTGCGGCACGTCATTTGGTGGTGTTCTTGAATGAACTCAGGTCACCACTGATGGCATCGACAGGGTGGGTGAGCGGTATTCCTGTGCCATCGCGGCGGTCATCAGCCTCGGGCATCGCGGTGGGAGCCCCACCGGATGTGGCACCGCGGATGGGAGCCGGACCAGCCCAAGCCCGCAGAAGTGTGTCCTCACCAGAACGGAATTTATGGCACCGGACTCCAGCGGTCGCCCTGCCTTTCGAGGGATAGAGACTGAAGTGCGTCACCTTGGCGTTGCCCATTTCAGTTCCGGGTAACGCAAGGCTGGAACCGGAAATAGTGGCAACGACGTTGTCCAGATGTGGATCAATTACTCCACAAAAAATTACGCTGCCCTCTGAAACTTTCATGCCGGCCACACCGCCTGCAGAACGACCTTGGGCACGAATACCTGCCAACGGGAAGTGCAACAGCTGCCCTGCGCTCGAAATGAGCACTATTTCGGCATTCTTGGGCGTTGATTCATCCAGCGATACAGCACCGATAACGCGGTCTGAGCGCTCGAGTCGTATGAGATCCCAATTGGGACGTCCGATTGCGTGGCCGGCTGATAGTCGTTTCACGATTCCCTCGCTCGTGCCCAATAGGATTTCTGAATCGAGGGGAGCCAGGGCAATGACGTGTTCATCCTTTTCGAGATCAAGAAAAGCCCCAAGTGGCGCACCGCCTCCAATACCGGGAACCCCTGAAGTCGGTGGTATCGCTGGAATATCAACGACCGAGACCCGATAAATAAGGCCATGTGAGGTAATGACTCCTATTTCGCTCCGGGTTGTTGCACCGCAGCAAGAAACTATTGCGTCATGTGATTGACGGTTCGCACTTGCTTGTTCGGGGCTTGAACTTGGAGTGAGGCTTGACGTACGCGCCAGCAAGCCAGTACTTGACAATAAAACCACACATGGTTCATCCGATACTTCGAGTGACGTGGGTGACGCTACAGCTGGTAATTGCGATGCCTCAAGAAGCAGAGTTCGGCGCGAGGTTGCGTGATGGGACGAGACCTCACGAAGTTCCTCGCTCACCACGTCCCGGAGTCGAGATTCATTGGTGAGGAGCTCTTCTAGGTTCTCTATCGTGGTTCTAAGCTGGTCCGACTCTTTCTCGATATCGAGACGAGAGAACTTGGTGAGTCGGCGTAGTGGCATTTCAAGGATGTAGTTGGTTTGGATTTCGGTGAGATCGAAAATCTCCATCAGTCGAGTTCGTGCCGTGGCAGTGTCATCGCTTTCTCGGATGACTTGGATTACTTCATCGATATCGAGAATCGCGATCAGCAAGCCCTCAAGGAGATGGAGGCGCTCGCGCGCAATTCGTTGACGATACTGACTGCGGCGGGTGACTACTTCGAGCCGGTGTTGGATGAAAACTGTGATGAGTTCCCGCAGCCCTAAAGTTCGAGGCTCGCCATCCACCAAGGTGACTGCATTGATGGTGAACGATTCCTCAAGAGGCGTGAGTTTGAACAACTGCTCGAGAACTGCCTCAGGGGAAAAAGCACTTTTGCACTCGATGACGAGGTTGAGCCCAGAGTCTCCGTCGGTGAGGTCAACGATGTCTGAGATGCCCTGCAATTTCTTTGCAATGACAAGGTCTTTCACGCGCTCAATGACTCGTTCAGGTCCGACACTAGACGGAAGTTCAGTGACAACAATCCCACGCTTGCGGGGGGTGACCTGCTCGATTCTGGTTCGTGCTCGAATTCGAAATGATCCTCGCCCGGTTTCGTAGGCCTCTCGGATCCCGTCAAGGCCGGTAATAACTCCACCAGTTGCAAAATCTGGCCCTGGAACAAATGTCATGAGTTCATCGAGGGATGCATCAGGGTGTGCAATGAGATGACGTGTTGCGTTCACAACCTCAGCGAGATTGTGTGGCGCGAGATTTGTTGCCATGCCAACGGCAATGCCACTGGCACCATTGACCAAAAGATTGGGAAATGCAGCAGGGAGCACAGTTGGCTCAACTTCGCGGCCATCGTAATTCGGTGTGAAATCGACAACTTCCTCATCGATTCCTGCGGTCATCTCGAGGGCGCTCGTGGCTAACCTGGCTTCGGTGTATCGCATTGCTGCGGGGCCATCGTCGAGCGAACCAAAGTTTCCGTGGCCATCGATGAGCGGCAGTCGTAGTGAGAAGTCCTGAGCCATGCGCACGAGTGCGTCATAGATCGCGGAATCGCCGTGGGGGTGGAGGCGACCCATAACCTCACCGACGACACGAGCGCTCTTGACGTGACCTCGCTCAGGTCGTAAACCCATTTGGGCCATTTGGAAAAGAATTCGACGCTGCACAGGCTTGAGACCATCGCGGGCATCGGGCAAGGCGCGCGAGTAGATGACCGAGTATGCGTACTCAAGGAATGAGCCCTTCATCTCCTCAGCAACATCAATGTCAATGACTTTTGACTGCCGAGAAGTGCCTTTCCTGGCGCTCATTTCCCTACTTTCTTCATGTGCTGTGCATAAGGGGCATCAGATTTTTCTGTGCCTGCGACGATTGTGCTCAATCGAGAGCATATGGGCTAGCACCGACACGGCTGAGGGCCTGTGATGCCAAGGTGACACCTGCTTCAAGTGCAGGTACCACCGCAGCCCCGGTAAGCCACGAACCGAGAAATCCAGCGTTGAATGCATCTCCAGCACCTGTGGTCGACCTCATTTGTGCGACGGCAACCTCAGAAGCGGGGACGGCTTCCGTTGTGCTGGATGTAGCGATGGCCCCCCGAGGCCCCAAGGTGATTACGGCCACCGGATCAATACTTTCTGCGCACAGAAGACCACGAAGTTTCCCAGCCAGGTCGAGAACGCCTGTTTCGGCTTCTAATGCGGGTTGACCCAAAAGGATTTGAGCGAGGGCGGTGGCTTCCTGTTCATTTGCCAGCAGGATGTCCGCCAGAGCCAAGGCAGTCCTTATGCGATCCGAATGTATGCTCACAAGCGTGTGCGCTGAAGGATCGAAACTGATACTCATTCCGAGTGAGCGTGCACGCTGCATAGCGACAAGCGTGGTGGCGCCGGCCGTCTCGTGGAATAGGGCGTAGCCGGACACGTGCAGGTGCCGTGGTCCTGGGATTTGCGCCCACAGATTAAAAAGTTGATCTATGGAGAGGTGTGCATTGGCTCCTGCGCTCGGAATCATGGTCCGTTCACCGGTGGACTCTGTAATAACGATGCAGGTACCGGTTGGATGTTCGCTGAATTGTTGCAATTTCAGGTGGAGATTCGGTTGCGACAGCCGAGATTCGATGGTTTCACCCATTGAATCGCTGCCAACGGCACCCAATAGATATGTCGAATGTCCAGCAGCAGCTAGCCATGAGGCAGTATTTGCGGCACTACCACCAACATCAAAGGTGATGCTTGATGGAAGATCGCTGCCTCTGGCATGACTCAGTGCCTCCAATGATTCCAAAGGCGCGCTGATGTCGATCATGAGATCGCCCATCACAATTATGGAACCCATTTGAGAATTGCAGGTCAGGTCACCCATGTTTATTTATCCTCGTAAAGCGCCACATCAGGCGGTGTCTGACTCCGGGCTTGTCTTAGCTGCAACAGCAATGCGAGCTGCCAATTCCGCATTTCGAACAATGATATTGGCGTTGACCACCAAACTCTGCCCGTGAGTTGTCCGGTGGAAGAAGTCGAGAAGAAATGGAGTGACTGCCTTGCCCGTGATGTTTCGACTCTGGGCGAGTGCTAATCCTTCGGTCAGTACTCGATCATGAAGATCGGGATCCAATTGTTGGTCGTTAGGTAGGGGATTGGCCACGATAAGTCCTGTTGACACATTGAGTTTCCTGCGAGCGTTCATCACGGCTGCGATATCAGAGGGATCGGAAAGGTACCAATCAAGAGTGAAACCGGAATCAGTGAGGTAGAAGCCAGGGAACTGTTCCGAACCGTACCCGATCACTCCGATACTGAGAGTCTCCAGTCGTTCGAGTGTCGCACCGACATCGAGAATTGATTTGACGCCAGAACAAACCACTGTCATGGGTATTGAACCGAGGGCCGTGAGATCGGCTGATTCATCCCAACTGTCACGCGCTTGACGGTGGACCCCACCCAAGCCTCCGGTAGCGAATACTTCTATCCCCGCCACATGGGCAAGGTGACTCGTGGCTGCGACAGTGGTGGCGGCATAGCCTCGTCGGGCGCTGACAATACCGAGATCCCGGATACTTGCCTTGGATACGTCATCACGGGTAGCGATTTCAGATATTTGATCAGATGTAAGACCAATGTGAACGACGCCATTGAGCACTGCAATCGTTGCTGGAGTTGCTCCGCGGGAGCGGACAATGTCCTCTACCTCGTTCGCGACTCGAATATTCTCGGGTCGCGGCAATCCATGACTAATGATTGTTGATTCAAGGGCGACTACGGCTTTTCCGGAGTTAATGGCTTCTTGGACATCGGGGTGAACATGAAAGAAGTCTGGATCCATGGCTGAGGAGGTCACGCAGCGACATTAGTCGTAGACTCGGGGACAATGAAATCCGGTCTCCTTGAGGATCAGCTCCGATCTGATCTCGAACGCAATGGGTACTATCCCCAGCTTGTATTTGACGCCCTCGCCACGGCACTAGGGGAGGAATCCCTTGGATCATTCGTTGTTCACCACGAGGCCGCTTTCGATCGCGATGAGTTACGTCGCCACATGACCGTTCTGGCGCTCACCGCCACGCGTCTCTTAGTGAGCCACACAGACGAGCACAGTCACGACGGCATGCCATTCGCCTCAAGTTCGACCGAAGGAGTGCGCCTCGAGAAAGTTGATTCGGTTGTTGTCACCAGAGTGGTTCGTGATCCCGCCAATGTCAAAGACTCAACTGGAACCACTGAAGTCGTTGTCACCATTGGATGGGGGGCCGTGAGCCGCATCGAACTCGAGCCTGCAAGCTGCGGTGATCCGTCCTGCGACGCAGATCATGGCTACACGGGTACGTCCAGTAACGACGATTTCTCCATCCGAGTTTCGGAGGCTGCGGACGGAACTGATGTGGTGGAGCAAGTTCTAACCTTTGCTGCAGCGCTGTCACATGCGACCGCCTCAAGATTGCGTTGAGAACCGCCTACACAACGGCCGCTTACCAATGAATGAAATTGACCTGCCATCGTTGAAAGACGTTCTGCCATCAGCCGCTCATGCACTCGGCCACATCCTCACCGAATCACAGTTGCTGCCAATTCCTCCATCGAGACATGTAGTAGTCATCCTCATCGATGGACTGGGTGAAATCTCCCTGAATAGGCACCTGAACGCAGCGCCTGTGTTCGAATCTGCTGACAAATTGCAACTTCACACCGAGTTTCCAAGCACAACCCCGGTTGCACTCGGATCCCTAGGTACGGGGTTGCCGCCCGGTGCCCACGGGTTTGTGGGCGCGAGTTTTTGGCTCCCTGATGCCGAAACCATGCTGTCTCCTCTCAAATGGGGATCCGAGCCACACCCCATTTCCATGGCTCCTGAGCCAACAATCTTCGAGCTCGCTGAGGCGTCAGGTATTTCAACGGCAACCATCGGGAAAATCAAGCACATCAACTCAGGAATGACTCGCTCAGTACTTCGAGGGAGTCAGTACCTGTCTGCTGAGACCCTAGAAGAGATGAAAGTCGGCATTGGACAGCGGCTGAGGAATACGCGGCTGAGCAAACAAACTGGCCTCACTTATGCGTACTGGCCCGAGCTTGATCGCGTGGGGCACGTTCATGGCCCTGAATCGAGTGAATGGATCGCAGAGCTTCAAAGAGTGGCGCTATTTGTTGAATCCATTGCTAGTGACCTGGCACCCGATGAATCATGTGTTGTGGTGTCTGATCACGGCATGGTTGCCTGTCCACCGGAGAGTCGTATATCTATTGACAGCCATCCTGGACTCTTGGCGGGTGTGCGCAGCATTGGAGGTGAACCGCGCATGCGACACATCTACGTTGAGCAGGGTGCTGAACAGGACGTTGTCAATTCCTGGAAAGCTGTCGCAGGGGAGCGTGCCATGATTCTTGGGCGCGACGAGGCAATTGATCAGGGTTTTTTCAGGGTCTCTGACAGTGAGATCAAGGAGCGCATCGGAGATCTCTTAGTTATCTCATTGGGTGACACTATGTTCACTAGTTCGACTGATTCTCGGACCTCATCGTTATTGGGTCAACATGGATCATTGTCTCCGGAGGAGTTGCACATCCCGTTCATGGTCTTCTCAGGTAATGGGGCGTGATGCAACACATTACCCTTGCCGTGAAAGTATTGTGCCGTGTCTGAACTAGTTTTTTATGCCGGAACTATGGACTGTGGCAAATCGACGCTTGCACTCCAAATGGATCACAATCACGCCACTCGCGGACGATCAGGCGTAGTTTTCACTCGGTTGGATCGAGCAGGCAGCTCTGTGTTGTCCAGCAGACTGGGCCTTGAGGTGCCGGCAGTCGAGGTTGACCAAGAACTTAATATTCGCAGGTATGTTGTGGACAGGCTGTCGGGTGGCCACAGAATTGATTACCTCATTT
>JALRGY010000015.1:0-8490 GCA_023253325.1 Candidatus Nanopelagicales bacterium | reverse complement strand
TGCGATGAAGCTCAGTTTTACACGGAGGAACAGATCGAGCAAATTGCGCAGTTAGTGGACGAGCTATCCATTGATGCCTATGCGTTTGGCATACTTACCGATTTTCGAACTCGTCTTTTTCCTGGCTCCGCAAGATTAGTCGAGTTGGCAGATCGCGTTCAGTATCTGCAGGTGGAGGCCTTGTGCTGGTGTGGGGCAAGGGCACTTCATAATGCGAGAACTATCTCCGGAGAAATAACTGTTGACGGAGATCAGGTTCTCGTGGGTGATGTCAACAGCGCAGATGCTGTGGCCTACGAGGTTTTGTGTCGTCGACACTATCGAGCTCGGTTGACCGCTAAGAACGCCAAGAGCGCTCACATTTCAAGTCAGCCGCTCCCATTCACATCAGAAGGTGAAAATCTTTCCTAACGTGGGCACTGTTGCTGTAAACAGCTGACTAATTGTCATCCTTGGGACCACCAAAAAGTATTTCATCCCAACTAGGAACTTTGGCCCTACCCCGCTTGGATTTTTTGGGCTGCGGGGGTTGAGGCTTTGACACTTCTTTAGGGTGTTCTTGGGTTATCAAGAGCGAATCATCGTTCTCCATGGAATCAACGTCGTTAACGTTCTCAGATTGAATGTCCCCGTCCAGCGCAGGAACCGCCTTGAGGTAGGCGTGAGAATTCTCAGCGTGATCCAAGGGCAACTCGACGGCACTTGTTTCGAGAATAATCGTGTCATTGAGACCACTCTGTGGGACTTCAGCGGCAGAGTCAGATGCAACTTGATTGATGATGCGAACTGGCTCAACACCCATCCAGGCCCGAGCTTCGTCATTGGCAGGGTGAACGGAATTGCCGGCTGGTTCAAAGACCCATTGTGCAATTTGATTGCCAGCCTGTGCGGTCACAAGCCATTGGCCATCAAAAAAGGTGCTATCCCAGAAAATGTCTTGAGTGTTCAACGTGGACTCAATGACCTCTTGCAGTGTTGCACCCCCCCGAGAAGCTCTAACTTGAGCCTTCTGGGCACGCTCGGCAACATAAGCCCGTTCGCCTAGAGGCGGTTCGGCATATCGTGCGACCTTATCCAGTGGCCAGCCGGTTGACGCTGCCACCATCTCTGGGGTTTCTCCTGCGCGCACGCGGAATTGAATCTCGCGTGGGCTGAGCGTGTCCAGAACGGTCTCCTTTAACAACTAATGCAATCTGACTGCATAAACCTATCGTGGTGGACATCTTAGGGCTATTGCTCATGTGTTGTGAGCATCTGGACCGCATTGTGCCCCACTAGATCGGGTCGTCAACAAATCCACTGGGTGCAGGGCCTGGAATGAGGTCGGAATTGAGGGCTAAACCTGGCTGGGGAAGCGGACGATTGCGACTCCCAGCCTTCCAGCGCCCTTGTGCAAAGATCGAGACGCTCAAGGTCAAGCACGCTCCCGCTACACCCAATCCAAAAGCCTCGGGGGTTCCGAAACGGTCCACGAGGATGCCGCCGAATGATGCGCCAGCCGCAAAGCCGAGGGCCAGACCTGAATTAACCCAAGTGAGCCCCTGGGTGAGTAGGGCAGCGGGCACGAGCCTTTCGGCGAGCGAAAATGTACTGATCAGGGTTGGTGCAATGGCGAAGCCGGACAAGAAGGCGCCGAGCATAAGCCAATTTACATTGGCGATAAACGGCATGGGAATGGCAATAACAACCATTGCCATGGAGGTGAATTGCACCTGTCGAGGTAGGGGCATTCGAAGATGACGCGATCCGTAGATGATGCCACCAATCATCGACCCAACGGCCCACAGAGCCAATGTGACTCCGGCCAGCTCCGGCATACCGGTATTTCTTGTGAAGGCGACAATGGCGACATCGAAGCTGCCAAAAAGAATCCCAATCCCAAGACTGGCGGTAACCAGAAGAGTGAGGCCTTGGTGTCTGAGGGGGTTTTTGGAATAGGACTGCTCGGAATGGTCCACATGAACAGGAGGTATGGACCTTGTCAAACTTGCAAGTGCGAAGCCACCGATTAATGCCAATGCGCCTGCGACTAGGACGGGACTTGGTAAGCCCACATTAAAGGCTAAGAACGCCGCCAGCAGGGGGCCAATTGCGAAAACGAGTTCATCGAAAATACTTTCCAGAGCGAATGCACTTCTCAGTGAATCAGTGTCATTCCGCGTGGCATACACCCAACGTGCACGGACAAAGGAACCAAAGGAAGGGAACGAGGCGCCCGCAATGATTATTAAGACCATTTGCATCCAACGTGCGGTGTCAACTTGGACGGCAAAAACAAAAGTAACCAGTGAAGTAGCGAAAATTAGTGGAAGCGGTATCAACACCGCTCGTTGTCCGAATTTGTCCGCGAGGCGGCTGGTAAATAACGCAGCGACCGCAGAAGTAGTGGCAAAGAGTGCTTGAAGCAGGCCAGCGTAAGCATAAGAATTAGTGGTATTGCTGATGTACAAAAGAGTGCCAATGCCAACGATGCCCAGTGATAACCGAGCAATGAATCCCGCCGCTGAAAATGCAATAGCCCCGGGCAGACGCAAGACTGCGGCGTAAGCTGCGAATGGGTTTCTGGCCATGATGCCGCAAAGGTACCTGTGGCAGTACACGAGTCGATTCTCCGGTGTTCATCGGTGGAGATCCACCATGGCAGAGTGTGGACATGAACATGGAACCAGCTGCCAGTGAACCCAACTTTGTTCAAGCCCTACTCGATTCGGATGAGCGCCTGCAGCTTGCCTGGAATTGTGGTCGAGAGGCAGCGAATTTTCTGTATTCCGAAAGGCCGACGAATTTGGTTATTGAGACCAAGTCCACTAGTTCGGACCTAGTTAGCGCGATGGATAAAGGCGCCGAGGACATAATCGTGTCCGCAATTCGTTCGCATTTTCCCGAGGACGGAATACTCGGTGAAGAGGGAACGAGTCTCGATTCGAGCAATGGTGTGCGTTGGATCATCGACCCACTAGACGGAACGGTGAACTACTTATTTGGCATCCCGCTGTGGGGTGTCTCGATAGCTGTTGAAGTTCAGGGCCTTGTCAAATTGGGCGTAATTGTGTTGCCTACCCAAGGTGAGATTTATGTGGCCAGCCACAATCAAGGGTCGTGGAAAGTGTCCTACAACAACTCCGGGTTGACAATCTCTGAAGAACAACCCGCACTGGCGCCAGCAAGTCAGACTCGGCTCCGCGTTCGACCAACGACTGCTTTTGCCCGAGCGCTTATTTCGACAGGATTCGGTTACGACGCGGGGCGCCGCGAAGCCCAAGCGCAACTTTTGGTCGGTGTTCTCCCGAAGTTTGCTGACATCCGCCGAAGTGGGTGTGCCGTGGTTGATTTTTGTTGGTTGGCCTCAGGCGTCACGGATGGCTATTACGAGTACGGACTCAATGCCTGGGACTACGCGGCCGGAGCATTGCTGGTATCTGAGGCGGGAGGGATCGTTAAAGGTTTATTGGACGCAGATTTCAGTCGATTCCTCGTGGCATCAACGCCGTCGATCTTCGAGGAATTAAGAGCTGCGTTACAAGAGGAAGGCGCGCAGAAGGTGCTCGATTTCTAGGAAATTGACATGACTCGTTTACGGTAGCTAATCCAGGCGCTTGAGATCCGCTCGATACCAGTGTGAATTTCGAACATAAATCTGAGCCGAATGTTGAACATCGTCAATGCTCACAACATCTGGCGTAATAACCGCGGGCACTCCAAGGGCGCGAGCATGAGGAGGAACGGTCTTGTTGTTACCAACCAAGGCTTGGGCGCCGACTAGCGAGATCGGTCCAACAATTGCATTGTGTAGTACGACAGCGTGCGAACCGATCAACGAATCATCGTGAATGGTGCACCCTTCAAGGTGCACCCCGTGTCCAATAACGCACCGATCGCCGATAACAGTGTCAAGTGTGCTCGTGCAATGAACCACGGTTCCATCTTGAATTGAAGTTTGTGCACCAACACGAATTTCACCGTGATCGCCCCGAAGTACCGCACAAGGCCAAATACTGGATTCGGGGCCTATGTGAACATTTCCGATGACTACCGCATCTGGATGTATAAATGCGGTGGGGTCAATGGTGGGGGCCAGATCTCCAAGAGCGTAAATTGCCATGGTCATGGAGTCTAGTTTGGGAATGGTGGTCGGTGCTACCTAAGTCACATTGGCTCCCGCCAGTGGATCCCTGGTTGGCGACAGCGGCTACTACCGACCCCGTGCTGCCGAATTTTGCTCGATGAGGCACAATCTGCGCGCAAGGTCCCGCGGCTAGTGCGCATCCGCACTGAGCCTCGAGGTTTCCTCCGAAGAGAAAGAGGCACACATGGCTACCGATTATGACGCTCCTCGCAAGACCGATGAGGAACTCGCGGAGGACAGCCTCGAGGAGCTCAAGGCCAAGAGGGCTGAAAAAACATCGTCGCCTGTCGACGTCGATGAGGCGGAACTCGCTGAAACGATTGAGCTGCCTGGTGCAGATCTGTCATCGGAAAATTTGACCGTTCAGGTGGTGCCGAAGCAGACTGATGAATTCACCTGCATGTCATGCTTCTTGGTACACCACCGCAGCCAGTTTGACCACGAGGGCAAATCGGGGCCAATCTGCAAGGAATGTGCCTGAATCAGGCTCGGCGCGAGATAATTCGGTACACGGCAACTTCAACAACAGCTGCCGAAGCCGCCGTAATCGCGGACCAAATGAGAGCGTTGCCCAAATTTACCGTGGGATCATCAGCTACAGGTGCTTTGCGGCCCAGTGCCTTGCGGTAACCAGAGTCAAGCATTTTGCGCACGGCCCAGGTCGCCGTCATTGCAACGATGGGGGCAACAACGTGTAGAGCAATGTTGTTGTGTTGAATTGCAGCACCCACATCGTTGTGTGTTTCTCCCGCTTGTTCATCTGTCATGGCTCTTGTCTATCACCAATAACCTGAGAGTTCAAAGTGAACTGTGGAAATAGTGACCTCAGGGATTATGGAGTACTGACACCAGGGCCTCTGGTTTTCGAGTCGAAAGAACCCACATTCCGTGCGGATCGTCCGAATTCACTAGGTCGATCGCGATGGCCCGCATGCCTGATCGAACGTCGAGATAGGCAGTGGCATCGAGTTGGCCACGTCTCGCGGCTACTAACTCCTCGGCGCTCAAGATTCTGGGGTTAGCCCATTCATCGGATTGCCCGAGAGCTTGGTGCATATAGGCGTTTCCAGCTTGGATGAATACTGTGTTCAAATTCTGCCGCACTTCGATCAATGGGGCGTTGAAGTACATGAGCAGCACTAGTCCGATTCCCACGATTGCCATAATGAGGATTCCCACGCGCACATCAATTGCTGCGCCGTAGGCGATAGCGATCATGGCAACCAGTGTTGTTGCAACAACAAATGAAGATATTCGAGGTAGAACCCGTTCTCGGAAAAGAAGGCTAGATGGTTGGCTCGCTGGAATGTGACTCACGCTCAGGAGTATGGTGCATTGTTGTGCAAACAACACCTCCGGCCGACGCATACGTACCGCTCAGAAGTGAAAACGCGCCGGAGCCCGGTAGTGCCATCCCCACCCACTACAAGTCGTGCTTTGGCTGCGGAATCGATCATGAGACTGGTCTCCACATGGTTGTGACGGCAGGGCACGACCTCACGGCAAATGGAGTTTTTACTGTCACAAAGCATCACCAGGGTGCACCTGGTCTGGCTCATGGAGGATTACTTTCTGCCGCTATCGATGAGGTTCTCGGTTCGCTCAATTGGCTTCTCGGGGTCCCTGCTGTTACGGGGCGACTCGAGTGTGATTTTCGAAAGCCTGTGCCCGTGGGAACTACGCTATTTGTCAGCGTTCAAATCGATGCGGTTCACGGTCGCAAGGTATATACAAGTGCACAAGCTCGCATGAACGCAATTGACGGGCCTACAGCAGTCTCGGCGAAGGCGATCTTCATTCAAGTGGATATTCAACATTTCCTGGATAACGGGAACCGTGCGGAGGTGAAGGCTGCCTTCCAAGACCGAAATGGTGATTCGTCAAAAATGGAACCGAACCGTGACGGGGTTGTGCCGACTCTCGAGGTTAATCCTTGATGCAGCCTGTTCAAATACTCATTCAACGGCTTGATCCAGACCTGCCACTGCCAACGCACGAACTTCCCGGCGATGCGGGCCTGGATATTTATGCCCGCCTCACACTCGAAATTGCGCCCGGGGAACGAGCGATTATTCCGACCGGAATTTCGATCGCGCTTCCCGCAGGGTACGTCGGCCTGATACACCCTAGAAGTGGGCTGGCAGCAAAGCACGGATTTACGCTTGTCAATTCACCAGGCACAATTGATTCGGGTTATCGGGGAGAAATTGCGGTCATTGGGTTAAACACCGGTACCGAAACTTTTGCGATCACGCGCGGAGACAGAATCGCTCAATTAGTTGTTGTGGAATTGCCTCGGGTGCTCATACAAGAGGTGAATGCCCTGCCCGGATCAGTTCGGAGCGATGGAGGATTCGGTTCAACAGGCTGACGCTGGGCAACATTCGTAAGGGTGGCACCACGACATTGCAACTCGAGAAGTGAGAGGATAGAAGGGTGACGGACACCAATCTGCGGAATAGCGGTCCATTTGATGAATCTGAGGCCAGTTTTGGTGACGAAAACAGGGTTGATCTTGGTGGGTTGTTGCTCGAAGTGCCTCAGGGAGTCGAATTACAGGTTCAGGCAGATCAAGCGAGTGGCCGAATTACCGCCCTCACGCTGCGACATGGGGAAAGCGGGATGCAGTTGCAACCGTATGCAGCACGCAAGTCAGGTGGTATGTGGGAGGAAGTCATTGCCTCTATTACTAAATCCGTAAATTCCTCCGGTGGATTAATTGAGCAAGTTAAAGGGCCGTGGGGAGTTGAGTTGAATGCACAAATTAAGGCAAACGAATCAGCAGGTACCGGGAGCGCCCTCCAACCCGCGCGATTTGTCGGCATCGAAGGACCGAGATGGTTCCTTCGCGCGGTGTTCTTGGGAAAGGCGGCGCGTGATCGTGAAGCTGCTGAAGTCCTCACCGAATGCCTCCGAACCGCAGTGGTGGTTCGCGGCGAGGCCGCCATGGCCCCAGGCGCACCGCTCGCGTTGAGAATCCCGAAAGACACCATGAACGCGGAGGAAAGTGAACACAAGGTCCCAAGTCCATTTGAGCGCGGACCTGAGATCACGGAAACTCGGTGATGCCGATGAACGTCATCTCGCGGAGCGTGCGAAGGCTCTCGGAATCATTGACAAAATCGCGCGGCTCCCACGAATATTCGGACCTCCAACAACAATTCGGAGACGCGACGGATCCACTCGTCCAAGAGATTAAGTCCTGCAGTCCTGGTTCGCGGGTCGAGATACTTGGAACTGTTCGTGCAGTGTCAATTCGGCCCCAGGACCTTTCGCCTGCCGTTGAGATTGAATTGACCGATGGTTCCGGTGTAGTGAAGGTTGTCTGGCTGGGCAGACGCAAGATTCCTGGAATTGTCGCTGGCCGAACAATGAAGGTATGTGGGCGGTTAACTTGCCACACAGACAGGCCAACTATTTTTAATCCCAAATATGAACTGCGACCACTCAAGAGATGAGAGTCATTAGGTGAGCCAAGAGCAAGGGGAGTCTCCGCAAGGATCGCACCTGCCCGAGCACGAAACCATTGCCGATGTCGCTGCCGAACGCCTCATCCTTGACAGGGCAATAGGTGGGTGGCGCGGTCTGATTGATAGTGGCGTGCCAACACTTGTGTTCGTGCTCGCTTTCTTGGTTTGGCCAGACACCCTTGCCAATGCCGTTTTCGCGGCCGTTGCCGCTGGTCTCGTAATCCTCGTTGCTCGGGTGATTCGTCGTGACCCTCTGACGCAAATATTCGCGGGTTTCGTGGGCCTTGCCATCGCAGCAGGATTTTCTGCATGGACCGGAAAGGCTGAGAACTTTTTCGTGCCTGGTCTGCTCACCAATCTGGCGTACGGCTCCGCATTCCTCATCTCGATACTCGTTCGTTGGCCACTACTTGGTGTTGCGTTGGGCTATTTCACTGGCACGGGTACCTCCTGGCGCAGTGAAGTTGCATTGCGTAGGGCCGCCGCCGCAGCGAGTTGGATTTGGGTGGGAATGTTCTTCGGCAGACTCTTGGTGCAGTTGCCTTTCTATTTCAGTGGATCGGTGGGAACTCTTGGCGTGATAAAAATTGTTATGGGCTGGCCACTTTTTCTTGCCGCGGCGTATTTTACCTACCGAGTGCTCGCTCCGGTCTACGCAGAATTGAATGCGAGGAAAAATCAAGGGCCAGAGGGTGGTTCTTAAATCACAAAAGCCGTTTCGCACTTAGTTTTTGACGGCATGCCCTAACATATTTTGTAATGTATTTTCCTGATGGGGAGCCGCAACAAATACGAGTTCATCGCCGACTTCGAGTGGGTCGTCCGCACTCGGTGTGATGACGCGCTCTCCTCGCACAATGGCAACCAGCGCTGTGTCTTCGGGCCAAATTTGGT
>JALRGY010000159.1 GCA_023253325.1 Candidatus Nanopelagicales bacterium | reverse complement strand
CTCAACAATGCGATCACCATGGCCGCACAAAACTATGCATCGCAAGACGACATTGACCGCGCCATGAAATTGGGCTGCGGGTATCCCATGGGCCCATTCGAGTTGCTGGATGTTGTCGGGCTCGATGTTTCACTTGCGATCATCAACACTCTGCTGCGCGAATTCCGTGAGCCAGGATTTGCGCCCGATCCACAACTCGAGCACTTGGTAACCGCGGGATACCTAGGGCGTAAAGTGGGACGCGGTTTTCGCACATTCGAATAAGGAGCATGATGGGCAGGAAAAATAAGCGTGTTGAACACGCGCCGCGCCCAATCGGTGGAAACTCCACGGCGACTGAAAGCCACCCTGATGGCGAGTGGCATGTTCGCAAACTCACTGGATCTTCAGCGACCAAGACTTATCGCTGTCCAGGATGTGATCAAGAGATCCGACCTGCGACTCCGCATATTGTTGCTTGGCCAGCCGACATTCCTCAGGGTGCGGATGAACGTCGTCATTGGCACACCCCATGCTGGGGCAAGCGACTGCATAGAGGGCCACGAGGATAGAAACTTGTGAGTGCGATTTCAGCTAATTCGGTTTTACCGGCAACTCGGTTTGACATGGAGTTGATCACGAGTGATGGCCTCACCTTGGTGGGTGAGGTGGCCACACCTGAGACACCTGCTGCCACGATTATTTGCGTGCATCCACTTCCCACCCACGGCGGAATGATGGATAGCCATGTCCTGCGCAAAATGTCGTGGCGACTCCCGTCATTGGCAAATATTGCCGTCATTCGATTCAACACCCGTGGGACAACAAGTCCAAGAGGAACTAGCCAGGGCGCTTTTGATCACGCAGAAGGAGAAGGCCTTGACCTCCAGGCGGCAATCGATTTTGCTCGCACGCAGGGATACCCAAATATTTGGGTGGTTGGTTGGTCATTCGGCACCGATGTGATTCTGAAGAATCTTGATTCATCGCATGTTCAGGGCGTCATCTTGTTGTCGCCTCCAGTGAGATTCACCTCTGATGATGAGCTGGCTCGGTGGTCTGGATCGGGCATAAAGTGCCTTGCACTCATTCCTGAGCATGATGATTATCTGCAGCCAGAGGCAGCCCTCGATCGATTCTCCATCGCACCTGATTTCACGGTTGAAGCAGTCCCGGAGGCAAAGCATCTATGGGTGGGGGAGAAATTTGTCTACTACGTGCTTAATCGCATTGTTCAAGAAATTGAACCTGGACATGAACCACTCGCGAAAGAGTGGGACGGTCCAATGGAGCGTTGGAGCGACTTGTAGGTTCGAGCGACTTGTAGGTTCGAGCGACTTGTAGGTTCGAGCGATTTATAAGTTTGAGCGACTTGTGATCAGGGTTTCATTGAAGATTTAACGAGTTCTGCATACGCTTTCGAACCTTTAGTGCTGAGGTGAACTTTGTCAGATACGAAGTACTCGGGGTGGTCAGTGGTCGCTGCTTTCCAATCAGCGACCACTACGTTGGAATAGTCCGGGGCGACTTTATTGATTACTTTGTTATTGGGTTTCTCCCACGAACGAGGCATTGAGCTATTCATCAGAATGACTCTGTTGTATTCGGTCAGTTGATCAAGTAGGTCACGTAGCATGCTTTCAGGCATCACCCCGTTGGTTCCCATGTGAAGCAGTACCGTGTCTGAGAGTGCGCCAGCTCGAGAGAGTTTTTTGACGCGGCCAATAAATGCACCGGGATAACGTGAAAC
>JALRGY010000158.1 GCA_023253325.1 Candidatus Nanopelagicales bacterium | reverse complement strand
AGCCCGGCACCTACGGCCTCCTGACTACCTTCGCGCCCTCGACGCCGGGCATCCAGGGCCTTGCAGTATTCGACACCATCAAGGTCACTGAATTCAAAAAGAAGAAAAAGAAGAAGCGCAATTAAATTGGTTACGGTCACACCCACTACTCCAGGGAGTCACTACGGGAAGGAAGACCGCGGACGGAGCGGGTGACATGTCGCTCTACTGGGAATTTCGTGGTGCGCCCGTAGGGATTCGAACCCCAAACCTTCTGATCCGTAGTCAGATGCTCTATCCGTTGAGCTACGGGCGCATGGCCATCACCTGTGATGTCGGCCGAAACGGGAGTCTAGCGACCTAATAACGATCCGCCCCACTCAGGTGCGGGGCGGATTGTTATTGGCGGAGGCGGCGAGATTTGAACTCGCGATGGGGATGAACCCAAACCGCATTAGCAGTGCGGCGCCATAGACCGGACTAGGCGACGCCTCCACACTACTTTCAAGCCAAATGGCCCGAATGCAGCCCACTTAGCCTAACGCCTAGCCATTTAGTGCAGACTTGTGGACCGTGACGAATCCCGAACAGAACACTTTGGCCATTGATTGCGGCGGAGGCGGCATCAAGGGCACCGTGCTTGATGAGTCCGGAACCATGCGCTCCCATCCGATTCGGGTGCCCACTCCCTACCCCCTGAGCACGGATCTTTTCATAAAAACACTGTTAGATCTGGCTGCACAACTGCCCAAAGCGCAACGAGCAACGGTGGGGCTCCCCGGCATGATTCGTCACGGTGTTGTCATCACTACCCCGCACTACATAACTCGATCTGGACCACGATCCCGCATCATGCCTGAGCTTGTTGAGCAATGGGAAAATTTCGATGTTCGAACCGCCATGATCTCGGCGTGGGATATGCCCACCATTGTGCTCAATGATGCAGAGATTCATGGAGCAGGAGTTATCGCCGGACAAGGACTGGAATTGGTTCTCACTCTTGGTACCGGACTTGGGAGCGCTATTTTTGACGGTGGCGTTTTAGCGCCGCATTTGGAACTCTCGCAAGCTCCCGTTCGTTGGGGACTTTCCTATGACACATATATAGGTGAACATGAACGTCGGCGATTGGGCGATGCCATGTGGTCGCGCCGGGTTGCTCGCGCAATCGATGTTCTGCGCCCTGTTTTCATTTGGGATCGCCTCTACCTCGGCGGAGGCAATGCCCGTGCTTTGACCCCGTCGGCTGTGAAGAAGTTGGGCGATGACGTTGTGATCGTGCCTAACTCGGCCGCATTGGTGGGCGGGGCACGCGTCTGGCAACTTCCTCACTCCTAGACTTTCGGCATGGAAACCAAGGCATATGCGGCAGTAACACCCGGAGCGCCACTCGAAGCGACCACGATCGAGCGGCGTGATTTAGGCCCACATGACATTCTGATTGATACAAAATTTGCTGGTATCTGCCATTCAGATATCCATCAGGCTCGCGAGGAATGGGGCCAAGCAATTTTTCCCATGGTCCCCGGCCATGAAATCGCAGGTGTCGTCTCCGCGATTGGCTCCAACGTTACAAAGTTCGCAGTGGGCGATCATGCTGGTGTTGGGTGCTTTGTTGATTCATGTCGCGAATGCGAGAACTGCAAGCAGGGGCTTGAGCAATACTGCACGGGTCACCTGTCGGTGACGTATAACGGCCGGGAGGCCGACAAGGAAACACCGACGTACGGCGGCTATTCACAGGCAATCGTTGTTGATGAAAATTACGCACTTCACATTCCTGAAAACCTTGCACTCGATATTGCCGCACCGCTGCTCTGTGCGGGCATCA
>JALRGY010000157.1 GCA_023253325.1 Candidatus Nanopelagicales bacterium | reverse complement strand
TGTCGCAGTTCCCGCAAAATGCCTTCAAGAAACTTGGAGGGTATTCCTTGCTCGCGGGCAATGGTCTCACTGGTCACTAGTCGTTCGTTGGTATCCGAATAGACTCGAGCCAACTCGATCGCCGCACACATGCCATAGTCGGCGCGAGCGGATACATACATGGGCAAAGTCAAACACAGCACCCCAATGGGTCACAATGGAGCCATGAGTATGCCAAATTTCGCTGGCGCGGTTGACCTTGGAGCACTTGCTGCAAAAAAGAAAGCGCCGGCAACGGGAAACGGCAACACCAATGTCATTGACGTGACCACTGACCAATTTCAGAGTCTGGTTCTGGAGAAGTCAGAGTCAATCCCGGTGGTCCTCGACATATGGGCGGAGTGGTGTGGGCCTTGTAAGCAACTGTCACCCATCCTCGAGGAACTAGCCACCGAATTCGCAGGCAAATTGTTGGTGGCCAAGGTGGATGCCGATGCAGAACCACAAATTTCCCAAGCATTGCAGGTTCAATCCATCCCTTCAGTTTTTGCTGTCATTAAAGGGCAGCTGATTCCACTTTTTCAGGGTGCATACCCCAAGGAACAGGTTCGCCAGATATTTGAAAAATTATTAGAGCTTGCCGCCGAACAAGGACTGAGCCCGCAGCAGGTGGCATCCGATAGCGAACCGATTGTCGAACAAGAAGAACCTCCTGCCGATCCTCGGTACGACGCTGCCGTGGCGGCCGTGGATTCAGGTGATTGGGCTGCCGCAATCTCCGCTTACCAGAGCATCCTTGACTCGGATCCTGCTGACCTTGATGCGCAGGGTGGTTTGATCATGTGCGGTATTTTCCAGCGCATCGAGGGCAAAACGCTCCCGTCAGGAGATTCCGTTGATGAGTTACTGCTTGCGGCCGACTTTGCCGCGGCAGAGGGTGCTTGGAACATTGCATTGAGCGCGGTGATTTCCGCAGTGCAGGCATCAAGCGGCCAAGAGCGAGATCACGCGAGAACGAGGGCTGTCGAGTACTTCACCTTGGCGGGAGATGATCCCAGCGTTCCGGGTGCTCGGATCGCACTCGCCAATGCACTGTTCTAGCGGCAATTGCCGCCATATGCTGCCCGCTATTTTTTCTTAATAAAAAAGAGCCCTGACAGTGGAGGGACCGTTATTCGCGCGTGGGCAGCTTTCCCATTCCACTCGCCTTCTACTGCAGTGATCTGGCCCATGTTGCCGACCCCTGAACCGCCATACCTGGATGAATCGGTGTTTAACACCTCGGACCATTGGCCTGCATAGGGCAATGCAAGTACGAAATCTGTATGCACCATCGGAGAAAAGTTGGCAACGAAGGCGATGCACTCTCCGCTATCTGACCATCTCAACCAACTGAAGATATTGCGATCCGAGTCTGCGCCATCGATCCACTCGAACCCTCTGGGATCGTTATCTCTTTCCCAGAGTGCAGGTTCGGCCGAGTACAGGGCATTGAGATCGGTGACGGTGTCAAGGATTCCTTGGTGTTCGGGGTACTGCAAGAGTGGCCAGTCGATTCCTTTTTCGCTCGACCACTCTGTCGACTGAGCAAATTCGGTCCCCATGAACAACAACTTTTTGCCGGGGTGTGCCCACATGAAAGCTAGATACGTGCGGAAATTTGCAAGTTCTTGCCATCTGTCCCCAGGCATGCGATTGACGAGTGAACCTTTTCCATGTACCACTTCGTCGTGCGAGAACGGCAAAATGAAATTTTCGCTGAAGGAATACATGAGTGAAAATGTCATTTCATCATGGTGATATTTTCGGTGTATTGACTCGTGCTGCACATAGCTGAGCGAATCGTGCATCCAACC
>JALRGY010000156.1 GCA_023253325.1 Candidatus Nanopelagicales bacterium | reverse complement strand
AGGGGCAATCGACCGAGCAATGGCCCAAAGATTCTCACCTGGCTGGATAACAACCACGGCCGTTGCGCTCGCCGCTGAATCCGTTGATGCGTCAGCACTCCCACCCCCCAGCGTCATCCATGCCAGTATCAGGAGCATTGTTCCCACCAGACCAAGAACTACTCGGCCCCTGCGGGTCAGGCGAATTTGCTCGGAAGCACGCTCAGCCCGTGGGTTTGAGTCTGGAGCAGTTCGAATTGATCCTGGCTGTGTAGAGATTATGGTTGCGGTTGTGCTGTTCATGGGGAAGCCTTTCTCGAACGGGTGTTCTATCGAACGGATGTACGATTTATAGCATGGTGCGGTGACATTGTGGGCGACATTTCGAACATGTGTTTGATTCGTGTCGGAATCTCGGCTAATCTGCATAGGCATAGAGCACCAGAGGGGTCTGACATTGAGCGGCGAAATGGCTCATCAATGTCCACAGACAGCTCGTGAGCAGAAGGGCAACACCATGGCGGGCAGGATTAAAAAGGCAGATAGTGCCACCAATACCGAAGTGACAAGCGAGGGGGCAACCGTCATAGACATCACCGCTGCTGCCAGAGATGCACTGACCGAACGCCAAATCGCCATCCTCGAGATGATCCGTGAGACAACGGAATCACGCGGGTACCCACCGAGTGTCCGGGAAATCGGTGAAGCCGTCGGGCTCACCAGTCCCAGCTCGGTGGCTCACCAACTCAAGAATTTGCAGCGCGCAGGCTTTTTGCGCATTGACCCTAATAGGCCGCGAGCCTTGGTGCTTTCACCAAATCAGGTCCAAGACGGTTTCCTCGGTGAAACAAGCCCAGCCTCAATTGCCCGACAGAATTCCGCGGCACAGGAAATGTCACGTCCAGAGGATGAAATCTCCCCGTTCACCAACGTCCCGGTACTCGGGCGCATCGCTGCGGGTGGACCAATTTTGGCCGAACAGGCGGTTGAAGCAACCTTCCCACTCCCCCGAGATTTGGTCGGTGAAGGTGAACTGTTCAGTTTGAAGGTGGTAGGTGACTCCATGGTCGACGCTGCAATATGCGATGGAGACTGGGTAGTAATCCGGCGCCAACCAACGTGTGAGAACGGTGACATCGTTGCCGCATTACTCGACGATGAAGCAACGGTAAAAACTTTCAAGCGACAAGACGGCCACGTCTGGCTCATGCCACATAACCCTGCCTATGCACCGATCCCGGGCGACAATGCTCAGATTCTTGGCAAGGTTGTCACCGTATTACGTCGCCTGTGACTCAACTCAGATACCTGAGTCACCTAAATGCTCGGCAGCGTCATCTTGATCATGTAATCGTGCGAGCGCTGCAATCGTTGTTTCCTTACTCGTGGTGAACCACAATGGCGGCATGCTCGCTCGCAGAGCCCTGCCATAACCCGCAGTGGCAACTCGAGGATCCAGCACGCTCACGACACCGCGATCCGATGTTTGCCGAATCAATCGACCTGCGCCCTGAGCAAGCATCAGGCCGGCTCTTGTCACCATGACACTGCTGAATCCAGAGCCTCCAGCCTCATCAACGGCGCGTGATCGTGCCGACATAACCGGGTCATCCGGGCGTGGGAATGGGATTCGATCAATGATCACCTGACTGCACGAAACACCGGGTACATCCACGCCTTGCCAGAGCGAAAGCGTCCCAATCAAGCTCGAATGTTCATCAGAGGCGAAACGATCGACCAACAGCCCGACAGATTCACCTTTTTTTTGAACGTGCAGCGGGGTATCGCACCGAACCCTCAGGTACTCAGCGGCACGCTCAACCGTACGCCAGCTCGAACACAAAACAAGGGTTCGTCCACCTGCTG
>JALRGY010000155.1 GCA_023253325.1 Candidatus Nanopelagicales bacterium | reverse complement strand
GCCCGAGCCTCAAGCTCCACCAGTGCGGGCTGCCCAAGCTGATGGCGCTCGAGCTCTTCAAGCCGTTCATCATGGCCCGCCTGGTCGAAGGCAAGGACGCCACCAACATCAAGGCGGCCAAGAAGATGGTCGACTCGATGATCCCCGAGGTGTGGGACGTGCTCGAGGAGGTCATCGCCGAGCACCCCGTGCTGCTGAACCGTGCACCAACCCTGCACCGTTTGGGCATCCAGGCATTCGAACCTCAACTTATTGAGGGCAAGGCCATCCAGATTCACCCACTCGTTTGCACAGCGTTCAACGCTGACTTCGACGGTGACCAGATGGCCGTGCACGTACCTCTGTCTGCAGAGGCACAAGCTGAAGCAAGAATCTTGATGCTCTCGAGCAACAACATTCTTTCTCCAGCAAACGGTCGCCCAATCACCACGCCAACACAGGACATGGTGCTTGGAATCTATGCACTCACAACCATGACAAGCGAGAGCAAGGAGGCTCCAGAAAATGAGCTTCCTGCATACGCTTCCATCGCTGAAGCCGTGATGGCTTTTGATGGTGGCTCGCTCGCATTGGGCGCCAAGTGCAAGATTAGTTTGAACCACGTCACTCCTCCTTTGGGTCACGAAGTTCCTGAAGGCTGGGAATTCGGTCAGCCTTTGATTCTCGTGACAACACTAGGTCGAGCGCTGTTCAATGAAGCGCTTCCCGTTGACTACCCCTATGTCAATGAAAAAGTTGACAAGAAGGTCCTGGGCGCAACGGTAAACCGTCTCTCTGAGATGTACCCCAAGATTGAGGTTGCTGAAACCCTCGACCAACTCAAGTCGCTTGGCTTCCACTGGGCATCACGTTCCGGTGTGACCATCTCTATCTCTGACGTTGTTGCTCCGCCGGCCAAGGCTGGTTTAGTTGCATCCGCTGAAGAAAAGGATGCCAAGGTCCAGCAGCAATATGAAAAGGGTCTGATCACCGACTCTGAGCGTCGCCAGGAACTCATTGAGATCTGGACTCGCGCAACCGATGAAATTGCCAAGGCCATGCAGGAGAACTTCCCTGAAGCCAACCCCGTTCATATCATGGTTGACTCTGGTGCTCGCGGTAACTACATGCAGGTACGTCAGATCGCAGGTATGCGCGGATTGGTGGCCAACCCCAAGGGCGAGATCATCCCGCGTCCAATTAAGGCGAACTTCCGTGAAGGTCTCACCGTTCTCGAGTACTTCATCTCGACGCACGGTGCGCGCAAGGGTCTCGCTGACACCGCACTTCGCACCGCTGACTCTGGCTACCTGACTCGTCGTCTGGTGGACGTGTCGCAGGATGTCATCATCCGCGAAGTTGATTGCGGTACCGAACGTGGTGCTGAAATCGCGATCGCTGAATTGGTCGATGGCACACTTCGTCCACTGGACCATCTCGATACGGCACTGGTGTCGCGCGTTCTTGCTCGCGACGTCGTTGTCGATGGCAAAACTGTTGCTACCGCAGGTGAAGAGCTCGACATTCCTCGCCTAGAGCAAATGATCGCCGATGGCGCCGACAAGGTCCGCGTTCGCACGGTACTCACATGTGAGAGCCATGTTGGAACATGTGCCATGTGCTACGGCCGATCCATGGCAACGGGCAAACTCGTTGACGTCGGTGAAGCAGTCGGTATTGTCGCGGCGCAATCCATTGGTGAGCCAGGAACACAGCTCACCATGCGCACCTTCCACACTGGTGGTGTGGCAGGCGATGACATCACGCACGGTCTACCGCGTGTTGTGGAACTCTTTGAGGCACGGACACCCAAGGGTGTTGCCCCAATCAGTGAGGCAGCTGGACGCATTCGCTTTGAGGATGCTGAGAAACTCCGCAAGATCATTGTCACTCCTGACGATGGCTCTGAAGAAATCGAATACTCGGTGTCCAAGCGCTCGCGCATGCTCGTTG
>JALRGY010000154.1 GCA_023253325.1 Candidatus Nanopelagicales bacterium | reverse complement strand
GTCGCAATGATGAAATCATTGATACCGAAAGTGGATAGGTGCTTCATGATGTGCCAGAGGATTGGTCTGCCACCAACTTCGACCATCGGCTTTGGCCGGAATCCTGTCTCCTCACGGATACGCGTACCTAGCCCACCTGCCAAAAGTACTGCCTGCATCCCTCAATTGTACTCATATGAGTTTTAAACAAAGTAAACATTGCGGGGCTCTCAGTATTTCCCCATAGTTTAGGAGCTTTGCGGGAGATTACAGTTATATCTTCTTGCTGATCCATGAACATGAGGGTCTTTTTGGCAATAGGAATAGCGGCACTCGTTCGCCTTAACGGCCTTTGCCCTTGCCTTTGGTATCGCCTCGTCAGAGGACTCTGGATTCGGTTGACCGCTACGATTTGGATCCCGCCTGAGTTAGGAGTGAAGATATGACTGACTTCCTTGCCAAAGATCGCGCAGAGATATTGCGGCTCGTCCATTCCTACGGTGAAAAGTCACTCGCAACCGCCGAATTTGTTCCTGGCGAGAGTGTTGTTCCGGTGTCAGGCAAGGTTTTGGATCCAGGTGATCTCGCAGCACTCGTTGACGCCAGCCTTGACGGCTGGTTGACTGCGGGTCGCTTTCATGAGCAGTTTCAGCGGGAGTTGGCTAAATACGTTGGTTCCCGTGGGGCTTTGATGGTGAACAGTGGGTCGAGTGCGAACTTGGTTGCATTAAGTGCTTTGACGAGTCCCAAATTAGGGAAAAAGGCTTTGAGGCCAGGCGATGAAGTTCTCACCGTCGCTATGGGCTTCCCCACAACAATTAATCCGATCATTCAAAACGGTTTAAAGCCAGTTATGGTCGATGTCAATTTGGGCACCTACGACGCCATCGCTGACCGTTTGCGTGAGGCTGTTGGCCCCAAGACTCGCGCGATCATGATGGCGCACGCTTTGGGTAATCCTTTTGATCTGGACACCGTGCAGGAACTTTGCAAGGAACACGGCATGTGGTTGATCGAAGACTCATGCGATGCATTGGGTTCGGAGTATCGGGGAAAGCGCACCGGAAGTTTTGGTGACACCGCGACGGCCAGTTTCTATCCTGCCCACCATATTACGACGGGTGAGGGCGGAGCCGTCTTCTTTAAATCACCATTGGTGGCAAGGCAAATTGAGTCGTTCCGCGACTGGGGTCGGGATTGCTACTGCGAAACAGGGTGTGACAACACTTGCTTGAAACGCTTTGAGTGGCAACTGGGCGAATTGCCCGAAGGCTACGACCACAAATACATTTACAGCCATATCGGCTACAACCTCAAAGCCACCGATATGCAGGCCGCATTGGGTCTGTCACAGCTCAAGAAACTTGATGGCTTTGTTGCGGCTCGTAAAAAGAACTTCAATTTCCTGTACGCCAAACTCTCCGGGGTTTCTGGGTTGATCATGCCGCAAGCAACAGAGCATTCTGATCCGTCTTGGTTCGGTTTCCCCATCACCTTGGATCCGGCACTTGAAGTGGACCGTGAGGAACTCATGCGTTTCCTCGACGCTCGCAAAATCGGGACCAGGCTCATGTTCGCCGGAAATATCCTGCGGCAGCCCGCCTATAACAACATCGAGACACGGGTGGTGGGAGATTTGACCAACACTGACATCGTCATGCGACGCACATTCTGGGTAGGGGTTTACCCTGGGCTGACCGAACCCATGCTCGACTACATGGCCCACAGCATTACCGAGTTCGTGAACGATCCAAAGGTCAAGCCCTAGCCTGCCCCTAGTATTAAGGGCATGCATTACCTGATCACCGGGCACACTGGCTTCAAAGGTGCTTGGCTGACCTTGATACTGGCTCAACAGGGTCATCAGGTTTCAGGGCTCTCATTGGACCCAGAACCGGGATCCCTCTATGAAATCGGCTCGGTAGGTGAACTGGTTCAGCACGATATTCGCGGAGATATTCGATCCGCAGACACGGTTCAGGCAGCCCTTGAGGCCACGTCA
>JALRGY010000153.1 GCA_023253325.1 Candidatus Nanopelagicales bacterium | reverse complement strand
ATTGCTCTGGCCCATTTTCAGAAAAGCACCCGATCATGATGAAGCCACCTGGGACAAGGGTGTCCTTTGCCTTCTCCCAGTAATTCACCTGATCAGCTTCCTCGGTGAGGAAATGGAAAACCGCGCGGTCATGCCAGAGGCCATACATGCGCTCGGGTCGCCAGGTCCGAATATCAGAGTGAATCCATTCAACCTGCTTGCCTGCAATCCGTTTTTGACCCTCGGCTAATGCAAATGAACTGACGTCAAGGACCGTGAGGTTCGTGAACCCACAATCAACAAGTTGATCAACAAACGGCGAGAGACCCCCACCAATGTCAATGATGGGTGTTCCCTTGCCCACCGATTCGTTGACAAACTCCACTTCAGGTGATTGCTCTTGATACCAACTCAGCTTGGACGCTGGATTGTTTTCATAGCGATCATCCCAATGGGCTTGGAGACTCATGCCGTTGCGGCGCCCTCATCCGTTGCAACGTCGGCGGGAACTTCTTCCACCACCGTTGGTTGCGGATTCAGAATCGCCTCAGCTGCTGCAATTTGTTGCAGGGCACGCTCGAGTCGATCTTGGGCTACGCCATAAGCGGCAAAGTCACCCTCGGCCAGAGCCGCTTGACCATCGGCATAGGCCTGCTGGGCCGCGTCAATGGCTTGGGCCAGAGCAACAATTGGATCAGCAGACGTTGGCTGGTCAGGTGCTGGGATCGTTTCACCCGTGTCGGGGTCCACGGTGCTGCCATCGCCCAGGTTTACGTCAGGCAGCGAATCCGGCAGAGCAGCAGGGTTCGTGCTGAGCACCTTTGCGAGCGCTGTCGAGAGATTGTCCTCGAGAGCGACGTTGGCACCATAACCCGCAAGAACCTTGCGCAGCAATGGATAGCCATCGGCCGCAGCACGGATATAGACCGGCTCTACGTAGAGCAGCCCACCATTGAACGGCAGCGAGAGCAGATTACCGAGTTCTACTTCAGATCCACCTCGTCGCAGCAGGGATAGCTGCGAACTGACGGTTGGGTCGGACTCGAAGTTGTTTTGAACCTGCTGTGGTCCGGGAATGGTCGTGTTACTCGGCAATTGAAGTACTTCGATTTTGCCGTAGTTGTCACCCGGATCTGAACTCACCGCCATGAACGCTGCAAGAGTTTGCCGTCGCTGCGGCGCAAATGTCGTGGTGAGTGAGAACTCTGTCGCACTCTGACCCGGCATCTGAAGGGTCAAGTAGTAAGGAGGTTGGAACACCTGAGCCGGTGACACTGTTGGGTCAAACGGAACAATCCACACGTCGGTGCCGTTGTAGAAGGTGACTGCATCGGTCACGTGGTAGCGACTCATGATGTTGCGCTGCACCTTGAAAATATCCTGCGGGTATCGCACATGCTCCACAATTTCCATCGGCATCTCGCTGCGCGGCTCAACAACCTCGGGAAATGCTTTCATCCATGATTGCAGAACTGGATCAGATTCATCCCACGCATAAAGTTTGACGGTGCCTTCATAGGCATCAACAACAGCTTTGACCGAGTTGCGCATGTAGTTGACCTGGTCACGAGGCAAGAGCCCAGACTGGATCACTCGCGAACTAATCGAGTCGCTTGTGGCGTCGGCCAACGACACGCGACTTGAGTAGGGATACTCATTGGACAAGGTGTAGCCGTCCACGATCCACTGAATGCGACCATCAGCGACGACGGGATAGGGATCTTGATCCAACGTCAGCCACGGGGCCACTTTCTCAACTCGGGTGAGTGGGTTGCGGTCCCACATGATTTGTGAGTCAGGGTTCACCAAATCTGAGAGCAAAATATTCGAGTCTTGGAACTTGGTGGCAAATAGGAGTTTGCCGAATAGCGAGCCCATTGGCACGCCACCCTTGCCTTCGTAGGTATTGGTCGCCTGACCCGTTGGATTGGCATCATCGGGATAGTCAAGTTCAACGGCTGGTGATCCCTTTGGCGCTCCGACGATGGAATACGGGGGGCTGA
>JALRGY010000152.1 GCA_023253325.1 Candidatus Nanopelagicales bacterium | reverse complement strand
GCCTTTATGGGCGAGGGGGGGCAGCGATATGATGAAAAGGTATTACACGCCGGAGCAAATTTTTCACAAACTGTAATTAAACCGAAACTAGAGAACTCCCAGCGACCGGCGGCGGACCTAGGTGAATTGAAAACCATTGGGTATTGACGTGGGCGAGCGATCCTCCTTCAGATCAGCCTGGCACAACTCTCAAAAATTGCCGTCACATTCAGGGGTCACATCTGGCTAACTAACCGAGGCGGGGCAATATGGTGCCCAATAGCGGAGCATAATGGCAAGCATGTTGATTAAAAGCTTGGCTCGCGTCCTCACACCCATCCTGATCCTCTCGCTATTACCGATGATCAACGGGTCAGCAGCCAATGCGGCTAACCCACCCTCAGTCACTATCGGGTCCAAGCAGTTGGTGAATGAACTGCCATTCGTGGATCCGATCTATGTCGGCTATAAAGGTCCAACATCTTTTATCCCTGCTGCGGTTGCGAAGAAGAAGGACAAGTTTGGTTGCATTCTGCGTCAGCGCATGATCATTGACCTGGCGACTAAAAAGCCGAAGGTGAGCAAAGGTTGCAAGATGAAAGGTGGGGTGTGGACCACGGCGCTAGGCGCGAAGATCACCAAACCATCAAAGTTGATAATCGCCCCGGTCATGTCCTATAAGGACGCGTGGGGCCAGGGAGCATTTGCTTGGACACCGGAGCAGCGGTTGGCGTGGGCCACGAACACGAAGGTGAGCAGTTCCAAGACCCGAGCCAGAGCTGTGACGAATTTGCAGGTCACCCAAGCGTTGGTCTCAAAGCAGGAGAGTAGACGAATCCGTAAACTCCTGAACTTGGTTAACCTCCCCGTGGTGTTGCAGTCGTTGGAGGAAGATCGTTTGAAGTTTTCCAACTTCATCTCTCAGGGTTGTGGCCAAGTGGATCTTCCATGCATCCTTATGAATGCTCAACTCGCACTCGCGTGGGGACCGATGGCGAATATTCCAGGACTGGCAGGAATTACACAATATCAAGGTTGGCAAGCAAAATTAGCTCGAGCGAAATGTAGTCAGCTAAATCACCTTGCATCCAATGTCACCGCGTGGGGTTTGTCGGTTAGCCCGCAATCATTGGAGTTGATGCAAAGCGTGAATGAAGATTGCGCGGATACGAAGCTTGGGATTGAATTGCAAGACAAACTCAATGGAATCAGTCCTGTGCAGCAGACCACGACAGTTCCGACGAAACTTGGGGCAATTGCATTCGGTGGTGGCACTGGTGAGACTGCTGCTAGCGGAGCTGTCCAACTTTTCTCTGACTATCCAGCTGCCTCCGGTGGCGTTGCGGTTCCTTCCGATGCATTCGGTATTCATGCACCCGTTGACTGGGGAACCCCCGGTGTAGGAGCCTCCTGGGTTCGTTTGTGGGATGCTGGTGTTTCGTGGGCGCAAATGGAACCAACCCAAGGCAATATTGATTTTTCAAAATTGCGGGCATCGATTGAGTCAGCCGAAAGTTCTGGTGCTCGCGTTCTCTACGTTTTAGGGGATACTCCAGGGTGGGCTAATGGAGGTGGACCGGGGAATATTGCCCCGACTTCCAATGATTCTGCTCTGAGTTTCATCCGGAAACTCAAGACTGAATTCGGTTCGCGAATTGGTGCTTATGAAGTGTGGAATGAAGGAAACCTCCCCACGTACTGGACCGGCTCCCAACTGCAGTTGGCAGCACTCACCAAGGGAATAAAAGATGTTATTGGTGACACCAGCATGGTCTTGGCAGCCAGCACGGGAACCCGGGCAACAAATGCGTTCGTGACCAATTACGGGGATTACCTTGATGCGTTGAAAGATCTGTTTTGGCCGGTTGATGGTTACACGGTGCACAGTTACCCGATTGCAAGCGCTGGCCCGGTTGAACGCGTAGGTGAACTCGGCCAATTCAAAACCATGCTGGCACTGCGTGGGGCACCGGAAAAACCAATCTGGGATACCGAGGTTAACTACGGCCT
>JALRGY010000151.1 GCA_023253325.1 Candidatus Nanopelagicales bacterium | reverse complement strand
ACAACTGTGAATTTCTCATGCCTCAAGATCATGCAGGCTTTCAGCAGTTCATGCAGAAGTATGGCGCGATGGCAGTGGAGAAGTGGAAGGAACATGCTCAAACCGTTATGAACATGATCCAGAATGACCGCAAAACCCGATGCTTTGGTCGTGGTGAGGAAAAGGTCAATAAGCGCACCTTCCAACCCTACGATGGCTATGTGGGTAACGTGTTCATCACCGCTGGTCGCGATAGTCAACCTCAGATCATCCAAGCTGACGGTTCAGCGGTTGACCCATCAAACACAATGGCGTGTCAACAACTTGCCCGCAAAATGTATGGTGGTTGCCGAGTGAATGCTGCCATCAAACCCTGGTTGCAGGACAACAAACACGGTCGCGGTATTCGTTGCGACTTGGTTGCTGTTCAATTCGCAGGTGATGACACTCCATTTGGTGAAGGTTCCGTGGATGCTTCCGGTCTGTTTGGTGCTGTTGCTGGTAGTGCTCCTGCGGCATCCGCAGCACCATTCGGAATTCCTGCGTTCCTCGGTTGACGGTTTAGGGGCCGAAAGCGGATGCTGTGACCTACTGGTATACCGGACCACAGAGCCGGTTGTGAATCCAAGCACCACAGACGCAGCGAGTAGGCCCCATTTTGTAAAGAGTGATGGTAATGAACAATGATTACGTATTTGACATTGAAACATACCCCAATGTGTTCACGTTGGCGGTGGAACATGCAAATGCTCCGATCACTTGGATGTTCGAGATCAGCGATTGGCGCAATGACTCTCGCGAGATCATCGACTTCTTAATCTATTTGCGAGACAGTGGCGCTCGCATGGTTGGATTCAACAATGTGGGTTTCGATTACCCGGTGTTGCATCAGCTTGTTCGCATGGGTAAATCCGACGCAAGCACTCTATACCAGAAGGCGATGTCCATCATTGGTGCTCAAGATGGTAGTGACAAGTGGGTGCATTTTGTCAAGCCTGCGGATTACATTGTCCCCCAGGTAGACCTGTTCAAAATTCATCATTTTGACAACAAGGCCCGAGCTACCAGTTTGAAGTCCCTTGAGTTCAACATGCGAATGGACTCGATTGAGGACCTGCCTTTCCCCGTTGGTACATCGCTGACCCGCGAGCAGATTGAAGTCCTCAAGAGATACAACGCGCACGATGTTCACGCGACCAAACTGTTCTATCACAAGTCGCAGGACATGATTCGGTTTCGTGAGGAGTTGACCTCGAAGTACAGCCGAGACTTCACAAACCACAACGACACCAAGATCGGCAAAGACTATTTCATCATGAGACTGGAGGAGTCTGGTGTTGAGTGTTATGAGTTTGGCCCCCTTGGTCGTACCCCCAAACAAACAAAGCGCCCAGTAATTCATCTCAAGGATGCAATTCCCGACTGGATTAAGTTCGATCATCCCGAGTTCACCCGTGTGCTGAACTGGCTCAAAGCTCAATCTATCACGGAAACCAAGGGTGTATTCACAGACCTGACTGCAACAATCAATGGTTTCACATTCGTCTTCGGACTCGGCGGCATTCACGGGTCCGTGGAGTCCGAGGTCATCGAGAGCGATGATGAACACGTCATCGTGGACCTCGATGTCACTTCGTACTATCCAAACCTGGCAATCACGAATGGCTTCTACCCGGCACACCTCGGTGAAGAATTCGGGAGCATCTACAAACACCTGTTCGAGCAGCGCAAGCAATACCCGAAAAAATCCGCAGAATCGGCCATGCTGAAGCTGGCGCTCAACGGCGTATATGGTGACTCAAACAACAAGTTCAGCGTGTTCTACGACCCCCTGTTCACCATGAGTATCACGCTCACGGGTCAGCTCTTGCTGTGCTGGTTGGCTGAACAGATCATGGCGTGGACCGAGGCCGAGTTGATCCAGGTGAACACCGACGGTTTGACGGTGCGTATCCCAAGGAGTCAACTGCACCAACTCGAAAAGACCTGTAAGCACTGGGAGACAGCCACAAGGTTGACTCTTGAGAAGGCTGTTTACAAAACCATGATGATTAAGG
>JALRGY010000150.1 GCA_023253325.1 Candidatus Nanopelagicales bacterium | reverse complement strand
AGGCCGCCGAACAGCCCATGTTGATAAACCTGGCATTAAATAACTCCCGAACTAGTCATGTGATTCCCCCAAGCCGGTTACAACCAGCAAGACTTGAACAATATACCTGACCCAATTGCGCTGCAGAACACGTCAGTCAATGGTCCAAATCATGAAAGTCGTGCGTGTCGTCACTCGAACCCGCAACGTCCCGCGCGATGACCAGGCTCATGCCGGGCGGATAGCCCTTTCGTTGTAATTGTGAGGCAATCCGGCGAATTGCTACCTGAGTCGAAACTCCCAGCAAACTTCGCATTTTCTTCTCTGCCAATTCTCGGGCACGCCGATCGCTGTCTTTTGGGTCAATTTCCTCGACGGCGGCATCAATGAGGTCACGATCCACGCCCTTGAGCGTCAATTCCCTGCGCAACACACTCGGCGCCAACCCGCGAGACCGAGTGCGTGAACGCACCCAGTTGTTAGCAAAATCGGCATCATTGATGTATCCCATCTCTTCAACTCGATCCAGGACTGGCTCATAGATTTCCGGAGGAAAACCCTTTTCCCGACAGCTCTGGGCTAACTCATGTCGTGTGCGTGGGGCTGAATTGAGGCGGCGAAGTACATGTGAGGTCGCCGCCCTCGCCAATTCCTCCGGATTGCCTTCTTTGGGCGAAGGCTCCATGTCATTCCTCGTCTTCGTCGAAGTCCTCCACCACAGGAACTGGTGCAGATACATCTACATCCAATTTCGCTCCGATACCAAGCTGATCCTTGATGCGCTTTTCCACTTCATCAGCCAAATCCGCGTTGTCTTTGAGGAAAGTTCTTGCATTTTCCTTGCCCTGACCCAACTGGTCTCCCTCGTAGGTGTACCACGCGCCGGACTTGCGAATGATTCCCTGATCAACGCCGATATCGATTAATGAACCTTCACGCGAGATGCCCTCGCCATAAAGGATGTCGAATTCAGCCTGCTTGAATGGCGGGGCAACCTTGTTCTTTACCACCTTGATTCGAGTCCGGTTTCCCACCGCCTCAGTACCACCCTTAAGAGTCTCGATACGTCGCACATCAAGGCGTACCGACGAGTAGAACTTCAAAGCCTTACCACCCGTTGTTGTCTCGGGAGAACCAAACATGACGCCAATTTTTTCACGCAACTGGTTGATGAAAATTGCTGTGGTATTCGTGTTGCTGAGCGCTCCGGCCATTTTGCGCAGTGCCTGGCTCATTAATCGCGCCTGTAGACCCATGTGAGAGTCGCCCATGTCTCCCTCGATTTCAGCACGAGGAGTCAGTGCGGCAACAGAGTCAATGACAACCAAGTCAATGGCCCCTGATCGAACCAAGGTGTCACAGATTTCAAGTGCCTGCTCACCTGTATCTGGCTGTGATACGTAAAGGTTATCTAGGTCGACACCCAATGCCGCTGCATAATCGGGATCCAGCGCATGCTCGGCGTCAATAAAGGCTGCCAGTCCACCACGCGCCTGCACGCTGGCGATTGCGTGTAGGGCAACGGTTGTTTTACCGGATGATTCGGGCCCGTAGATCTCAACGATGCGACCGCGAGGCAAACCGCCAATACCAAGAGCAATGTCCAAGGCAATTGAGCCGGTAGGAATAACCTCCATGGGCACTCTGCCTTCTTCACCGAGACGCATAACCGAACCTTTGCCAAATTGGCGTTCAATCTGGGCGAGTGCACTATCCAGTGCTTTTTCACGATCTTTAGCGGCGTTTGCCATCTCACTTCTCCTCATTTGGGGGTTACCTATTCGATGCTGTTCAATGCATCGACGACTCCATGTGTTGGAACGTCGATTAACACTGCTCACTGCACACTAGGTGTGGAGACTGACACGCACCCTAAAATTGGACCCCCTGTGGACACTGCCACGGGCAATTTTTGAATGTGTATAACTCGACCCAGCGCTCTAAACTTATATCGAACGTGCGTTCGAATAAGCGCGACACGCCGGACGGGCTACACAGATTCCAAGGCCAATCAGGGGCAAGATCGCCGCGGCACACAGAAGGCCATAGCCGCCTATCAGCATGACGACACCGGCGACCGCGCCTCCGAGTGCGCCAGCAGCATTCATGGTGAGATCAGACAGGCCTTGGACCGATGGACGCTCCCTGGGCTCGACCGAAT